>DAHXLH010000204.1:0-15338 GCA_027366115.1 Phycisphaerales bacterium
ACGCGCCCTTCATACCGGTGTGGTGCCGATAGCATTTCTTGTTGCGGCACTGATTCTCTCGTGTAGCACCTTGGCAACGGCTGCTTCCGCGGCACCCGGTACGCTGGCGCAACAGTTTCAGTCGCCGCCGGCGGGGCGCCGGTTGTACGTGTGGTGGCATTGGATGGGCCTTACCATCAGTCGGTATGGTATTAAGCGCGATCTTACCGCCATGAAAGCCGCCGGCGTGGCGGGGGCAACGATTTGTCCGATCGGCTCGCAGGCGGGTGTCGCGCCGGATATCACCAACAGCGGTACGCCCAAGCCTGTAAAATATTGGAGTCCGCGCTTCTGGCACATGGTTCAATATGCCGTGCATACCGCCCAGCGACTGGGGTTGAAACTCGGAATGGAAAACTGCCCGGGTTGGGATGCCAGCGGCGGCCCATGGATCACGCCCGCGCTATCCATGAAAATGGTGGTATGGAATGTCACGGCCGTCAAAGGGCCTGGTATGGTGCGTGTGCAACTCAAGCCGCCCCCGACGCGACTGGGTTTTTACCGCGCCATTGAAGTACTGGCTCTGCCGGACACCGGCGTGGTGCAACCCGGAGAAATCAAAAATATTTCCTCCGATATGAAATCCGACGGACGGCTTGTGTGGCGGGCACCGGCGGGGCGCTGGCGCATCTACCGCATCGGCTACACTTCCACCGCCATGACCGACCACCCCGTGCCGGACAGCCTTGTAGGCCCGCACGGGACTGTGCATTCACTGGAGGCCGACAAGCTTAGTGCCAAGGCCGCAACTTTCCATATTGAACATGTGATACGCGCCTTGCGGAAGCACCTTGGCCCGGCGGTGGGGCATACTTTTGATCATCTTCTTTTTGACAGTTATGAAGCCGGCGGCCAGAACTGGACGAAACACTTTCGCCGCGACTTTATAAAAATGCGTCATTACGATCCACTGCCGTGGCTGCCGGTATTAAGCGGAGCTGTTATTGGCAGCCCGGAGCTTTCGCAGCGATTCCGTTACGACATGGCGCGAACGGTTTCACAACTGTTTGTCAAAAATGACTTTGACGTGTACCGCAAACTTATTGACGCCGCGGGCATGAAAATGTGTCTCGAGCCGTATACCGGCCCCTTTAATACTATCGCTGCGGCGGCATCATGTGATGTAACCATGGGCGAATTCTGGAACGCCAGCCGCAGCGGCATTGCCGGGAATGTGGCCGGTGCGGCCCGGGCGGATGGCCGCACGCTGGTGGGAGCGGAAACACTCACTGGCGGTCCAGCGTCCAGCCGCATGACTGAAACACCCGCATTTTTGAAGCCCGCCCTCGATGGTGGCTTTCTTAGCGGTGTGAATCAGTGTTATCTGCACGATTGGACGCTCCAGGCTCTGAACAAAAAGTACAAGCCCGGTATCCTCATGGGATGGTGGGGGACGCATTTTGGTGAAAACCAGACCTGGTTCAAGCCTGGCATAGATTTTTTCACCTATATCAACCGTTGCCAGACTTTGTTGCAGCAGGGTTCCCAGGTGTGCGATATCTGCACGCTTAATAGCGATCCCCACGGACTTTCAGAAGATGCGTTAAGCCTGTCCCTGTTTGAACAGGCGACGGTGCATAACGGCAAAATCACACTTCCGGATGGCCGAGCTTATGCGGTATTGCTGTTGCCGAATTCTTCGCAAATGCTGCCGGGCGTCGCGCAGAAACTCCGGCAGCTTGTCGCGGCAGGGGCCACGGTTGACGGCCCGCGGCCAACTGAGTCGCCCAGTCTTACTGATTACCCGAAATGCGACCGCGTTGTCGCGGAAATCGGTCGCGCGGTATGGGGCGATTGCGACGGCATTCATGTCACAGAGCACCGCTTCGGCAAGGGGCAGGTTGTATGGAATCGGCCATTGCCGCACGTGCTTGCCGCAATGGGAATTCAGCCCGATTTTTCCGTACTCGCCGCCAATAAAGGTCCGCTAGTTATTCAGTCCGCTATTTACGCGGCTCCCGGCGCGGGGCGAAAGGTAAACGTTACCTCGGTGTTGCGAAACCGGTTGCGGCAAAATGACGGCACCCTTGCCATGCGCGTTGATAATCAGGCGTTTGGAGGTGATCCGGCATTTGGGCATGTCAAATATCTTACTATGAAATATACGCTCGGTGGAAAGCCTGCCACTGCACACATCCAAGAAAACAGCATGTTGGCAATTCCGTTTTTGCCTCTGACGGCCATTCATCGGCATTCGCGGGCGATGGACATTTATTTTGTTGTGAATCGATCCAACCAGGCGGTCCATGCGGTGGCATCGTTCCGGATTTCCGGGAAGGTCCCGGAATTGTGGCAACCGGAAACCGGAAAACGCTTGACTGATGGTGAATTCAGTGACACCCACGGCCGTACCAATGTGCCGCTGAATCTGGGGCCGCAGGCGTCAATATTTGTGGTCTTTCGGCATTCTTCGGCGGATGTGGATCCTGTGGTATCTGTCCGGCGCGATAATCGGCCGACGGATAGGACCACCATTCAAATCGACCGCGCGGGCCGCATGGATCTGCAGACGGCAAAGCCGGGAAGCTATGAATTGCAATTCGCTTCAGGGCACAAACAGGTGGTGAAGGTATCGCCGTTGCCGGTGCCAGAAGCGATCACGGGGCCGTGGAACGTCAGCTTTACTCCCGGCTGGGGTGCACCGGGGCACGTGGTGTTACAGAACTTAACGTCGTGGACCGCATCGAAGAATTCCGGCATCAAGTATTTTTCCGGGACAGGCGTGTATACACAAACGGTGTCGGTCCCGGCGGGTTTTATCGGCTCGGAAAAACGGGTGATTTTACATTTGGGATCACTTCATAGTCTGGCTCAGGTTTGGGTGAATGGGCATAATCTCGGGGTGCTGTGGCACGCGCCATTTAAGGTGGATGTTACGTCGGCAATCCGCGCCGGGCATAACCGCATTCGCATTGCGGTTAGCAATACCTGGGCCAATCGCCTCATCGGCGACCTGCAGCATTCTTCGGGTCTGCATTGGGGCGCGGCCACATCCGTGGGACGGCCACTGGTTCGGTTCCCCAAGTGGGTAGTAAAAGGCGCGCCTGATCCGTCAACCGATTGTTATACGTTTGAGACTTGGAATTACTATAAGAAGAATTCGCGGTTGCGCCCGTCGGGATTGCTGGGGCCGGTACGACTGACCGCAGCCGCCAGCGTTCCGGTGCCGGCGGCGCAAAAATAAAGTGGCGTGGCGCGGCTATCAGCGCACGATAAGGCCCCCTACGGTCGGGCACGCGGTAACATAAGCGAAACCGCATGAATGGCCGACAACGCCATTGATTAAACGGGTTCGCGATGCCGCAGGAAAATTCCTGTGGATGGGGACCAAACTAAATAGAGGAGTTTTATGAATAAAAAAGGCGGGTCCTGTGACGGCAAGAGAGGGCGGCAGCGGGCTATTTTTTTCGTTGGGCGCTTGCCAGTTTGGCTGTTCCGTGCTATCTAAAGCAGCGGTCCGGGACTTGCTATCCACCGGCAGAAGCCGGGGCGGCCTGGGTTGATCCTTTGGAAGGAGCCTTTCCGTGCGAAAAACTTCTACGTTGTCGGCTGGGTTGGGAACTCTGGCAGCAGTGGTGCTGGCGATTGGTTTAGGCGGCTGCGCTAAAAACCAGACGCAGATGAATGGCCCGTCGCTGTATGAACAGTTAGGCGGCCAATCGGGAATTACCACTGTGGTCCACGCATTTCTAATTAAGGTGGGAAGGGATCATCGAATTAACGCGGCCTTTGCCCATGCCAATCTGGCGAAGTTACAGACGCAGATTGTGGCCTACATTGGCGAGAAGTCCGGGGGCCCGCAAATTTACACCGGCCCGGATATGTATCAGGCCCATAAAGGCATGCACATTACCGATGCACAATGGAACGCCTTTGTCCAAGATCTCGGCGCGACATTAAAACAGGAAAAGGTGCCGGAACTGGCACAATCCGAGTTGCTGGGAATTCTTATGCCGAAGAAATCGGAAATTGTCGGCCACTGAATCGTGTAAAGTGTGAACAATCAGACTCTTTCAAGGCCGGCCAACCCCGGCCTTTTTTTGTAGATTGATTGCACGTTGCCGATTTTTCCAGGGATTCCATTGGCAAATCACAGGTTGCCGGGGCTAAAATCGACTGGTTAGTGTCGTGGTTAAGATCAGGAAGCCGCCCAACTGAGACCATCATGTTCATGGGGAAAATGTCATTGCGATCACGGCAAGTGCCTGGGGGGCTATATTTCGGTCCCCCGGCCTGGGACGCCCCGGTCTGGCCGGCGCGGGACATCGCCGAGAGTTCCCCTCCCACGCTGCTGCCTGAAACTCCGGAAGCTTTGCGGGAGGTGCTGCAGCGGTTGAAGATAGGGGGGCAGGATATCTGGGCACCGGCGCTGGTGGATCAGTTGGGGGGCGGGGCGGTAAGGGACGTGGTGCTTAATCTGGTGGCCCCGCAGCCGGAATCCATTCTTCCGCGGGTGTTAAGTGAATTTGAATTGCCGCAACTGATAACGGGTTTGAATCTGGTGCGGCGGTGTGTATCGGCACCCCGGGCCATTCTGGCGATTCCACGGGATGAATCGGAAATCCGGTATCAATGGGGGGCTGTGGCCAAAGCGCACCCTTTTGTTGTGCGCCCTCTGGTTAATCGATATCCGCTGGGGCACCCCAGTATTTTGTTACGCGCTTTGCTGGGGTTGAAAATTCAGCCCGGCGCATCGCCGGCGGACGCCGGTGTTGTTCTTTTGGATCCTATGACGTGCTGGATACTAGGCTGCTGGATTGAATTCGGTGGCGTGCCGCAGTGGCGTCCGGTCGAGCTATTTACGCACAACGCCATGCCCCGGCTTATTGCGGCAAATTTGGGACAACCACTGTCGCAGGTTTTCTCGGATGCCGGGATTATTTATAAAGAGCGGCAATGTATCATCAACGGCATGATGACCGGGGAGTTGGTAAACCCGGAGCAGACTGTTTTGGAGCCGTGGATTCGGATTATTTCCTTAAGGCCACCGCCGCTGGTTGAGCAACCGGTTGATTGTATCCGTTGCGGCTGGTGCGTGAACGCGTGTCCCGCCGGGCTGAACCCGGCCGGCCTGATGGCGCAGGTGCGGATGATTGATAGTTTGCCGGCGATTTCCGCACAGGAGGCCTCGGCCTGTATTGATTGCGGCCTGTGCAGTTATGTGTGTCCGTCGCGTCTGGCTTTGGCGGTGACGATTCATTCATTGAAGACCGCGGATGCCCAAGCTGACACACCGGGGGAGGCGACATGACTGCTAGAGACACTCATATCGGCGATATATCCGGGCCAGCACAGCACAATGCCGGGCAGGAAAGGCCATTTCTTTCGTGGCCGGTGGCGCGGAAAGAATTTTATCAAACGATCAGCGTGTCGATGCTGCTGCCGCTGTTGTGGGGCGTCGCGGTATTTGGATTCCGCGCGGCAGTGATTATTCTGGGCACGCTGGCGACGGCGGCGGTCACGCACTATTTATTGGAGCGATTTACCCAGCGCGGCCAACTGTTAACGTGGAACCATACACTGGCCTACGCCGTGATTGCTTCGGGCCTGACCGCACCCTTGCTTACCTGGTATTGGGCACTGGTGATGGGGGCCAGTATTGTGCTGCTCATTTGGATTGCGGGCTTGCCGGGAAAACAACGCTTTCATATTGCACTTTTGGCACCCTTGGCTCTCACAGCGATATTCGTGCCCGCCGGACGCTGGCCGGTGTTAGTGTTAGATCATCTGACGATTGGCGATATTGATCAGTCCATAGCGGCACAAATATATCGCTGGCCCAAGCGATCGCCGAGCCGGGGTGTCGATGCGGTCTTGTTGCCGCGGCCGGAACAGGTTATTCAACACACGTTAGGTAAAATTGCCGGTGACCCGGCGGGGGTGCAATCCCACATTGCATTACAAAATATGTTTGCTATGAATTTGCCATCGCCACCGGCCCTGCTGTTGGGCGGCGTTCCCGGGCGCATTGGCACGGTGGGCATTTTCGCGATTATTATTGCAGGATTGTATTTGTCGTATCGGCATATTCTGCCGCCGGATGCGTCGGCATTATTTTTAATTGCGGTATTGGTGGGGTTAATTTTTGGGCCGCTGTCGCCGCGCGTGCTGCACCATGAATTTTGGCAAAGCATCGGTGGATTGTGGTATCTTGCGCCGGAAAGATCAATCGCTTTATTATTTTATGAAGTGTGCAGTTCGGATTTTATATTTGCGTCGGTATTTATTTTGGCGTTGCCCGGCACCTTGCCCATCGAACCGCTGGCTCGGAAAGTGTTTTTGGTGCTGGCGGGATTAGCCGCCGCATTGTTGCACCGGATCGCTATACCGTTGCCCCCGGCGACCGTCGCATTGCTGCTGCTGCAACCGATCTCACCGGCTTTGGATATGCTGCTGCATCGCCGAACCTGGCTACTTGACTGAGCGAAAATCAGGAAAAGACAAGCTTTGGCCCCTCTAATAATTCGTAAACACGAATATTGTAAAGAATGATAGAAAAAGTTATCGGGAACAAATTTTGATCCGATAACAAAGATGGCTGCTACAATAAAGGTAGTTAATTTGTGCCGAGCGGCATATATTTCAGGTCTTAAGAAGAATCGTCATCGCCTGGGACAATCAGATGCAGCGTGCGGACGAGCCAGTTTGAAATATGCTGTTTTGGGCTTCGTGAATGTCTTTACTGCGAAAGTTGAATGAAAACGGGACAGAATTCCCGAATAAAACGCCCGCTAATCGCCGAAAAATAGAAAGCGTGTCGGATTACTGTAATCCCGGAAGTTGGCTGGCGGCATGATTTTTCCACCTTGCGGCAGTGACAGGCCACATGTTTCTGTTGCGAGGCAGCGCTTGAGGACAAGGTATGGGAACAATCAGTGATCTACAGGACCGGGCCGTCGGCGAGAACGACATATTCCTGCAAATATTTAATCAAAGTCCAGCCATTGAGTATCTTTTGGACCCCGAGAACGGCCGTATTGTTGATGCTAATAATACCGCCTGCACCTTTTGGGGTTGGTCGCGCCAGCAGTTGCGCACGATGCACATTTGGGATATTAACACTGCGGGGCGGGCGACATTGGAGCGGCAGTTTGCCGAAACCAAAGTTAGTGGCACTCAGTTTTTTATAAATCAGCATCGCGTCGCATCCGGTGCGATTCGGGATGTGGAAGTTTATGTCCATCCGATTATCCTTAAAGGCCGTCAGGTTAATCTGATTATTGCCCACGACGTCACGGATCGCCGGCGGGCGGAAGACTCCCTTCGCCTAGCGCACCGCGCTTTGGAATCCGCAACCATCGGCATTCTAATCGCCGATGCGCAACAGCCGGATATGCCGATTACTTATGTCAATCCGGCGTTTGAAAAGCAGACCGGGTACTGTCAGGCGGAAGTGCTGGGCCGCAACTGCCGCTTTTTGCAAGGCTCCCAACGCGATCAACCGGGGCTTGATGAATTGCGATCAGCTTTAAAAGAAGGGCGAAGTTGTGAAGTGATTCTCCAGAACTATAGGAAAGACGGTACGATGTTCTGGAATCAACTGCATATTTCACCGTTGCGTGATGAAGCGCGAATCATTACGCACTTTGTCGGAGCACAAAAAGACATTTCAGATCAAATGGCGGCCAACGCCCGCATTGAGCAACTGGCTTATTATGATCCGTTAACTGAACTGCCCAATCGGCGGTTATTTCTGGATCGGCTGGCGACCTGCGTAGCTGTAGCGCAAAGAAGTAACGTGTTTGGCGCGGTGGTATGTATTGATCTGGATAACTTTAAGAATCTTAACGATGCGGCGAGCCATGAAGTTGGCGATGACCTTTTGCGGGAAATCAGTCAGCGCCTCAAGCAAGCGCTGCGGCAGCAGGACACGGTCAGCCGCCTGGGCGGAGATGAATTTGTGCTGCTGCTACAGGCGTTATCCGATAGTTCTGAGGTCTCGGCGAATATGGTGCAAGCGGCGATCAGCCGAATTCAACAAGCGATTTCCGAGCCGGTGGTGCTCGGAAAGTTTCAGCACCACATTACGGCGAGCATCGGCGTGGCACTATTTCCCAAGGGAATGGAATCAGCGTCGGATTTAGTTAAGCAGGCGGATACGGCCATGTACCGCGCTAAAGCCACCGGACGCAACAGCGTGTGCTACTTTGAACCCGCCATGCAGTCGGCGGTGAGCGCGCGGCTTACGCTTGAACATGATTTGCGCCAAGCCCTGGAACGTGAGGATTTCCGCATGTTCCTGCAAGGGCAGGTCAATGCGTCAGGGAAAATTATTGGTGCGGAGGCCTTAATCCGGTGGCACAATAAAGAAGGGGGGCTGATTTCTCCCATGGCGTTTATTCCTGTGGCGGAAGATACTGGGCTGATTGTTCCCATGGGAACATGGATGCTTAGACAAGCGTGCATGGCAATTAACAAATTGGAGCAGGCGGCCAGGCCCATCCGCATCTCCGTTAACGTCAGCCCCCGGCAATTTCGCGGTCCGGATTTTCGAGATTGCGTAGCGATGGTACTGCAGGAAACTGGTGCCAATGCCAGTTTGTTAACCCTGGAGATTACCGAGGCGGTAGTTTTTGATAATCTTAATGAAGCGATTTCAAAAATGCAGCAGCTTAAGGCGCTGGGCGTGCATTTTTCCATCGATGATTTTGACACCGGTTATTCATCGTTGGCGTATCTGAAAAAACTACCGCTGACGGAACTGAAAATTGATAAAAGTTTTATCCAGGACGCCCCGACGGATATGAATGATGCGTCACTGGTTGAAGCGATTCTGGCTGTCGCCACCCATCATGGGCTGCAAGTCGTCGCCGAGGGCGTGGAAAGCCGCGAGCATGTTGATTTCCTGAAAGAACGCGGCTGCCCGCTGTTTCAAGGGTATTATTTTGGTCGCCCCGTTCCCGGTGAAGAATTTGTGCAGAAGGTATTGAGCGGTCCTGCAGCCAATAGTTAGCTGCCAAATTCTTGGGCCAGCGGGCCGCAATCTCTAGGAGCCTGTCCGAGTAATCGCCCATCGCAATCCCGGCGATTACTCGGACAGGCTAGGGAGCGGGCCAAAATCAGGGATATTAGCGTAGCAACGCTTTTGCGAATATATCAGATTCAAATACGCTTTTAACTTCGTAAGAATTGGCATAGAATATTGCGTTGAAGGATCAGCACAAGGCTGATTACGCATTGAAAGGGACCGCTGGAATGACCGGCTCACCGGAAATATTTGATTTAACGATTATCGGCGGTGGCCCGGTAGGGCTGTTTGCCGCGTATTATGCCGGCCTGCGACAGATGAAAACCAAAATCATCGATTCGCTGGATCAGTTGGGCGGCCAATTGGCCACGCTATACCCGGAAAAATATATTTATGACGTCGCCGGATTTCCCAGGGTTATTGCCCGTGATCTGGTCAAAAACCTCATGGAACAGGGCTTGCAATATCAGCCAACCGTGCATCTATCAGAAACGGTAAAAACGCTCAAACGTCATGAAGCCATGGATTGCTACATTGTTGGCTCAGAGCATGGAGAACATTACACCAAAACCCTGCTGATTTGTGCCGGAGCGGGCGCTTTTCAGCCCCGCAAAGTCATGCTCCCCAATGCCGCAGAATGGGAGAATAGAGGCATTTATTATGCGGTTTCTTCAAAAGAGGTCTTTTCCGGCAAGCGTCTGCTGATCATCGGCGGCGGGGATTCGGCCTTGGATTGGGCGATGAATCTGCATGGGACGGCATCGCATATTTCCATTGTTCACCGGCGCAATCAATTTCGGGCGCATGAAGACAGTGTTTCCAAGGTTTTGGCGCTGGGCGTGCCAATATTAACATTTTGGGAATTAAAAGAGCTGGTAATAGCCGATAATGTTTTAAAGGGTGCCATTCTGGTGAATAACCAGACCAAAGAAGAGCGGACAATATCGGTTGACGCCATACTTCCGCAGCTCGGTTTTATCAGCTCTTTGGGCGCTATTAAAAATTGGCCTATCAAGCAGGAGGGCCAATCCATTCTGGTCAACCAGCAGATGGAGACCAATATGAAAGGGATTTTTGCAGCCGGTGATGTTGCTGGATTTTCCGGCAAACTCAAGCTGATTGTCACCGGATTTGGCGAGGCAGCGACGGCGGTAAATTACGCAAAAATCCACCTTGACCCGAAAGCCAAGGCATTCCCTGGACACAGCAGTGAAATGGGACCGCAAGCCATGACTACCATTGCTGATCCGCAGCAATCTGTAACTGTGCAGTGAGTTGGTCGTTTGGTATGACGGCCAGCAAGCTCAGGATGAGCGACAATGAAGAAAAGGACAGCACAAAAATTGAACTTTAAAGGCCTTACAACTTTTAAAATGATAGGCGTGGTACTGCTTGCCGGTTCCCTGCTGTCGGTCTGGCCGGGATGCAAGGACGGGTCAACTGGTTCCGCCTCCGCACCCAACCGTGACAGCCGGGCGCGCCCGGCAGCCTTGGAAGCCCTGCCGCTGACAGCCTCGCAACAGGCCATGACCGACCCGTTGGCGGCGGATGTCTGGAAAAATGCCCAATGGTTCAAATTGGCCAAAGCGCGATCCTCCCGGCTTGCCGGCGTGCACACCAAAATTGCTGCGGTATTCACGCCTGCGGACCTGTACATCGCAATTGTCGCCACTGGCCCATATCAGGCGGTCGGCAAGGCGGCCGCGGACAACCTGTGGCGGGAAGACTGTTCGGAAATCTGGCTCGATACGTCACGCAAACAAAACGGCACTAATTTTTTTGAGCTGGTCGTGTCTCCCACGGGCCGCACCCACGGCGTATGGCATCGGTCTTCCACAGCACCTACGCCCACATCCTCCGGGGCACCGGATTTGAATCATCCCTATGGCCTGATTCCATGGCATATTCAAGGCCTTGGCGTAAAAATTGGAACAGGCACCTGGCGCGGGGACAGCGCCGCAACGACTGTGGTAAAAATTCCGATTGCCGGACTTCCGCGGCCCTTGCAGTTTATCGGTAAATCGGGCGGCCGGTTCCGCGTGAACGTGTTACGGTATGTATGGCGGGCCAATACTTCCGGTCGGCAGCTTGTGCAATATAGCCTGTTCCCTGTGCCGCCTGAAGCGCAGGCTTTTGCCCCCTATCTCATGGGTCGCTTAGCCTTGATTTCCTCCAACGACGCGAACTTGGCGCTGCGGCGGTAATTTTGGACGCCGTCGTCTCCGTGATCCGTATTTTTTTACAGCCATTTGCCACTAAGCTTTTTTTAACTTCTCAAAGCATTGTATTATCCACTATGATAGTGTCCGCAGCGCGCGAAGAATGGAAATCTGGAGTTGTCCTATGCCCGTCATTGATATGCCCATGGAAAAACTGGCAACCTATAGCGGCCGCAATCCGCGCCCGGCTGATTTTGACGCGTATTGGAGTCAGGCGCTGCAGGAAATGGGCGCGGTAAAACCCGAGGTGGAATTACGCCCGGCGGAATTTCATGCACCGCATGTGGACTGCTTTGATATGTACTTTACCGGTGTGGGCGGGGCGCGCATACATGTGAAATTTCTGCAACCAAAACACCTGGCCACGGGTACAAAACGGCCTGCCATCTGCATGTTTCACGGCTATTCCGGCCATGCCGGTGATTGGACGGAGAAACTGGCCTGGGCGGGGGCGGGTTATATTGTGGCCGCCATGGATTGCCGGGGGCAGGGGGGATATTCCGAGGATATTACCCCGGTGCGTGGCACGACGCATCGCGGGCATATTGTTCGCGGATTAAGTGACCCGGATCCGCGGAAATTACTATTTAGATCTATATATCTTGATACGGCCGAGCTTGCCGGCATTTTGCTGGCCATGCCGCAAGTGGATGCAACGCGGGTCTACGCGATGGGCGGATCACAAGGCGGCGGGCTGACGCTGGCGTGCGCGGCGTTGGAGCCGCGTATTGCCAAAGCGGCACCGCAGTATCCATTTTTATGTGATTATCAGAGAGTCTGGGAAATGGATCTGGCTAAAGACGCCTACGTGGAACTGCAGGCTTTTTTTCGACAACAGGACCCCCGGCATCTGCGCGAACAGGAGATATTTTCCCGCTTAGGCTATATTGACTGCCAGCATCTGGCACCGCGGATCAAAGCCAGAACGCTCATGGCCATTGGCTTGATGGACACGATATGCCCGCCGTCCACGCAATTCGCAGCCTACAACAAAATGACGTGTGAAAAGCGCACTGCCATTTACCCCGATTTCGCCCATGAGGTGCTGCCGGGGTGGTATGATCTGGTTTTTGATTTTTTCACCAATCAATAGCGTGCTTGAAATTTGAAATGCGAGATTTGAGATTTCAGGAGTTGAGGCTGCAGGAATTGGAAAATAATACCATGCGCCAAGGGGGGCGCGAACCATTGGCCGTTGGGCGCTTCGTGCTTATAATTGCTTTGATATTGGAGAATACTGAATGAAATTTATTGTTGAGAATATTGAAAATAATCTGGTTACGTTAAAGACGCCCAACGCGAATTATCGTAATACCTTCACATGTTCATCCGCGGCGGATCTGGTGGTGGGCAAATGGGTGTCCGGACGTATACACGCGCTGGCGCGAAAGATTGACGTAGTTAGCGATGGTGGAAACTTTGTGGAGCCGCTTTTTGGCCGCCCGCGGCACATGCAGGGGCTGGTTTTACAGCAAAATCCGGCTGAGAATTCCCTGCTGGTACAAACTGCGTATAAAACCACCGTGCAATTACCGCAGCACCAACAGGCAGCGGATTATCCAGCAGGCAGCCGCGTAGGCTGGGATAACGCGGATTGTCCGGAGTTTCTGGTGGAAAAATCCGTATTCGTGCCGGCCCATGCCTGATTGTTAAGCCTGCAAATTAGGATTTACGGCGCACCGGGGTGGAAATCCGATGAACGTTGTTCTGGCATTGGATCAGGGAACCAGCAGTTCACGAGCCATCGTGTTTGATCACAATGGGCGATCCCTGGCGATGGCTCAAACGGAACTGACGCCCTTATTTCCCCAGCCCGGCTCTGTAGAACAAGACCCCCAGGAAATTTGGCGCACGCAACTGGCTACCGCACAACAAGCCATAAGCCAAGCGGGTATTTCAGCTACCGATATTGCCGCTATTGGCATTACCAATCAGCGGGAAACCACACTGGTATGGAACCGGAAGACCGGGGAACCTGTTTATAATGCTATCGTCTGGCAGGACCGGCGTACCGCTGATTTTTGCGAGGCGCTTAAATCGGCAGGCCATGGCGAGATGGTGACCCAAAAAACCGGCCTGATTATTGACCCTTATTTTTCCGCCAGTAAGTTGCGATGGATTCTGGACCAAGTGCCCGGTGCGCGGGATATGGCCACGCGCGGCGAACTGGCATTTGGCACAGTGGATTCATGGCTGCTTTGGAAACTTACCGACGGCGCGGTTCACGCGACGGATATTTCCAACGCCTCCCGCACGATGCTGTTTAACATCCACACTGGCCAATGGGATCATGAACTTCTGGCGCTGCTGGATATACCACCCTCGGTTTTACCCGTAGTGCGGTCCTCATCGGAACTATTTGGTCATACTTCCAAGGAATTGCTGGGAGCAAATGTGCCGATTGCGGGGGTGGCCGGCGATCAGCAGGCTGCTTTATTTGGCCAAACGTGCTTTGCCCCCGGATCGGTGAAAAATACTTACGGCACCGGCTGCTTTATGCTCATGAACGTAGGGGAAAAGCCGGCAGAATCCGGAAATCAACTTTTAAGCACGGTCGCATGGAGGTTGGGCGGCACCACTCATTTCGCCCTGGAGGGAAGCGTGTTTATCGCTGGTGCCGTGGTGCAATGGCTCCGTGATTCACTGGGAATTATTCAAAGCAGTAAAGACATTGAAGCACTTGCGGCAAGCGTAGAGAATTCCGGCGGCGTATATTTTGTTCCCGCGTTCGCGGGGCTGGGTTCGCCCTATTGGGATGCCTACGCACGCGGGTCCATATCCGGTCTGACACGCGGAACAACCACCGCACACATTGCCCGGGCAGCGCTGGAAAGTGTAGCCCATCAAAGTGCGGACTTACTGGAGTGTATGCAAAGGGATTTCGGGAAGCCGGTGACCGAATTGCGCGTGGATGGTGGCGCGTCGGAAAATAATTTACTGATGCAGTTCCAGGCTGATTTATTGGGTGTCCCAGTCTTGCGGCCCCAGGTCATACAGACCACCGCGTTGGGGGCCGCGTATTTAGCGGGCTTGGCGGTAAAATATTGGGAATCACCCGCCGATGTTGCGCGGCACTGGGTTGTCGACCGCGTTTTTGAACCGCGGATGAATCGTGATGAAGTGCAGTTCCGCCGACAGCGGTGGAAAAAGGCGGTCGCGCGATCCCGAGACTGGGAAGAGCCGGGCGCTAAGCCTGAGTAATCCGTGGTGGAATTCATCCATGAATAGAGATATATCACTACAGCGGATGATCGACCGGGACGAATCATGGGATATTGCGGTCATTGGCGGCGGCGCTACGGGCGTGGGCATTGCGGTGGACGCGGCGGCACGCGGCTATGCGGTGTGTCTGTTGGAACAAAGCGATTTTGGCAAAGCCACCAGCAGTCGCTCCACCAAGCTGGTGCACGGGGGGCGTGCGTTATTTGCAGCAGGGCAATATTGCTCTGGTCACAGAAGCCTTGCATGAACGCGGAATTCTTAAAAATAACGCCCCGCATCTGGTGCATGATCTGGCTTTTGTCGTGCCGAATTATCAGTGGTGGGAAGGACCGTTTTACGGCATTGGCCTGAAAGCCTATGACCTGCTGGCCGGGAAATACGGCTTCGGAAAATCGCGCCATTTAAGCCGGGAAGAAGTCCTGCGGTATATTCCCACGTTGAAAACCGACGGTCTCCGGGGCGGCGTGCTGTATCATGACGGACAATTTGATGATGCGCGTCTTCTGATAGACTTGGCCGCCACCGCAACGCGGCTTGGCGCAGCACTTTTGAATTATGCTCCTGCGACGCACCTGCTGCATGATGCGGCGGGGCGCCTGCACGCGGTGCGGTTTGCCGACAGCGAAACTGGGCAGGCACATACCGTTGCCGCACGATGCATCATCAACGCAACCGGAGCCTTCAGCGATCAGTTGCGGCACATGGATGACCCGGCCGCGCGCGGCATTATTGCGCCCAGCCAAGGAGTACATCTGGTGCTGGAAAGAACATTTCTTTCCGGAGACACCGCCATTATGGTGCCGCATACGAGCGATGGGCGCGTGTTGTTTGCAGTCCCCTGGCACAATCGCACGCTTTTGGGCACAACGGATACCGCGCTTAATGGCGTG
>DAHXLH010000205.1:0-7012 GCA_027366115.1 Phycisphaerales bacterium
TTCTTTTTGACTTTTTTCTTTTTCATAATATCGCTCGATTCCATCTAATTTATTCATCAACTGCATACGCACGACAGTTCTTAATTATGTGCGGCAATTTAGCAGTTTTGGCGTCAATCGTCAAACCGGTAGCCGCGCGTAGCGGATCGCAAATGAGCACAAATGCGACTGATTGGCGAAAATAACGGGGCATAGTTACAATCATGTTATTGGTTTTTGAAACCATAGCGTGGGCGATCTAAAATTAAATTGTTCGTTGCGCTGTTGGAGGCTTTATGCAATTTCGCCGCCGGGCTGCCGCCGCTGCATGGCCGTTGTTGGGAGTGACTATTTGCGCCCACGGAGCCGGCGCTCCAACAAGCTCGATTATCCGCGAACTTCCTTCAACCAGCGCCTTGTGTGTGATCTGCAACAATGTGGCACAGCTCGATCAACGCATTACCCGGCTTGAACGGCGCATCACGGGCCGGCAACCGCAATTTGATGAATTTACCGCCCTGAAAATGGTTCTGGGGCCTTATTGGAATATCTCCGCTCCAATGGCCTGGGTGATGCCATCACCGGCCAAAGGAAAAATCCTCGAATTGCGCCAGTCCGTGGTGATTCTGCAAACGACCAACACCGCAAAATTTATCGCCAGCCTCAAAAATGGTGCCGCCCGGGGCGGAATAACACCGGCACGCATTGAAGGCACTCCCGCCTTTATCGCAACGCGCGGAGTATGGACGTTTATTTCCGCCTCGCGTTCAGCATTAAAAATGTATCTGCAAGCAAAATCCCACCTGACGCTGCCTGGCCATCTGCCTGTGGCGCTACGCCATGCAGATATCGCCGTGGAAGCCGATACGCACGCCATACGAAAAGAGTTAGTCGATCCGTCAAAGGCCATGTTATTTTCAGCGATGCCCGGTAATCCGTTGCCAGTTGGCAGTCCCGCTCTCAAATCGCTGCTGCAGCAGATAGGAAATAAATTAAGCAAACAATTGAGCACCGACCTAAACCGAAGCCTGTTAACGCTGCATTTTGGCCGACAGGCTTTGATTGTTAATTTGACCAATGCTTTTCATGCACATTCTCCCATGGCTCAACTAGTTGCCGCGCAGCCACCTCTGCCGGCCCACGCCCTCGCCGGGCTGCCAGATCAGCGTTATTTTTCGCTCTATGCCGACAGCATCGATGGGCCGTCGGTTGCCAAATGGTTGAAAACCTTGCTGCCCGCCAAAGTAGAAAACAGCCCAGGCTCTCCAAGGCATAAGCGCTCCACCGCAATCCAGGAATTTCCTCAGATTTTGGCCGCCGTCGCGGATCACACCGGCGCTGCCGCGATCGGGCTGCCACCCTCAACGCCCTCGAGCGCGGGCCGAGGGCCGCTAAATCATTGGGGTTCAGGCCCCGCGATAATCATTATGCACTGTAAACATCCTACAACAGAAATGCACGACCTGGCGGGTTATTTTAGCCACCTAGCGTATGTGCGGACTAAAACCGCTCCACCGGATGATAAGAATCTTACCCATAGCACCCTCATGGGCTATCAGGTGATCCGCATTGTCGGGCCGACACAAAAGCCCATAAGAACCTCGCCTACTGTTGAGCTAATCAATATGAGGACTCATGGCGTGCTGCTGTGCGTGGGTGTCCCGCATCCATTATTAAAATCAGCCGTTACCGCCGCCGGTAACAATCTTACAGCCGTCATGAAGCGGCCCGGTTTAACGCAGACCTTAGCGCGAGTGGTACCCGGAAGCTTCTTGGTTGCGTATTTGCCCATCGCCCGCTGGACGCAGCAACAAAATGCGGTCCCCACCTCGAAGGCCGCCAATGCGCTTGCCTTGGGGCTTCCCCCGCCGCCGGCGGTGGTCAGCGTGGGGGCCGGCGGAAAATCGTTAGTTATCCAAGTATATATACCCGTGGCAACGTTGGAGCAAAGTTTGTCCGGCAATCCTGCTGGCGCACTATTCTAATGAATGCCCGATTTAGTGTTCCTCTTACCTTAGGAGATTTTTCAGATGTTGAACCGCACGAACCTACTTAAAGCAGCCGCGATAGCATGCCTGCTACTTGGTGGAGCCCCCATACTGGCCACCGGTACGAACCCAGGAAATTCCGCCGCTGACGCCAAGATCCTCGCTAATATTCCCGCCACCGCACAGGCGGTGATAATTATTCATGACATGGCGGCCTTGGATAAAAAAGTCGCAATGCTGGCCCAAAATCTGAAAATTCCGGTATTGCCGCCATCCTTACGGCACATCGAAAAATCGTTGAATTTGCCCCGTGGAATCACGGCCCATGGCACGGCAGCAATCGTGGTCATTCCCAACAGCGCTACGGGAGGCCCGGGCCACGCTGTTATGATTCTGCCCGCCAAGGACCCCGCGGCCGCCATTGGCAATATGAATTTTTCCACCGGCACCGATGGCGTGGAGCACGGCCAAACCGCCAATGGCCAGAATATTTATGCTGTCGCGGGCAAACATTGCATTATGGTTTCACAACATCATGGAGCCTTGTTGCAATGCAAAACCGTCGGCACAGCCATAACCCCTATGCTCACGGAATCCGAACAACCTCTGGCCGAGAAGTCCGATGTGTATGTGCTGGTGAATATTCCCCAGTTTCGTAAACCTCTGGAAGAAGCCCTTCATAGAACCGGCCCAACCGCGGCGGACCAAACCAATGCCGGCGGTAAAGCTACCCATGGATCGGAACTGAAAACCATTGGCCGGAAAGTCGCCATGCGTTTGGCGGATGATACACATTCCGCACTGCTTGGATTGCGGATTACCTCCAGTGCGCTGACACTGTCGATGGTTTCAGATGAAAAATCCGGATCGGAGATTGCCCAAGCCCTGAAATGCCTGAGGCCACTGGCGGAAAAGCCGCTGGCGGGACTGCCGGACTCCGCCCAGTTTTTCGAGGCGGTGGCCAATAATATTGACGGTGCGATGGCCGCAAAAATGTTGAATCATTGGGCGGGGGAACTTCCCAAAGCCGCAGCGTCGGGCACTGGCAGTCATGTACAGCTTCCTAAGATAATCAGGCAAATTGCCGCACTTATACAACCGCTCTCGCAGTGCAACACGCTGGTTATTGACTCTTCCAAGACCAAGGGTCCTGTTATGTCCAGCGTCGGATTAGCCAAGTCCACAACGCCGGCCGCCACCGCCGCATTGATGGTGCACCTGTTGGCCAGTGAGGGGCGTTGGCTCTCACATTTTCAATTGAGCATGGGAACCAACGTGAAATACGACATGGCTGTCGCACCTGAGAAAGTTACCGTTGGTTCAATACCTTTCACCACCGTCACTTCATCTATGGTTTTACCGGCGGCCGGCACGCCCCAGAACGATGCCATCCGCAGCGCGATGAAAATGCAGCAAAATCTGCTGGGAATTAGCACACAGACTTATTTAATAGGCAGCAACAGCAATCAACTGATTGTGGGCGGTAACTGCAGTCATAAATTCCTTGCCGAGTCAGTCAAAGCGGCTGCGGCAGGCTCCGATGCCCTGGATTCTAATCCCGGGATCGTTGCCGCTAAGAGCCATATACTTCCGCATGCTTCAATGGTTATGTATGTCGATCCGTCGCCGATTATTGCGGCCATCACCCAGCGACTTGAAGCCATGGCTAATATGAACAGCCCGATAATGAAGTTACCGGCTACCGAGCCAATGTCCATGAGCCTGGCAACGCACCATAACAGCTTAACGGGGCAGTGGCGCATGCCCATGAAGAATTTGGAGCAACTCTCCACGCGTATTCACGCCCTGCTGCCGCTGGCGATGATGATGGAAATGCAGTCCATGCAAGCCGGCCAGGGAGCCGGTCCACCGCAATAAGGGAGGGCAAAGCGTCCGGAACCTGGCGTCTATGCGAAAGCCAACGCGCGGCATTAGATCAATGCGGAAGCGTTGAGCTGGCGGCGAAATGGGATTTGATGACACAATACGTTCCAACCCGTCGCCACTGGCGCTTAGGATGGAATCTTGAGCACCTGTCCCGCTGCAATGGTTCGGGCATCGCGAATATGATTTAACGACATGATGCGATGCACATTAGCATCGGTGCCTGCCCCCATGGTTTTCCGGGCAATGCCCCATAGCGTATCGCCGCTTTGAACGCGGTAAGTGTGTAACGAACTATTAGATGTCGGCGCTACTTGACGCGTGGAATATTGACTACCGTAGGAACTGCCGGTGCTTTGAGCCGCCATGGTCAGCAGATGCACGGATGATGTTCCGGACTGTTGAGCGGCAGGAATAGTAAGCGTTTCGCCGACTCGGATCGTAGCCCGGGCGCTGCTTAATTTGGAGGCATTGGCATGGACAATTCGTCGCACCGCCAGCGGGCCACTATCGTGATAGAAGTGCCAGGCAATTTTGCCCAGTGTATCGCCGGGCCGCACAATATACGTGGCCGTCTGCCCCGTGTCCGAGGTGTTGTCAGCAGGGGCTGCCGTGTTTGAAACGGGTTGTTGCGTCGCCACCACGGATACAACCTGCGGCGTAATAATAGCGGCGGCGGGCGTTAAAGATGCAACCGATGAGGTTGGAGCGGCTGCCGTGCCGTAAGGCAACTGTGTTACCTGATTATACGGCGTGGAAACTGCCACCGAGGACGGCGAGCTGACAGGGCGCACCGGCGCGGTGGCCACGGTTTGAACCGGGTTCACGGGTACATTTTGCGGAACCGGCACCTGCGCAATTCCCACCGGATTGCTGATCTGCTTGCGCAGGCCCCACCCTTGCCCGGCCACCGCCAGATCGCCAACGCTGTCACGCGGCCCGCTTAAATAGCTTGACAACATTGCCCCAATAAGGACGATCAATGTCACGCCGGTTACCAGCCCGATTTTTGTCTCTTTGTTCATAGTGGCTTAGCTCCCATAGAGTTGACCGCAACACGCTACTGCCCATCACCCGTGCTGTTACTCATCCATCCGCATTCGAGCAACCCGCATTTTAGCGCTTCGGCTCCGTGGATTGGACGCCATTTCAAATTCCGTCGGAACAATGGGCTTGGATGTTAATACGTCACACCGGTTGTCGGAGGCCCATTGCCTGAACATCTGTTTTACTACTCGGTCCTCTCCGGAATGGAAACTGATAATCCCGATTCGTCCACCGGGCTTCAGCCGGGATTGAGCGGCTTTTAACAACTCGGAAAGATTCTCCATTTCATGATTCACTTCCATGCGTAAGGCCTGAAACGTGCGAGTCGCTGGATCAATCTGGCCAAAACGTGTATACGGCACGGCCGCTCTTACCAGGGCTGCCAGTTGCGCGGTTGTCGTAATTTTTTTTACGCGCCGCGCCTGAACAATGCTCCGGGCAATTCGCCGGGAAAGACGATCCTGCGCATTGTTAAATATCAGATCCGCGAGCTGCTTTTCAGGCAAGCCGTTTACCAGTTCCTCCGCGGTATGCTCTAAACGCGGATCAAGTCGCATATCCAGAGGGCCGTCAACCGTAAAACTCAGACCATACTGTTCAGACAACATCTGATTGGTCGACACTCCAAGATCCGCGAGAATCACATCCACGGCGGGAATATCTGCCGCATCCAGGACATCGCCCAATTGCGCGAAATTTGCCTGAAAGAACCGGCAATGAGGGGCAGCGTCTTTTAGCCGTTCTCGGGCGAATTCCAGGTTGCCCGGATCGACATCCAGACACACCAGGGTACCGGATTTTCCAATCTTCTTCGCCAGGGCCAAAGCGTGCCCCCCTCGTCCGGTGGTGCAATCAAGAATTGTTTCGCCGCTTTGCGCCGACAGTAATTCCAATGCTTCATTAAGCAGGACGGGTTCATGACCATGCTGGGCCGTATCCATGTGCTGCAACGGCTTACGCCGCAGCCCCAAACCCGATAACATTAAAGCGGGGACGTGGAACGGCCACGGCCCGGCAGAAAAATTTAAAAAAAGACAGGGACACGACTGGCCGGTACGTGTCCCCGCCATGCCTTCCATGGCCCGAGCATGTTCGTCCGTGAAATTCAGCGACGCCAAAGCCTCAGTCCTTTGAGTTCCTGGCGAGCGGAAACTGAACGTCCTGTTCAGTCGCACTAGGCCGTTGTTCGGGGGCGGCGGTACAGACATTTCGTCCATGAAGTGCCTGTACCGCTATTCGCCCTGTGTCGGCTTCTTTTATGTCACGTCCCTGCGACAGCAGAAGCCTTACGTACGCACGCGTCCTTGCGTGGGGAGCTTTACCTTCGCGACCATCCTTGGCTGGAAGATTTGCTCCTGATTGTATTTTTTACACCGCCCGGACTCTGCCGGCTCCATCAAAACGGCGGTGATATTCCTCGGCGTTCCAAACCTGCAGACGGGAACCAACTCCCGCAAGTACCACATCTCTTCCCAGAATATTGATTGCGAATCGGCTGGCCTTCTTTTCGGGACGATCCAGAAAATCATCCGGCATTACAACGCGACCCTGCTCATCAATTTCCAGAATCTTGACGCCCGCAAACAGACTTAACTGACGATCCTGTTCGTCAACTGCCATTTCCAGGCTATCCTCTTTTTTTTCCTTCTCCGCCAGCGATAAAAAAACCGGCTCCGGAATCAGTTCAACAAAACGTCGCTTTTCGCCGTTGGCTTCGGGCATCTGGACCGGGCGAGCATAGAATCGCTTTTTGCCAGATGGGGATTCAGGCACTTCCTGCCGATGTGCGGAAGGAATTGCCAAGCGATTCTTGGCATCGATGACGTGCTCGTATGACCCTACCAGATACATCCAAGCTCAACCTTCAAACACACTTAAATCCTGCTGTTCTCTTCATCGGTTTATAGGATACAAAAACTTTTGGGAAAGTCAATACTTTTTGCTCCACATTAGGGGAAAATATGGGAATAGATAAAAGAGTACGAACCAGTTGACACAATATATAGCAAAAAATATGGATACAACACTATTAGTGGACATTTGAAAAATTTTGATGCCACAAAATATTTTTTCATGCTCCTCCACATTTCCCCACTCCTCAAAAAACGTCCAGA
>DAHXLH010000214.1:0-13898 GCA_027366115.1 Phycisphaerales bacterium
TGTTCGGGTCTTTGAATGCTGACCATTTCCGCAATTTTCGCCAGCGGGTAGGTGGTGTTCATCAGCAGTTCACCCGCTCGGGCGATACGTACACGCAGGATTTCGTCCTTGGGTGAGCGTCTTAGGGCATCGCGGAAGCGTCGCTCCAGGGTGCTGCGTGAAACGAGATATGAATTCTGCGCAAGGTGATCCAAAATATCTTCGGTGTTAATGCCCTTGCAGGCATTTTCCTGGATGAATTTTAGCGCCATAGAAACGCATGCATCCCGCTTCACGGGACCCTCGGTACTGGATCGGGCGGCAACATTGGCGGGACTCACCAGTATTTCGTGTTGCGGAGCCGCCTTACCATCCATTAAGGTCGAAAGTAAATCCGCCGCCTGATAGCCGATGCGTTGATTCGGTATGGGAACGCTGCTTAATGCCGGTATGCAAAACTCTCTTAATGCTTCATCACTACCGGAACCAATCACCCCTACCTCACCGGGGACCGGCAAACCGCATCGACGACACGCCTCCAGCACGCGTTTTCCAAGCCAGTCGTCTTCGGCAATAACCCCTACCGGTTTAGCCAGCGACCGCACCCATGCTTCCAGTTCCGCTTCGCTGCCGCTGCATTTACTCATCGGGTCCCCCGCCGAATCAATCCCTGCGCCAACGCATTGACGGAGTACAGGGACGTTTCTCTGATCATCGGCGGCGCATTGCATAATTGATTCCAAACGCTCGCGAGGCTGTTGATCCTCCGCGAAACCATAAAAGGCCACGTTCGGAACTCCGCAACTGATCAAATGAGCGTATGCCAGAATTCCCACCCGACGTTGATCCACGACGACTCGGGGAATCCGCGGGCAATCAAAGCGGCCGCAGACATCCACGATCGGCAACGCGGCATTTTGCAGCGTTTGTATTGCTGCAGCGTTCTGAATGGATGCCAGAATTCCGTCGTATTGGCAGTTTGCCTGTAAGCCATTTAGCGTGTGATCAATATCTGTATCATGCAGCGTTATTAACCAGTCGCCATGCGAGCGGACAAACTTTCCGACACCACACAGCAAGCCCATTCCGCGTGGACTATGGGAATTAAGGAAAATCCCGACTCGCCGCATGGAATTAATCCCCGTTGGAAAAACGTCACCGCATGGCTCGTCCGCACCCGGATGACCAAGTATATATTTAATATTGTATCAAATAGTAAATAGCGGTCAAGAGGCTTTTAGGGATTGTACAAATCCACTGATTTCCCAGAATCCTCGACCGATGTCGGGCTTTTTTGTGGTTCCGCGCGTGTTTACCGGTGGTCGGGTCCGGTAGACAGCGAAGGCGGTTCAGCGCCGCGTGCCGCAGCCCAGTTTTTGTTCGGTGCAGTCCCA
Organism: Phycisphaerales bacterium; assembly: GCA_027366115.1. Taxonomy (GTDB): domain Bacteria; phylum Planctomycetota; class Phycisphaerae; order WQYP01; family WQYP01; genus JAMDCX01. The sequence goes on from DAHXLH010000214.1 coordinate 1,374, forward strand.
GCGGTTACGTTCCAAGTTCCGCCCTGAAATACCATCCGCTCCGGCAGCCACGGTTTATTAAGTGGCTTTCCGTCCAGCGCTGCGGATTGGATGTACATATTCTTACCGCCGCCGTTAGGTGTGGTAATTATGAAGGTTTTGCCGGAATGTGGTGCTTGCAAGCGGATGGTGATTTTTGCGAAGCGCGGCGTTGTGACTTCAAAATCCGGTACGCCGGGGTCCACCTGATACAGCCCGATCTGCGTTAACACATACCAAGCTGACATTTCACCGCAATCATCATTGCCAGCGCTTCGGGTCTTGCTCCACGCCAAGCCAAACGGCGAATTCGTGAACGATGTATCGGCGTTTTGAGCCACCCAGTATTGACCGAGCCATGGCTGGCGGCAATAGTCAAAAAGATACGGTGCTTCCAAGTCCGGCTCATTAGTGGGGTCATATTGACCGGTAGTAAAAAAATGTTGCAGCCGGGCCGCAAAGGACTTATCACCCCCCATTAGCGCAATCAAACCTTGCACATCCTCCGGGACCAGCCAATTGTACTCCCAAGCCGAGCCTTCACAATAAAACTTCCAGTTCCATTCATCGCGGGCATTCTTATTTAACGGCATCCACGCGCCCTGGGCATTTCGCCCCTGCATGAACATGGTGGCGGGATTGTACATGGAAGTATATTGCAGCGCATCGCCAAACAGGATACCGGCCGTCTGGGGTTTATGTAAATCCAACGCCAGGTGCCCCAGCGACGCATACGCAATATCGGTTTCCTCCGCCGAGGCCACATTGGTGTTCACCGGCAAAATACTGCCATACTTCTGCCCGGCCAGGCTTTCATACGGGTGGACCGAACTCAAATCCGCATGGCCTTTGAGATAATTCGGAAAACACTGTTTGGTCATCGCCTGATAGGCGGCATGGATATTGAAGTGGTGCAGCCCCGCCTGCCAAATTTCAGTCAGGCAGTTGGTTAAAGGAAAACCATTCATGACACCGGTAGGCCGGTTGGCGAAGGGCCAGCGATCTATAAATCCAAGTTGTTTGGCCATCTCCACCACCGATTGCGCCATGTCCTGCGCCCGTTGCGGTTCAATGATCGTCAACAGCGGCATTTCACTGCGGTAGATGTCCCAACCGGACCAATTCGCGTAAATATGGCGGTGGCCCGCCGGTACATGATGAATTTTATTGTCATAGCCGATGTACCGGCCATCCACATCATCAAACACATTCGGCAACAGGAGGGCATGATAAAGTGCGGTGTAGAAAATCTTCCGGCGATTTAACGAACCGCCGTGTACAGTAATGACCGCGAGCGCCTTGTTCCAGCGGGCATGGGCTTGCGCGCGAAGGTCGCTGAAAGTAAAATGCGGCATTTCCGCCGCTAAATTTTTTTCCGCTCCGCCCACACTGACGAATGATATGCCAATGCGAACCTTGACCACCCTTGCATGGGTGGATACCGGATAACTTACAAAAGCTCCGATCGGTGGGCCGGGAAGGCGCAGCTTGGGACCCGTGCCTTTGGACGTAATGGCCGCTCCCACATTCCGGGCTTGCACCTCCTTTTGCCCCCCCGGGGTAATCGTGGAGCCTTGCCACACGCCGCTGGTCTTGAACGGATGGCTGAACTTCATAACAAAATAAACCGTGAAAGGTTCATTGGTTTGACAGAACGTCAGACTGGTAACTGACCCGGTAATGGTGTGGTCGTTGACAACATGAATGCTGGAACCAACCGTGGTGGTTAAAGTGTGGCTGATGGGTACTAAAATATTGGCCTGCTTACCGGCGGGAAATGTAAATTTTGCCATGCCGCAATGCGTGCTTGCGGTCAATTGGGTGTTGATACCCCAAGTTTTCATAAGCACCCGATAATAGCCGGGTGAGGCCGCCTCCCGCTTGTGGCTGAAATTAAAACCATACTGCTTGGGCTGCACCTGTAAGGGGCCGGTTGTGGCGGTGAAAAACACGTCACCATAGCTGGGACAACCCACACCGCTGAGGTGCGTCATACTAAAACCACTGCTATGGTGCTGCTGATAGATGTAATAACTTTGGACGTGCATATCAGGACTTAGTTCCACCATGCCGAACGGCACTATGGCTCCCGGTACAATATCACCACCTTGGGCGGTGCCCACAAACGGATTAACCAATGCGGCTAAATCCGCGCCGCGGGCTAGGCCGCCGGCGAGTAGGGCCAGCAGGACCACCGTACGGACAGTCCAAGCCCCAGAAGAAAACTTACGGGAGAACATACGCAACATACCATACTCCTATTTTTCATAACACAATAACCGCTTAGGGCTGTCGGTCAAATCCGGAATTCAACGCGGTTTAATATTCGCACGTATACCAGCGTTACACATCAAATAACTGGAACGGTTTAAGGCCTTTCGGCTGGCCACGCGTACCACAAGCCTCACCGTAAATAAATTTTACCCCCGTTCAAACAAAACAAATTAAACCTTCCCCAAATCGGCATGGAGGCCAAGCGTGGAGGCCAAGCCTTGCAAGATTGCTACCTTTCCCGCAGGATATAGCCCGTGGGCCGCTGGTGGGCGGCGGAGAGGCATTGCGATATGAATTTCAGGAAGACATTGCCGTGGATGAACTACCCTATAAAATTGCGACGTTGGTATACATTTTTGACGAGCGGGGAAATACGCTGCTTTTGCATCGCAAAAAGGCTCCTAATCAGGGGTTGTACTCCCCCATCGGGGGGAAGTTGGAACAGGGCATTGGCGAATCGCCTTATCAATGCGCGATACGGGAGGTAAAAGAGGAAATAGGTCTGGTGTTGGAATATAGCGATATTCGACTTTGCGGCCTTGTGGCGGAAAAAGCCTATGAAGGAGCCACGCATTGGCTCATGTTTTGTTTTGAGGTTGTCCGCAGCATTACATTGGCCGAGCTTGAAATTCCTGAAGGGCGACTCGAGTGGGTGCCGATTTCAGAAGTTGCCAATCGCCCCATTCCGGAATCTGATCGCAAAGCCATTTGGCCATTGATGCTGCAGCACAGCTCGCAAATTCTCAGACTCAAGGGCATACCGGCAAGACCCGAGGTTTTCAGCCTGTATCTGGATTGCAGCAAGCCGGGTGACATGCGGGTGGTAGGGGAACACACCGCCCCATCGGTACCATCATGCCAAGCGTAGTGCGATCAGGCCGGCACAATAACGGCCTGTGTAAGACATCGAGAATTTTCACGACCAATCATCCACGAGCAACCCTGTCTGCGTACAATATCCAGCGCCTGCGGGCCATGGATTGCATGAACTGGGTTGCCTTTTGGCAGGATGGACCGTTATGTACAGCAAATCAAATCGTGTGTTCACCGCAGTAATGCTTCTGGGCTTGGCCGCCGTCGGATTGCTTAGCTACAACTACTTTTCAGCCGATAATAATCCGGTACTCGGGGAGGCTGCAACGGGAATAAAGGCTCCCGATTTTCCGGCGGATTATACATGGATTAACACGCCCGAACCGCTAAGCTTTCAACATCAGTTGAAGGGTCAGGTGGTGCTGCTGGATTTTTGGACCTATGGGTGCATTAACTGCATTCATTTAATTCCAACGGAAGAGCGCCTTTTGCATCATTTTGCCAAGGAGCCGTTTGAAATTATTGGTGTGGAAAGTGCCAAGTTCACCAATGAGGCTATCGCATCGCACGTGCGTGATGCGGTGCTGCGTTATGGAATCACCAACCCGGTGGTTGTTGATCAGAACATGACGATCTGGAATATGTACGGCGTAAATGCCTGGCCGACATTGGTGCTGGTGGATGCCTCAGGCCATGAAGTTGGCTCGGTGGCCGGTGAAGCCGGCTACCACGCGCTGGAACGAATTATTGCAAAAACAATCGCGGCGGATCGTAAGGCCGGCACGTTGGCGGCACACCCGCTGAATCTGCCGGTGCAACATACGCTGGTGTCCGCCAGCGGGCTGTTGTTCCCGGGAAAAATCATTGCGGTTAAAAAACTCCGCCGGCTGTTCATTGCCGATACGGGGCACAATCGTATTGTCGAAACTACCTGGCCTGATGCACTGGGCCACTGCAAGCTAGTCGAAATATACGGTAATGGCCAATGCGGTCACTTGGATGGCACCGCCAAACAGTCCGAGTTTGATGCGCCACAGGGGATGGCGGTGAATGACGGGGCACTGTACGTGGCGGATACCATGGGGGAATATATCCGCAAGATTAATTTAAAAACCGGAAACGTTTCCACAGTGCTGGGAAACGGGCACGAGGTTTACGACACCACCGGCGGCGGCATTGGGACGCAGCAGGGAATTAATTCGCCATGGGATTTGGCGGCACGAGGCCACACACTATACATTGCCATGGCTGGCGAACATCAGCTTTGGAGCGAAAATCTGCGCACGCATCGGGCTTCAGCTATAGCGGGTACCGGCGGCGAAGGACTGCAAAACGGCCCCGCCGATCAGGCGATGCTCGCCCAGCCTTCGGGGCTGGCGCTGGATGGCAATATTCTTTATTTTGCTGACAGCGAGAACAGTGCCGTTCGTGGCTTAAACTTGAAAGCCAAGAAAGTATTTACCGTCATCGGACACGGGCTGTTTGATTTTGGCGACAAAAATGGCGGCTCTGGCACAGCGCTGCTCCAGCATGATTTAGGCGTAGCGGTGCTGGGCAGCAATATTCTTGTAGCCGACACGTACAATGACAAATTGCGGCTTATTAACCCGGCTACCCGAATGGTTTCAACCTACGCGGGCGACGGTAAACCGGGAACCGGCAGACCCGGCGGCCCATTGAAACTTAATGAACCGGGAGGCCTGAATGTGTCCGGACATGATATTTTTATCGCCGATACCAATAATCAGCGCATTGTTGAAATGAATGCTGCAACCAAAACTTGGCACCAGTTGGTTATCAGCGGCTTGACGCCGCCGCGGGCAGCGGTGCTAATAGCATCGCGCGTAAAATCGGCTCCGAGTGAAGCAGCCCCGGCGGTGCAGGTGGATCCCGCGAAAAAACTTACACTGCAATTTAATCCGAAACTGCCGCCCTTAACGCACTTAACACCGGATATTCCAATTAGTTTGCGCATCACCAGCGGCTTACATGTTATCGCAGAAGAATCCGTTAATGCCCACGGCAAGATACCGGTTGATTTCAGCATTATGCCGGCCACGCTCGCGATGGCAAAAGCGGCTGGGGATTTACATTGGCAGATCAAGGTATATTACGCCTACTGTACGGATGGGCCGCAGGGGCTTTGCGTGCCGGCAGCGCAAGCAGCGGCACTGAAAGTTAAAATAACGACTGGCGGTAAGTCATGGGTGACGTTACCGTAAAGTGCATCCATGCAATAGCGATTCGCGATAGGAAAGAAAATGAAATTAACATGTAATATTGATGCGAAAGGATCAAGGATTCGGGGAATCAGCGGCACAATTTTCATGCTCTTGGCGGTTCTGTTGGCACTGGCAGTCTGGCTCACGGGTTGGAATTGGCTTTGGTGGCCCGCGGCGGGTTGCGCCTTGGGTGGTGCGGTACAGCTTTTTGAGGCGGCCAATGGCTGGTGCATCGTGCGTGCAATGGGATATAAAACCAAAATTTAATACCTTTTCCATGCGCCCGTGAATCAGGCAGGATCACGGTGCCGCAGGCAGCAGAGGCAGATGATCGGTTACAGGATAATTTGATCGCCGGCTCAACCGCCGGCAGAGCCGGCGGCTTTGTGTGTGAAGGTTGCCCGCGACTTCCCGCTGCAACTGTAACCTGTAACCCATTCCCACCCCACGGCAACCGTCATTGGCGCTGCTATAATGTTAATTGGATATCCTTTGGGAAATGCGCTATGGCCATACAGGAATATAGAATCGAAAGTCCCTTCAAGCCCACCGGTGATCAGCCGCAGGCTATTGAAAAAATTACGCGAGCGTTTTCCGCGGGGGAAAAATATCAGGTTCTCATGGGCGTGACCGGGTCGGGTAAGACGTTTACCATGGCCCATGTCGCCGCCCAACTCAATCGCCCCGTACTGGTGATCAGTCATAACAAAACCCTGGCCGCACAACTGTATGAAGAATTTCGTGAGCTTCTACCGCAGAATGCCGTCAATTATTTTGTCAGCTACTATGATTACTATCAGCCAGAAGCGTATATCCCGCAGCGCGATATTTACATTGAAAAAGACGCGGCCCGCAATGATGATCTGGACCGTTTGCGCTTAGCTACAACCAGCGCTCTGATAAGCCGCCGGGATGTCATGGTGGTAGCTTCGGTAAGTTGTATATTCGGTTTAGGTTCGCCGGAACAATATAAAAAGAAAGTTATCTCCCTGCAGCGCGGATCCGCCATTGGCCGGGAAGAACTTTTGCGGGCGCTCATTGATGTCCAATATGAGCGTAATGACATTGAATTTAAGCGCGGAACATTTCGCGTGCGCGGCGATGTGATTGAAATATTTCCGGCGTATGAAGTCACCGCCTTGCGTCTGGAAATGTTCGGCGATGACATTGAATCCATCTGGCATATTCACCCCGTCAGCGGCGAGCGGCTTACCGAAGAAACCACCGCGTTTGTCTTTCCCGCCAAACATTATGTCGCCGATGACAGCACGATGGTGCGGGCCGTTCATGATATTCAACAGGAACTTGAACAACGGTGCCGGGAACTGCGGCAGCAGGGCAAACTCCTGGAAGCGCAGCGCCTCTTCGCTCGCACCAAATATGATATGGAAATGATGCTGGAGGCGGGGTTCTGTCAGGGAATTGAGAATTATTCCCGCCACATTTCCGGCTCTGCGCCGGGGGCCAAGCCCTCTACGCTGGTGGATTATTTCCCTAAAGATTACATCCTGATGATCGACGAATCCCATGTGACAATTCCACAGATCAACGCCATGTATTCCGCTGATCGCCACCGCAAAGAAGTGCTGGTGGAGCATGGATTCCGTTTACCTTCTGCCTTGGACAATCGCCCGATGCGCTTTGAGGAATTTGTGGGCATGTGGAACCAGGTGCTGTTTGTATCCGCCACGCCGGCCAAATACGAACTGGAGCTGACCGGCGGAGAAGTAGTGGAACAGATTATCCGCCCCACCGGGCTAATAGATCCGGTCATTGAAGTGCGGCCCGCGCAGGGACAGGTGGCCGATTTACTGGAAGAAGCGAAACTTCGGGCCCAGAATGGGCAGCGGACACTGGTGACAACACTGACCAAGCGGCTGGCGGAGGATTTATCCCATTATCTGGGGCAGACGGGACTGCGCTGCAAATATTTACACAGCGAGATACAAACATTTGACCGCATTGATATCCTCCGGGAATTGCGCGAAGGGGCGTTTGACTGCCTGATCGGTGTGAACCTGTTGCGGGAAGGCCTGGATTTGCCGGAAGTTTCCATGGTGGCCATCATGGATGCGGATAAACAGGGCTTTTTGCGTAGCGAAACCTCGCTGATTCAGATGATCGGGCGTTGTGCGCGAAATGTGGACGCCAAGGTATTTTTATATGGCGATAAAATCACTCCCGCCATGCAGCGGGCCATCGATGAAACGCTTCGCCGCCGCGGTATTCAGGAGGCTTGGAATACCGCCCACGGCATTACCCCCCAGACGGTTCAAAAAGCAATCCGACATGGCATTGAACTGGAGCTCAAGGCCCGACGTGTGGCAAGAGAAATGATCTCTGAATCCGAATCGGAATTTGACCAGCAGGAAATGATCCGCATTCTGGAGGAGGAAATGCTCACGGCGGCCAACAATCTGGAATTTGAAAAGGCTGCCGATCTGCGTGACCGAATCAAAGAGTTCCACGCTGCCGCGCAGAGTCCTTCCGGGGCTTCGCCGCCGGAGGCTGGGGGAAATAATACAGACCACGACGCGCAGCACCAGCATGCTTTGGCGGCCGCCATTGATGAAGGCATCGCCAATCGCCTGGCCAACCGCCCCACTGCCAAACCGCAGCAGACCAAATTTAAGCGTGGGCCTAAAAGCCGACATTAGCGCGGCGAATCTTGGAAATATCGTGCGACGCAGGCGATTACTTTACCAGCGTCCATGACCCGTCCGGATTGTAGCTGTTGAGTTTACCCGCAATCGCTACCGTCTGTGGTCCCAGATTCTTCTGATACACTTGTCCCTGTTTATTGACGATGAATGTCATCACACCGGAGGCTCCATATTTGTCCGGGAAGGCGACTAAGCCAAAACCCGACGTCATGTGGCCGTTGGTGACATAATTCATAGCGCCCCCCGGTGCCGCGGGGCCTTGCTTTGTAAGAATGTGGAAATAATAGCCGAAAAATGGCCGCGGACCTTTGTGTGCCCCGGGCGTGTAACCGGCGGCCTGCGCCTGAGCGGCCAAAGCACTGAACGGACTTTGCGGTTCGCCTGAACCGGCGGGCCAATAAAGCCCGTCATGTTCCCCCGCCTTACTGGCGAGCCGTCGCGCGTATTGCCGGACGCTGCTGCCATCATGCGTGGTACTGAAATATTTCCGCTGAGCCGTCACATACATGCGACAAACGTTGATGGCCTCGAGTTCATCCCCGCCGATGCGACGGTCGAGTATTTCGTCCTTACCAGCCGCGGTATCAAAGAACCAACGTCCATCGGGCTGGCGAATCAAGGGAATGGGGAAAGGCCAATCTTTTTTGCCGATCAACAGAATAGACGTTGTGGCGTTCTGCTTTTGTAGTTGGAAATTCTGTTTAGCGTGCGTGACAAATTCCTCAAAGTGACGGTGATCTTCAACTTTATCGCCGGAGGCCAATTCTTTTATATCCGGGCCAAAAATCAGGCGAAGCTGTTGATGATTCTGACTTTTAATTGCCGCCAGCAGTGTCGCGGCGGCTTGCTTGTCACTGGAAAAACTCATCTGCCCCTCGCCGGGCTGATCTTGCGGTCCCGCTTCAATCTGCGCGCCACCAGTTGTAAGGGCGGACGCCGCTGGATGATTGCCGGAACATTGGCAGCCCGCCGCCGCCAGCCAAAGCATCGTGAACAACAAACTCATCGTAGCCGATGCGGGGTTGATGTAATTCCTATTCATGATTTAGCTCCTGGAACGATTCATGCGTTTGAATTTATATACGGCATCAGCCTTCAGTGTCTTTGCTGGTCCGCGCGCCCACCACCATGATTACCCTGTTCCTGCCGCTGCGGAGTCCCCTGCGGCCGCCCCGGTTGACGCCCCTGTGGATGGTACTGAGGCTGGGCACGATAGATGCGCACACTTTGCCGCCCCCGATCTTCCGCGCGGCGAACGGTCTGATCTCGCTGATAGTACCCGCCGTATACCTGTACTGGTGGCTGCTGGTAGATGGGGTATTGCTGGTACGTTGCGTAGCCGCCATCCCCGTATCCCCCACCACCGTATCCGCCATAGACGCACCCCGAACATGACAGCAACAGCAATGCCAGAACTGCACCACTGCCCAGCCGCGCGGGCTTCGAAAAAAGATCATGCCACATAAATCACAACCCCCAGCAAGCCGATAGCAATCGCCTAAAAAGACGGCGGCGACTGCTGATCACCATAAGTATAGCGAGTCCGGCAAGAACGAGATACGCGCAGGTTGCCGGAATTATCGCTGGGAAAACGGCTGATTTTCAGGTATACTAAGGACTTGGATTTCCGGCGAGGAAAGCGGAAAAAAACGGGCTTATTTTGATGTATTTTGCCTTCCCTTATCTCGCCATAATCAGGAGTACTCATGGCTACGCCGCCACCGTCTACCGATACAATTGACACACCTTCACGTGTTTCACAAGCTTATGATGAATCCGCCATTCAGGCTCTGAAAGGACTGGACCCGGTGCGGAAGCGCCCGGGCATGTACATCGGTGATACCACCACCCGGGGCCTGCACCATCTGGTGTGGGAAATTGTTAATAACTCCGTCGATGAGGCCATGGCCGGTTTCTGTGACAGCATCTGGGTAACCATTCATGCCGACGGGTCGGTTAGTGTCAGTGATGACGGTCGCGGAATTCCGGTGGGCATGCACCCGACGGAAAAAAAATCCACACTGGAAGTGGTCATGTGCGACCTGCACGCCGGCGGAAAATTCGGCGGTGGCGGCTATAAAGTCTCCGGCGGTTTGCATGGCGTGGGTGCCTCGGTGGTCAATGCTCTTTCGGAATGGACCATTGTGGAAGTTTGCCGCGACGGCAAGGTCTACAACATGGAATTTGAACGGGGTGTTAAATCTTCCGAGATCAAAGCGATTGGCAAGCGGGCAAAATCAGGCACCAAGGTAACTTTTAAGCCTGATTCGCAGATTTTTCCCGAAATTAACTTTGACTATGACCGCATCGTAGCGCGATGCCGGGAATTGGCCTATCTTAATGAGAGCTTGGCGTTTTACCTCGAAGACGAACGCACCGGCAAGAAAGACGAATTCAAGTACACCAAGGGAATCATCCAGTTCGTCAAGCAACTTAATGAAGGCAAGGATGTCATACACACGCAGGTGGTGTACCTGGAGCGCGAAGAACAGGGCAAAGAAAATCCGATGTCCGTGCAGGTGGCCGTGCAATACAACGACGGCTACGCCGAAAGCCTGCACAGCTTCGCCAATAATATCAATACTCCTGGCGGCGGCACGCACTTGTCGGGCTTTAAGACGGCTTTGACGCGTACGCTTAATTTTTACGCCAAATCCAATAATCTTATAAAAGATGAAAAAGAAATGCCCAACGGCGACGATTTGCGTGAGGGCCTTTCCGCCATTGTCTCCGTCAAAGTCCCCAATCCGCAGTTTGAAGGGCAAACCAAAGACAAGCTCGGCAACGGCGAAGTGGAAGGATTTGTCTCAAGCGCGGTTAATGAAGCACTGGGAATCTGGCTGGAAGAGCATCCCGGCGACGCCAAACGAATTATTCAAAAAGGCGTACTGGCCAGGCAGGCACGCGAAGCCGCCCGCAAGGCCCGTGAACTGACGCGAAAAGGTGCTTTAACCAGCGGCGGCCTGCCGGGCAAGCTCGCGGATTGTTCCAGCCGCGATATGGAATCCACTGAACTTTACATCGTCGAAGGGCAATCCGCCGGCGGCACGGCCAAGGCCGGTCGCGATCGCGTATTTCAAGCCATATTGCCCATCAAGGGTAAAATCCTGAATGTAGAAAAAGCACGTGTGGATAAGATGCTCGGACATGAGGAAATCCGCACCATCGTTCAGGCTCTGGCCTGCGGCATTGGCGCCAGTGACATGGACATGACTAAGCTGCGTTACGGCAAATTGGTGATCATGACCGACGCCGACGTGGACGGTTCGCACATCCGCACATTGCTTTTAACATTCTTCTTCCGACAAATGACCCAACTGATCCGCGACGGCCGCGTATATATCGCCCAGCCGCCGTTGTATCAGGTGACACGCAAAAAGCATGTTGAATACGTGCGAAATGAACCGGCCATGCGTAAAACCTATTTGGAGTTAGGCACGGACGGCACCAGCCTGGTCATACGCGATAAAAAAGGTGGCGAAAAGGCCCGCCTGAAAGGCGCAGACCTCAAAAAAGCGGTACAACTGCTGGAACAAGTGCAGGACTTGGCTCTGGTGGCGGAGCGCCGCGGGTTGCCTTTTACCAAACTGCTGCACATGCGCGTTGAACATGGCGTGCTCCCCCACTACCGCGTAATTCTCGATGGACATGAATCATTCTTCTATACCATGGAAGAATACGAAGCCTACTGCGAAAATCATAAGATTGCCGAGCTTATGGCCATTGCCCGGACTGTGGAAACAGCCGATGCTTCCGCCAACGGTTCCGCCACCAACGGCAAGCTTTCCGCCGAGGCCGCGGAGGCGAAAAAGAAAGCGCAGCGCCGGTTGGAGAAAAACGATGAACTCAGTGAAAACCGTGAACTGGAGAAGATTTTCGAAAAACTCAAGGCCATGGACCTGGCCATCGAAGATTACTTCCTGAAGTTTGAAGAACTCGACAGCGGCGAGCGCAAAATGACGCGTTACCTGGTCGAAAGCGGCAGCGATTTCAAACGCGATATCGCCGGCCTGGCGGATATAGTCTCCACCATCCAGGAAATCGCCAAGCAGGGAATCGAAGTGAAGCGATTCAAAGGTTTGGGAGAAATGAATGCCGAGGAACTCTGGGCCACCACCATGGACCCGGCACGCCGCACGCTGCTGCGGGTGACACTGGAAGGCGCTTCCAACGCCGAAGCCATGTTCAGCACGCTCATGGGTGAAGATGTGGAACGTCGCCGACGCTACATTGAAGAACACGCGTTAGATGTTAAGAATCTGGATGTGTAAGTTGGCGGGGCGAGAACGCAGGAGTTAGGAGTTAGAAGTTAGAATGTTTTGGAAGCGCTGGCGCTTCTATTTTGCTGGCAGGTAAACCTGCCGCTTTATAAAGCCTTCTAACTCCTAACTTCTAACTTCTATGTCTTACCATTCCTTATGAATCCATGAGTGCGGATAATAGGTTTGCAAAATGGATCTCGCCCGCCAGCCGCGTTGGGCCAATGTCTGAGCCCCCCATTGTGATAATCCAATGCCATGGCCAAAGCCGTGCCC
>DAHXLH010000215.1:0-35594 GCA_027366115.1 Phycisphaerales bacterium
GCAAATTGAGGTGGCTTTTGATATTGATGTCAACGGCATTCTCAATGTGAAAGCCAAGGACAAAGCCACCGGCAAGGAAAGCAAGGTGGAAATCAAGGGCCATAGCGGTTTGTCCAAGGATGAAATCGAACGCATGAAGAAGGAAGCGGAGGCTCATTCGGCTGAAGATAAAGCTCGTCGTGAACTTGTTGATTTAAAGAACCGCGCCGAGGCAGTTACTCTGCAGGTGGAACGTGAATTGCAGGAACACGGCAACAAGATTACACCGCAGGAACGCGGCGATCTTGAATCTGCGGTGAATCAGTTGAAGGAAGTCACGAAACAGGAAGATAAAGCCGCCATTGAAAAGGCCTTGGAAAACCTGAATCGTGCCCGGATGAAACTAGGCGAAGCGGCCTACAAGGCCGCCTCCGAAGCCGGGGCAGCGGGTGCTGTGGGCACCGGGGCCGGCGAAGGTCCCACGGCCGGTGGCGCGGCGGCACCCGATGCTGCGGCTGATCAGGGGAAAAAGCCGGACGATGTTATTGATGCGGAATACGAGGTCAAGTAACATCGAATGGTCGTTTGCCGCACTGCCGAAAGGCGGGGAAGCAATATAAACGCCTTAAAAACTCAAGGGGCCGAGGACATGTTCTTCGGCCCCTTTTTTTTTCGCATTGACTTTATCTGGTGTTATGCAAGGCGTCAGCGATACGTTGCATGATGCACCGTACGCGGGTCATATACCACCATGCATGCATCCTCGACGTGTCCGTCGCTGTGGCGTCCTATGGCACGGATATGGTTCTGGCCTTCCTTTAGCTCTGTCTCAGGCCAGACAAATACCCCATTGACGCCTTCGCGCGTGCCTAAGGATCGGCCGTTGAGCGACAATTCTACGCTTGGGCAATTCCCATAAACTTTCAGAACCGCGTGTTTATCCGGGCGGCAATTAAATCGCCGGTCTGTGATATAAACAAAAGGCTCTTTGGTCCATTGGGCTTTGTAAAAATAGTAGGCGTCCTTGCGGGTTTTCCGGTCGCGCGTCACGAGACCTTTATCAGTTTTGCCGGGATGCTCACCCTCGTGTCGTGTAGACGATGCAAAGTCGAACATGACCCATAGAAACGTGCCCCACAGCCACGGACGATCTTTAATGGCCGCCCATGCGTGTTCGTGCAGGAGTGCCTGATATTCTTCGGGATGCCAATACGCTCCGGGATTGGGCTGGGTCACATGCGATTCATGTTGGAAAATACTGGCACCGGCTCCATATTCACTCATGCCGATACATCGGCCGGGAGCTTTGGCCTCCACAACTTTGCGAATGCCGTCCAAAATGGTGGGAAAGTCCGTCATTTTTCCGCCGTACCAACCCGGATAACGGTTGAATGCGATAATATCGGTAATATAGCCGATATGGTTGTATTGGGACTGATCATCCCCCGCTGTGGTAGGGCGCGTGGGGTCCAGTTGTTTTGCCTCGGCGTTAATTTTTTTTACAAGATCATAGCCAAGATTCTGCTGGCCATTATTACCCAGTTCGTTATACATGCTCCAGAAAAAGATGGATGGATGATTAAAATTCTGTTTGATCAGTTCGCGCACCTGCTGGAGCTGATTGTTGTCAAATTCCTCGTTATGCGACACGCCGTTAACTAAGCCGTCTTCCGCCCAGACCACAAGGCCCAGTTTGTCCGCGGCTTCATACGATGCCTGCGCATGTTGATAATGCGCCATGCGCACGCAGGTGGCCCCAATTTCATAAATAAGATCTAGATCCTGGCGATAATCCGCATCGCTCACCGCACGGCCCTTATTGGGACGGTCCTGATGCGTGCAGACGCCCCGTAACGGATAGGATTTACCATTCAGGAAAAAGCCCTTGTCGGGATCAATATGAAAAAAGCGCAACCCTAACGGTTGCGTAATACCGTCGGTTCGTTTGCTGCCGTCAAAAACCTCTACTGCCGCCTGATACAGATACGGATCTTCCCGGCCATTCCAAAGATGGGGATTCGCCAAAGTGATATTCTGCACGCATCGTACCGTTTGGCCAGCCGGCACACTATGTGCGGCCGAAGCGGTCAGGACCACTTTCCCCGCATGATCGGAGATGCTGTATCCGACGCCTGCGGTTTTTTCTTCCGAAGATGCGTTGCTTAGCAACGTAGTAATTTCCAGTTCCGCTTTCTCCGGCGTGATATTTACTTGTTTAAAGTAAACGCCGGGGCCGCCATCGTCCATCGGACTGATACATAAGGTATCGAGCACCAGCAGGCGAACATGACGATATAATCCACCATCCAGATTAAAGTCTCCGTTCAAAGGAGCAATGTGATCGTTGTAGGCGTTATCCACGCGTACCGCGATGAGGTTTTTTCCCGTGGGGTTGATAAACTTGGTGATGTCCACACAAAAACCGGCGAATAGCCCAATGTGGCCGCCGGCGCGATGGCCGTTGCAGTAGACCTCGGTGGTGATGCCGGCCCCTTCAAAATATAGAAAAACCTGTTTGTCCGCACCTTTGGCGGCTTGCGGCAGTTCCAGTTCCTTGCGATACCAGGCCGGGCCACGGTAATACGGTGCGCCGGTTTGCGCATCCAGGCCGTTATAGGTGTGCGGCAGTTCCACGCTCGTCCATGAAGCGTCATTTAAATCGGGTTCTTGTGCACCGGGCAAACCATGCTTAAGGAACTTCCACGCCTGATCAATACGCATATCCGTCCGGGCAGGCGTTGAATCGCCCGTCCGGCCGGCCAGGGCAGCAGGTCCCGCGGAATTCATGCCGTTGGTACTACATCCGGCCAAGCCACTGGTTGCCGCCAGGGCCAAAGCGCCGAATTTTATGACATCGCGCCGTGAGGGCATAAGCGTATCCTGGGCTGGATGTGATTGTTGCACCGTTGGCCCCTGTTTTTCGACTACGGCTGGGCTTGCTGCTGTACGTGATGGATGCTGGGTCATGTTTCCACCTTTCAGTTAGGACCGGCTTGGAAAAGCGAATCATAATCAGCGCGATGCATTTGTTCAAAGCGGAGGGAATATTTTTATGGGCCCCGTGCAACTGTTTTATCGTGCAGTGCGGCGGCCCGGACGCTTGGTGCCGCTGGTCGGCGGTTGACACAATGTCATCGGCTGATGTTTAGATTTTGATTCCATCAGATCGGCGATGGTGGAATTGCGCAGAATTGTTTCGATGCCGTTGATGGCCTCATCCAGCCTGCTATGCAGCGGGCATAGGTGCTTGCCGTGCGCCATCAGGGCCAGCGGACAGCTTTCAATGCGGCGTATGGGATCGACACACTGTACGACGTCATAAAGGGTCAGTATTTCCGGATCTTTCGCCAGCACCGTGCCGCCATGGAGGCCGCGCTGGGATTTGACCATTCCGGAGCGGGAAAGTGTCTGCAGCACCTTGGCGAGGTAGCCTTGCGGCACCAGCGTGCCGGCGGAAATATGCCGATTGGTGACTGGCCGGCCGTTGGAGCCTGCCAGAAATACAATGACTCGCAGGGCGTATTCGCTGGTTTGAGAAAACATAATCACCTGAGCTATAAGTTTGACATCTCAATCTTGAAGTCCGATTTTACTAATCCTATACTATTGGTCAAGGCGGCAAGATGGTAATACTGCGGGTGCCACGGTATTAGAATCATGCTGTCCCTAAGTTGGGCCCGGAGTAATACTGATGAATACCCTGATGCTGTCACGCATTCAGTTTGGCTTGACCATCTCGTTTCACTATATATTTCCGATGCTGAGCATCGGCCTGAGCGTCATGATGGTGGTCATGGAAGGGATGTACCTTAAAACCCGCGACAAAAAGTGGGAACAGATGACGCGATTCTGGACCGGCATATTTGCTCTGGCATTTGGCATTGGCGTCGCTACCGGAATTGTCATGGAATTCGAATTTGGCACCAACTGGGCGAATTATTCCCGGTTTGTAGGAGATGTATTCGGCGCGCCGCTGGCTGCGGAAGGAATTTTTGCCTTTTTTCTGGAATCGGGATTTCTTTCCATTCTGCTGTTCGGCTGGGACCGTGTGAAACCGAAGATGCACTTTTTCGCCACGGTCATGGTGTGTTTTGGCTCCATTTTCAGCGCAGTATGGATCAACGTGGCCAATTCCTGGATGCAGACGCCCGCGGGCTTTGCCCTGCTAAAAAATGCCCAGGGTAAAGTCATTGGTGCCAAGATGATTAACTTCTGGCAGGTGGTGCTGAATCCTTCGACCATCGACCGTCTTGAACATGTGCTTACCGGGGCGTTTCTGTGCGGGGCTTTTCTGGTGATGAGTGTGGCCGCCTGGTATTTACTGAAAAATCGTCATCTTCAGATCGCCCGCTCCTGCATGAAACTGGGTTTAATAGTTGCGATTGTCTGTTCGCTTTTGCAGTTGCTTACCGGAGATTTTAATGCCCGCATGATCGCGAAATACCAGCCGGCGAAACTGGCGGCCTTTGAAGGGGCATTTCCCGCGGATGCGCCGGAGGGACTGGGAATTGTGGGTTGGGTGAATCAGTCACGGCAAAAGGTCTACGGCCTGAAAATCCCAGGCATGTTAAGTTGGCTGCTTTACGGCAGCACCACGCACGGCGTGGAAGGTCTTGATGCGTTCCCCGCAAAAAACTGGCCGCCTGTTAACCCGGTTTTTCAATCGTATCATTTGATGGTGGCTCTGGGAATGTTCCTGATCGGTATCAGTTTTCTAGGGGCATTTTTCTGGTGGCGTGATAGTCTCTGGACCAAGCGATGGCTTTTGTGGATATTCGTCTTTTCCGTTGTCGCGCCCTTGGCCGCCAATGAACTTGGCTGGTTCTCTGCCGAGGTCGGGCGTCAGCCCTGGATCGTCTATGGAATTCTGCGGACCAGTCAGGGCGTTTCACCCGGTTTGCCGGCCGGTGATGTGCTGGGCAGTATCATCATGTTCGGCATTTTGTATGCGTTGCTTTTCGCCTTGTTTGTCTTCATGCTGAACCGGAAAATTCAGCATGGTCCGGACGACACCCCGCTGCATCTGTCAGACGGGCAGCCATTGCCGCAGCATGGTCGGATGGATGCGTAAGCCTTGCTTTAACAACTTGTGGAATTCCGTTTTCCGATAGGATTTATTATGGTTCTGCAAATCACATGGTTTATTCTTCTCGGCGTGCTGTTTACGGGATATGCGATTCTGGACGGATTTGATTTCGGCGTAGGAATGCTGCACCTGCTGGTTAAAGACGATCAGGACCGCCGCCTCCTGCTTAACAGCATCGGACCAGTGTGGGATGGCAATGAAGTGTGGCTGGTTACCGGGGGCGGGGCAATGTTCGCGGCGTTTAAGGATATGTATGCCACCGTGTTCTCCGGTTTTTATCTCGTGTTTATGATGCTGTTAATGGCGCTGATCTTCCGGGCGGTGTCAATTGAGTTTCGCAGTAAGGAGCCGATGCGCTGGTGGCGGAGCTTTTGGGACGGCTGTTTTTTTCTCGGCAGCCTGTTGGCCGCGCTGCTGTTGGGAGCATTTGTCGGGAACATCGCGCGTGGAGTGCCGCTCAATGCCGCCGGAACGTTTGCTGGAAATTTTCTCACGCTCCTGAATCCGTACGCCCTGATGATTGCGGTAACGACTGTAGCGCTGTTTCTTATGCACGGATCAATTTACCTGGTCATGAAGACGGAAGGGGCCTTGCATGATCGCGTGCGTCTGTGGGTGAATAATTCAATTATTTTCTTTATTATGTGCGCCATTTCCACCACCATGGTGACCCTGATTTATTACCCGCGCCTGGCTGATCCGTTTCGTGCCCACCCGGCGTGGTTTATTGTGCCGTTACTGATGATGCTGGCAGTTGCCAATATACCTCGAGAAATTTCACTGAAAAAAGATTTTTTGGCCTTTATCTCCAGTTCCGCGGCCATTGCACTGCTTTTGGCAACCCTATCGATTGGTCTGTTTCCGAATTTGCTCTACGCCACCAACAAACCAGCCTATAGTCTCACCATTTATTCCGCCTCTTCTTCCCAATATACATTGCGTATTATGCTGATTATTGCGATTATCGGCATGCCGATTGTTATCACGTACACGGCCTACGTGTATTGGATATTCCGCCACAAAACCAAATTGGACGCGCACAGCTACTGAGCTAACGACCCGCACGCATGAATTCGTGCGTTTTTGTGCTTGATTTTCGTGTTTCGGAGGTGAATAATCAGTGAGTAGTGGTGTGATACACTCAAGTGCGACAGTTGTGTAAACTGTCCGCTTTTTCGAGCCATCTATTTTCAGGAGTCTTATTATGACTGATATACTTACAACCCTGCCAAACAATGATGATGTCACCACCCCAAGCGCTCACGCTGAGACACTGAGAAAAAAATACGTGGTGGCGAAAACCGCAGTGGCTGATCTGGCCGGCGAGGTCAGTAAGACCGCGAAAGATCAGGTTGGCGATATAAAATCCCAAGCCTCTGACTGGGTCCATGACAAAGCCAGTCTGCTGAAGGAACAGGCGGCGGATTCGCAGGCCGCGATGATTACTCTGGTCCGGCGTAATCCGGTAAAGGCGGTAGCCATTGCCGCGGGGGCTGGCTTGCTGTTGGGATTGTTGCTCCGCCGGCGCGATTAACCTTGCAACAAGCTCCCGAATAGTACGGTATACTGCCATCAGGCACGCGGGCGAGTTGGGTTACCTTTAGGAGTTGCTGTCATGGCTGTGAATACCGCGGAAGATCACACGACAGAGCCTGTGCAGCCGTCGGCTGCGGGCGTTGGGACAGCCTACGGCAGCCGGATCCTTCGCGCATTCCTGGATGTTATAGAACTTGAAGCGCAGATTATTACTCTGAAGCTCTTGGCGGCTATGCGCGATGCCGCGGTGCGGGCATGTCTCGTGGCGGCGGGAATTATGCTGGCCGCTGCGGGATTGGTTTTTATGGAAATTGCCGTATTCCAGACAATCGAGCGGCTCATCCCGACAGTCTGGGTATTTTTTGTTTTTGCCGTCACGCATCTGGTGCTGGCCGGAGGGGCGGTTTATCTGGCTTCCCGTCCGATGAAATCAGGGCATAGCGGCATCGCCGATAGGTCCAACCCATCGGATAAAATTGGAGGCTCCTGATCATGAGTATTGATGGCAAGTTAGCTGAGTTGGAGCAGCGCCGCAATGCGGTGCTTCAGGAAATCGGCGACGACGCCGCGCATCTCTCGGAATACTTAAAAAAACAATATTCCCCGGTGAGCGTATTACGACGGCACATCGGACCGGCCATCGGTATTGCCGCCACTTTGGGTACACTGGCCGCCGGTATCAAATCGCCCCGCTGGGGGTTCATGCGGCTGATTGGGTCTCAATTATTTAATCGCCATGCGAATCATGCACATGGAAACCAATCTTCCGGCGGAGCGGTGCCACGTCAGTCTTCGGCGGGTGCCGCACCGGTGGCCCACGCGGCGAGGGACGCACGGGATTCGCATCGTGCCGGGTTGCGGGATATGGCCGAGCCGATCATCACCAATATTCTCCTGGATGTGGCGCAGTTGATTCCCTGGAGCAGCTTAATACAGCGCGCCAGGGAAAAGCCGAAAAGCCGTGATGGGCGGACCGATCACGCCGATTGATTTCTATCGTAAGTATCCACAAAAAACCTTGGCGGGGGAAGCATTGGCGAGACAGCGGGTTAATAAGCGTATAGAATCCCCGTCGTTGAAGGCGTGACGGAAAAATTCAGGTATGAATGAAAAATTGCGAAATACGATTGTCGGATTGACCATTATCGGGGCATTAGTTCTTATTACGTGGGGTGCATTTTTGCTCGGTCGCGTGCCGGGTTTTGGGCCTAACGCGCCCTATGATGTCACGCTGCTTGCGCCCAGTGCGGATGGTCTGGTGTATGGGGATCTCGTATCCTTTAACGGCGTTACCGTGGGTACGGTTCAGAGCGTGGCTTTAACGCCGGATATGCAAACAGCGACCATTATTATCGGTATATACCGCACCGTTCATTTGCCGGACAATACTGTAGCCCAGATCGGTTCTAAAACCATCGGCGCTGCATACGTCTCGCTCTACGTTTCCGGAAGGGCCGATACTAAAATGCTCCCGATGGACGGCAGTGCACAACTGAAAGCCAAAGTGGCATCTTCGAGCCTGATTCCAAGTTCCGTGGTGAAAGATTTCTCTTCGTTGAAATCACAGTTTGGGGTGCTTAGCAGCAAACTGGACCGCGTTGCCGACGATCTGCACGCCCTGCTTAAACCAGTTGCGCTAACCAAAGCGCAGGCAGATGGTTCGCAAGCCAATACGTCAGATATGAATAATATCAGTGCTTTAATTCAACGATTGAACGTTACGGTTAATTCAATCAACGCCTTGGTCGGCAGCGGGAAGCTCCGCGGTCAAGTGCGGGAAATTCTGGCTAATGTTGCAGTCTCTTCCAGCGAGTTAAAGGGCGTTCTCAAGCAATTGTCCTCAACCGTAGCCGGCTTTAACGGGGTTATCGCCAAGGCTGGCACGACGGCCACCGATATCGATACCGTGGCGAAAACCGCCCAGCAAAAGATTATTGTGTTAAGTGTTAAGCTCACAGACGTGCTGTCAAATGTGAATGCGATCACCGAATCCATTGCGCAGGGGCACGGCACAGCGGGGCGACTGGTGAAAGACCCCCGTCTGTATAATTCGCTGCTGCAACTCACGCGCCGCATTAAAGGAACAGTGGATAGTCTCCATGGCTTGGTAAAGCAAATTAAAGCCGAAGGGTTTGATATGAAAGTTGGATTCTGATTCGCGCTGACAGGAAAAAAATCCTCGGACGGGCCGCTATCCAGACAGCCCGCCGTTGCCACGTGAACTCTTGAAGGGCGCGTATGCCGCATCAACCATCAGGTAATCCTGCAGCTATGCCCGAACAAGATGTACTAGATGCACGGGCGAAAGCGTGGCAGACTCGCCCATTGCTGCGGCTGGTGTATCACGGTTATTTCCAGTCCATGGCGGAGCAGTTTGTACGGCGATCGGTGGAGGGCGGAAAACCGCATGGCGTGGTGGTGGAAATTGGCGGGGGGGCTGGACACTTCAAAGCGTTTTATCCGGAAATGATCGTCACCGATCTGGTGCCGACGCGCCATATTGATTTGGCAGCCGATGCCTTGCACCTGCCGTTTGCGGACGGTAGCGTAGATAATCTGGTTATGCAGGATGTGCTGCACCATATTGCATATCCGCTATCTTTTTTCTCCGAAGCAATCCGCATTTTATCTCCCGGTGGCCGCCTGGTGATGGTTGAACCATTTATTTCTCCCCTCTCACATGTACTATATAAGCTTTCGCATCCCGAGCCTGTCAATATGCGGGCAAAGATTTTCCGCGAGCCGGGGGATGCGTCGGGGGCTGATCCGGCGGCATTTGTCGGCAGTGGTGCGTTCGACGCTAATCAGGCAATTCCGACTCTGCTGTTTTTTCGGTATGCTGAGAAATTTAACCGCCGATTTCCCAATTTGGTCATCCGCGAGCGTAAAGTTCACAGTATGATTGCCTATCCCTTATCCGGGGGCTTTTCCAAACCCGTACTCCTGCCGATGATGGCGGTGCCCGCTGTGCGCGTGTTGGAAAATCTTCTCTCGCCACTGGCACCGTGGCTGGCATTTCGTATGCTTATTGCGCTGGAGAAGGTTCCCTGAAAACCGACCTCGCGCCAACACGGGACACTCCGGCGGGAAAGCACTATAATCGATTGGAGATGTTAATTCGGAGTTATCTGTGATTATTGACAGTACGGTTGAACCGGTTCTTCCACTTTTGCGGGCTGTAGGCAAGATCCCCAGTGGGTTATTTATTCTTGTGACAGGTGAAGGCCCGCAGTTATCGGCCATGCTGGTGTCATTTGTCCAGCAGTTAAGTTTTGAGCCGCTGTGCATTGGCGTGGCGATTCACAAAGACCGGGAGATCGGTACCCGTATTGAAAAATCGGGCTTTTTTACCCTCAATATATGTTCCGCCGGGGATAAAGGACTGTTGCGCAAATACGCCCGCCAAGCCCTGACGGGAGACGCGGCATTGGCCGAGGTGAGGCACCACAAATTGCCGGACGGGGGGATCGTCCTGCCTGAAGCCTGCGGGTTTGTGCATTGCCGATATTTTGCCCGCGTGAACTATCACTCCGATCATGAGTTGTTTATTGGCATAGCCCAGGATGGGGATCTGACCGCTGATTCTGTGGCCAAGCCGATGATTCATACACGGCACGACGGCTCAAAGTATTAGTTGAACTGCCCGTTGGATGAATCACCTCAAGCCGACTGCCCCAACCGGACCGCTTGATTGTGGACTTAAAACTCCTAAAATGCCATTTATGACAACCACGCAACTGCAACATCAATCGTGTCCATTGGAACTTGGCGACCCTGTCAATGCGGCGATACTCTCAGTATCGGAAGATCGCATTCAGGGTTTTCACCGCAATCCATTGGGCGAAATCGCAAGGCTTTCCGGCATTCCCGTTCAACAGGTTGTTGAGCGCATCGCTGCGCTGTTACGCGCCGGCGTGATCCGCCGGGTGCGCCAGACGCTCCTGGCTACTAATTTGGCTGCAGGAGCGTTAGTGGCGTGGGAAATACCGGCGGCTAATTTGAGTTCCGGCTTCGATTATCTGTTTGAAAAAGATCCGTTTTCCGGGCATGTGGTGATTCGTTCCACCGACGGCGAAACCACCGGTTCCAAATATCGTCTGTGGACGACGCTGAAAGTACCGCAGGGCTTTTCGCTGGAAAAACATTGCAATTTTTTAATGAAAGCAATTGGGGCGGGGGCGTTCAAGATTATGCCGGCCAAACGGTTATTTGCGCTGGGCGTGGGGCACGTGCGGCGCCGCGGTATGCAGCCGGGCAGTAAATCAGATGTTCTCGCTGAAGTGCTGGAAACGAAAACCGTGGAGCTTTCTGATCTGCAATGGCAGGTGCTCACCGCTCTAAAACGCGAGTTTTCCCCGGAGGAATTGGTTGAGAATATATGGGAGGCTCGGGCCACCCAGGCGGGTGTAAGCTTGGAAGAGTTTTACACCGTTGCAGAGCAGTTGCATTCGCTGGGCGTAATTGGCCGCTTTTCAACCTTTCTGGAACATGTCAAGCCCTTGGCCACCGGAGAAAAAGTCACGCAATACAACGCGTTATTCCACTGGGCCGTTCCCCTTGGCAGAGAAATTGATGCCGGCCAGCAGGTGGGGCGGTTCCATATTATGACCCATGCCTACTGGCGAGAAGGCGGGACAGAATTTGGAAATGTTAATATCATGGGCGTGGCCCACGGCAAAGATAAAAACCTGCTCCTGGCGCATAAGGCTGCGATGGATGCGCATTTGGCTTCCGTTGGAATTCCCGTTTCCTATACCAATGTTTTCTGGGGCGGTCGTAGCGAAATAAAGCCCAGCGAAATTGTGCCGCAGGCCTATCTGGAGTGGTGCCGGGAACAGGGCATCGACCCCGACGCAATGCGGCTCTAATGGCTTGCGAATTCAGGCCTGTAAAATAACCCGCAATCAATACAGTCGCACCGGCGCAATCTGTTCCGGTCTTTTTCAGGAGTGAATGATGCTGAAACGTCGGGATTTTATAAAGTTTGGCTTTCCAGTTGCAGCCGGACTTATGTTCGGACCTGAAAAGGGCTGGACCTCCGAAGCGGCGGGGCCATCGAATGACTACGTATTTAAAACGCCATTTTACCGGGTGGCCCTTTCGGCAACGGGCCCGGAAATTACGGCCATGAGTTTTGATTCTCTGGGCCACGGCGGTAAGCCGGTCAATCCCATCATCCCCGTTCCTGCTGCCGCAGATCGGCAGACGTGGCATGTCGTAAAGACGTTGCATTCTGTAACTTATCGCCTGGTGCGACATGGCCAGATAACTAACGCGGGCTGGCGGTTTGATTTTCAACCGCGCGGCATGAGAATCCGCTGTACCGTCGAGCCGGGAATTCAGCCC
This sequence comes from Phycisphaerales bacterium, assembly GCA_027366115.1. Lineage (GTDB taxonomy): Bacteria > Planctomycetota > Phycisphaerae > WQYP01 > WQYP01 > JAMDCX01. Next base: position 11,948 of record DAHXLH010000215.1, read on the forward strand.
GACCCGCTGACGCTGAAGTTTGATCAGTACATCAATCACGTCACCTTGCTTGGCCGCATGAAGAAATCGCCTCAGGAAATGCTTTGTCCCTGCCTTTTGCATATGCCGGATATGGGAACTGCGAGCCTCACATGCAGCATGCCCAAGGCCGGTCTGGGCTATGATGCTCTGCGCTGGGTGGACGACCAGCAATATGTTAAAATCATATTCCCCGTCGCATCCGCACACCGCAACACGATTGACTACACGCTAGAGGTCACCTCCATATATCCGCACCTTCCGGGGATAGAAAAAGATCCTCGTTTTGACGGTTTTCGCCGAAACTTTTTGAATATTTTTCAGATCAACCCGCGTTTGCGGGCGCTGGCGAACAACGCCTCCAGTGACACTTGCGCCTTTACCGTGTATGAGTACGCGATGGTGGCGGCTCAATGCCCGCCGCTGGCTCGCGGATTGACCGCCCTGGATATTCTCCGCGATACACTTGACCGTTATTGTGACGGTATGGTGGCCTACGGCATGGTCGGATATGGAGCCAATTATGACGGTGCCAAGACCGGCATCTGGCGATCTCCATTCGACGCGCTGGATTCTCTGCCTTCACTAATTATTGCGGCCTGTACCTATATATCCTCATCGGGAGACTGGCGATGGGCCCGCAGGCGTTTTGCCGTGCTCGACGGATGGGGACGTAAAATGATGCAATCGGACACCAATCATAATGGTCTGATCAAATACCCCATGAGCGGCAACCACGGCTGCTACTCGACGGGTCATCCCTACCGTCCCAGCAACTGGTGGGACACCATCGGGTTTGGTCATGAGGACGCCTATGCCAATGCTCTGGCCTATCGCGCCTGTGCCATGCTGGCGCATGTGTCGGATCATATCGGCCGCACCTCAAGGGCGGATTTCTTCCATACCAGCGCCCGTAAACTCCGCAGCGTTTATTATCACACCTTCATCAATCCGCAGACGGGCCTGCTGGCTGGATGGAAAAGTGCCGACGGAGAATTGCATGATTATCAGTTTCTCTTTGTCAATTCCGTTGCGGTATGTTTCGGCCTTCTGGATGACAGCGAAGCTCGCGCCGTCATGAAACAACTGCTTAAGAAAATAAAGGTCGCCGGATACTCCAACTTTCGGCTTGGACTGCCGGGCAATCTGATACCCGTACCGGTCGAAGACTACTTTCGCAGTCCCCGCCGTTTTGGTGGAGGCGGGGCGAAGGGATTTCAAATCTACGAAAACGGCGGCGCTACTGCCTGCTTCAGTTATTTTACCGTCGAAGCCCTTTTCCGCACGGGCTTAACAGTGGAAGCCAGAAATATTCTCTACCCCATGCTGGAGAGTTTCAAAGATGGATCATTTTCCGGCAAAGGCGCCGATGGAATGACGCGGGACTGGAAAACCTGGAGCGGCAAGTGTTACGGTTACGAGGGATTTCTGGTTGATGGATATCTGGCTCTTCTGGCCGTGCTTACCGACCGTCATGCCGCCGGAGCCAAAACGTGATTTGCGGCCATTCGTCGACATCGACAATTATTACGCTCTTTCATCTTGGCTGTTGATATGCGGAAAATTCAATACTGATTGCCGGTTTAGGGGGGCTGTGGCATGGTGTTTGCATTCATTGCTTTTAACCACTCCCACCGGAATTAAATCAGGTTATTTGTATAATTCTATTGGCATCCACGGCGTACCGATGCTAAAATGATTGGTTCGGATTTGGCTACCCCTTGATGAAGGGAGTCGCGGACTCCGACGGATTTTCATCGCGGAAGGTGAAAATTCAGAGAACCGGACCAGAATGATGCACCGGGCTTAATTGCGAGTTTTATTCTGCCGCATAATGGGTTGTTGGTCCGATGAATGACATGGTGCGTATGGAAAGACGTATCGTGGAAATATTGATAATGTTATTGGCTTCTTGAGTTAATTGTAATTCGATGAAGACTTAATTGGGATGCTCCGTCCATCTGTATTGGACGTTCAGGAGAACTTTGTGAGTCACGTCACCCATTCGCAGGTACAACCGCCCGCTGCGGTCAGCACGGTTCCATTGGCCAACGCCAGTGCTAATATTCAATTGCTAATAGAAAAAGGAAAATCGCAAGGTTATCTAACCTACGAAGAGCTTAATGAACTTTTGCCGGATGATGCCATTGCCCCCGACCGTCTTGATGCGCTGATGCAACGCTTTGATGAAATGGGTGTGGAACTGCTTGATGAAGCGGAGGGAAATAAACACATTGCCGCCCCTGCCGCGGATGATCCCGACGAATCGCTGATGCGCGAGGCCGAGGAAGAAATCAACTCCATCAAGGATGAAGATGAGGTTGCCGAGGTTGGCTCCAAGCGCATTGACGACCCCGTGCGAATGTATCTGACTCAGATGGGTGAAATTCCGCTTCTGACACGGGATGAGGAAATCCGTCTGGCCAAGAAGATCGAGTTAACCCGCATGGCCTTCCGCCGCAAGGTGCTCGAGAGCGATTACTGCATTCAAAGTGCGGTAGACATCCTGGCGCAGGTTGAGTCTGGTGAACTACCTTTCGACCGCACCATGCGTATTTCCACCGCTGAAGTGGATGCCAAGGGAACCATCAGCAAACGCATTCCCCAGAATCTGGGCACCATTCGCAAAATTCTGGTCCAGAATCGTGATGAATGGGATAAAATCCAGGAGGCGTCCTCTACGGAATCCATCAAAGAGGAAATCCGCCGCCGGATGCGTAATCGGCGTCGCAAAGCTGTCACGCTGCTGGAAGAGCTTTCGCTCCGCACCAGCAAAGTTATTCCGCTGATGAAAAAACTCCAGTCCATCAGCACCAAGCTGACGGAACTGCATCTGGAACTGCGCAGCAAAACTGCTCGGCTTTCTGAAGATGATCGGCAAGCCATGACCGATGAATACATGGGCCTGATGGATCTGGTACTGGAAGACGCTGAGGCACTGCAACGGCGCTGTCAGAGTATTCAGTTGGTATTTAATGAATACGAAGACGCCAAACGTAAACTTTCCGGCGGCAACCTTCGATTGGTGGTATCGATCGCGAAGAAATACCGGAACCGCGGCTTGTCCTTTCTGGATATTATCCAGGAAGGCAACACCGGTCTGATGCGGGCCGTTGACAAATATGAATATCGACGCGGTTACAAATTCAGTACCTACGCCACCTGGTGGATTCGTCAGGCGATTACCCGTGCCATCGCGGATCATGCCCGTACCATCCGTATTCCGGTACACATGATTGAAACCATGTCCAAGTTGCGCAATATCAGCAAAAAGCTGCTCCAAGACCTGGGCCGGGAGCCAACCATTGAAGAAATTTCAAAGGAAGCCAAAATGCCGGTAACCGAATGCCGGCGCGTCCTGAAAATCGCCCGGCACCCGATATCGCTGGATCGGCCGGTCGGTGAATCTGAGGATTCTTATTTTGGCGACTTTATTGAAGACGAGGCGGCGGAAAATCCCGTGGAAACCGCCACGCAGGAAATGTTGCGCGAACGTATTGATCAGGTCCTGAAAACCCTGACATACCGGGAGCGTGAAATTATTAAACTGCGCTATGGTATTGGGGATGGCTACACCTATACGCTGGAAGAAGTCGGGCGGATATTCAAAGTGACACGCGAACGCGTCCGTCAGGTAGAAGCCAAGGCCCTGCGCAAATTACAACATCCGGTACGCTCACGAAAACTTGAAGGTTTCCTGGATGGATCGATTTTGGCTACGCTGGGTGTCATTCCCCCTGGCGCACCGGCTGGATCTGAGGCTACTGAGGAAGATGCGGAGGCTTCAGTGGAAGGCGGCGATGCCGATAGTGATGATAAATAAATAAACTCGGACAGGCACCTGGGCACGGCAGCAGCCACGGTGATCCCTTCCGCTGTTTTAAGGACGCTTTAATTCCGTGCGCCCCAGTTATGGGTACTAAAAATTCTTGGCTGTCGGCATTTCTACCGATATAAGCATTGTGACCGCAGAGCGTGTTTAAAAACGTGGTCCGTGCGGCTTCTGGAAGCAGGCTCTGCCAGTATTTGAACGGAGGAGCCGGTGCTCTACGATCATGAGTCCTCAGCACATAATGATTTAACCACGCGGGACATGTGGCGGGTGTTTCGGATCATGGCTGAATTCGTGGAAGGCTTTGATGCCTTGGCTAACATCGGGCCGGCGGTGACCATTTTCGGATCAGCGCGAACGCCGCGCAAAGATCCCTATTACAAGAAAGCCCGACTCTTTGGCGCGATGCTGGCGCGAAAAAAATTTGCGGTCATTACGGGCGGCGGACCGGGAATCATGGAGGCCGCGAACTCCGGGGCGCACGACGCGGGTGGAGTTTCGGTGGGGCTTAACATCAGCTTGCCGCATGAACAACGCGCTAACCCCTATCAGACCATTACTTTGAACCACCACTATTTTTTCGTACGCAAGACGATGTTTATCAAATATTCCCACGCCGTGGTCTGCTTCCCCGGCGGCTACGGCACCATGGATGAATGTTTTGAAACACTCACGCTGATCCAGACGCTTAAAATTGATCCGCGCCCGGTGGTCCTGATAGGTAGAGACTACTGGCAGGGATTGATTGACTGGTTAAAGAAAACCATGCGCAATAAATTTCACACTATCGGCACCGAAGATCTTAAGCTATTTCGCCTGACTGATGATCCTGCCGAAGCTTGCGATATCATTGTCCAAGCTGAAGAGGGCCGGTGCTGGGAGCCGCCAACACCCACTTTTTCCGGAGTGAATCCTGCCCGGCGGATGAGTCCGGAGGGAACCCGGATGGGCGTGGCGCCCCGAGTCAGCGGCGAAAAAATCGCGCAGCCCCAACTTCCCGTGGAATTAAATCACCGCAAGCCGCGGAAAACATCACGGCGTGCGGCCAAGTTGTCGAAGGCGGAAAAATAATCTCCCGTTTGGCGGGAGGTCTTTAACATATCTGGAAGTGCACAGAAACTCCTTGTGAATTTTGCCGCTGCGGTAGGCCGACTGCCTCCACCGTGAGCCAATGGAAACTCCTTTTAATTCTTATTTGTGAAAAAATTTGGAAACTGAGCGCCTGATCATAAAGCGTCTTGGGTGCCTGGGGATTCTGGCTGGCAAATTAAAAATACGTAAAGAGCGATTAAAAAAGCGCAAAGTTAAAATAAATTAACGGAAATATGCATTTCTGTTGCGATGCTTGTAAATTTGCGTTTTTTTAGGTATATTTGAGCCATATGATTACCGCGAAAAAACGCAAGTTATCGGTGTCTCCTGCCAAGCGCAAACGTGAGAAAGCATCTCGCGGTAAAGTGAAGCGTCATAGCTTCGTTGTTCCGGTTGGGAAAAAGTCATCCCATCGCAAAAATCCCCCGGTTGTGGTGAAGGTGGCCCCGGTATTGCCGCCAGAAAATAAAGCTTACGCCAAAGCCATCGATTTTCTCATGAGCCACACCGACTACGAGCGCATGCGTGTGGTCCGATATAACACCACGACATTTAACCTTGATCGCATGAGGCAATTTCTTGAGGCACTGGGTAATCCACAGCAGGCGTACAAGACCGTCCACATCGCCGGAACCAAAGGAAAGGGCAGCACCTGCCACATGGTTGCTGCAATGTTGCGCAGTGCCGGCTTCAAAGTTGGTTTATATACCAGCCCTCACTTGTTGAATTTGCGTGAGCGGATATGCGTCAATGGGCAGCATATCAGCGAGGATCAATTCGTAGCGCTGATGAAGCGCGTCGAGTTGGCGGTTAAAAAGCTGGGATCCAATAAGCCGACATTCTTTGAAATTCTCACGGCTATGGGTTTTGCGCATTTTGCTGATGAACACGTAGATATTGCGGTGATTGAAACCGGCCTGGGCGGACGCTTGGATTCCACCAATGTGATCACTCCGGAAGTCACGGCAATTACCCATATAAGTTACGATCACATGGCGGTGTTGGGAAATTCCTTAACTAAAATTGCTGAAGAAAAAGCGGGAATTTTCAAGAAAGATGTGCCAGCTCTTTCCTGCCTTCAGGAGCCGGAAGTCGCAGCCACACTTAGCCGCGTTGCCCAACAGGTGCATGCGCCGCTGGAATTTGTCGGAACGGATATTGAATTCAGCCATCGCTTTGAAGTTACACGCCCCGTAGGCCCGCATGTGCGCGTATCTTTAACCACTGTGCGGTCGCATTTTGAGCATTTGACCGTGCCCTTAATTGGGGAGCATCAGGCCGTCAACTGCGGTTTGGCGCTGGCCATACTGGATAAACTCAAGGCCCGCGGACTGCAGTTCAGCGACGCCAAGGCCGTGGCCGGACTCCAGGATGTCGATTTGCCGGGCCGCATCGAAACGGTTTGGCATGATCCGCGCGTGATTATAGATGGCGCACACAATGCCGCGTCGGTTAAAGCGTTATTCCGCGGAATCAGCCAATATATTCCCTATGACAGCATGGTTGTTATCTTTGGCTGCAATTGTGATAAAGACATTGACGGCATGTTGGAGCAGGTATCGCTGGGGGCTGATAAAGTTATTTTCACGCGGTCGCACAACAATCCTAAAAGTGCCAGCCCCGACGAGCTTTCCGCCCGTTACGTTGATCGCTTTGGAAAAATGGCCCAGGCGGCGGAAACCTTTGCCGATGCCATGGACATTGCCGCCCGCGCTATTTCCCGTGAGGACCTGGTCGCGGTAACCGGTTCGTTTTATCTTATCGGAGAAGCGAAACGCCTTTTCATGGGCCGCACCGCCTCAAACAATCGCAGCACGGCGTTATAAGGTCTCTGATTGTTTGCAGCAGTTCGCCGCCATGGCCCGCCTCATTTCAATTATGGATTACCTCCGGTTCACTGCTACAATACAGGAATGACAGCACCCCGAAAGCCATATTATCTCTGCGGAAAGCCTGAATTCCGCGACACCGCGCGCACGGTTAAATCTCTGCACGACGGCAGCGTTCTGGCGGAAGTAGCGTCTGCGGATGCCGCGGCAATTCAGCACGCCCTTGCCGCCATGACTGATGTCATGCCGAAATTGCGAAAACTTAGCGCCATACAGCGGCGAAAAAACTGTGAGGTTGTTTATACCGGTTTACTCGATCGGGCCGAAGAATTTTCCAGGCTCATCGCCCAAGAAGCCGGTAAACCCATTAAGACCGCCCGGGCGGAAGTGGCCAGAGCGCTGACAACTTTCCGCCTGGCCATGGAGGAATCAACGCGCATCAGCGGCGTGCAGCTACCCGTGGATATTGATGAGCGTTCCGAGGGATATTACTGCGTGGTTGAACGAGTAGCGGCGGGGCCGGCGGTATTTATTACTCCGTTTAATTTTCCTTTAAATCTTGTAGCCCATAAAGTGGCACCGGCGCTGGCCTGTGGTTGTCCCTTTTTATTAAAGCCCTCTGATCGTACCCCGCTGACGGCGTTGCTGCTGGGCGAACTGCTGAAGTCGGCGGATTTGCCGCATGGCTCGTGGAGTATTCTGCCGTGCGACGTGCAGCATGTGTCGGCCATGGTTCAAGATCCGCGCGTGCGAATTGTATCATTTACTGGATCCGTCAAAGTCGGCTGGGAATTGCAGAGCAAGGCAGTTGGCAAGCGCATTCTGCTGGAACTGGGATCCAATAGCGCTGTGGTCGTTGAGCCGGAGGTGGATATCACCGAGGCGGTTTCCCGCATTGTGCCGGCGGCATTTGGATATGCGGGGCAAAGCTGCATCAGCGTGCAGAGAATATTTTTGCATCAACGCATTGCAACCCAGGCCACTCAACAACTCGTTGAGAAAACCTCTGCCCTGTGCGTTGGTGCGCCGCTGAATGAAAGCACCGATGTTTCCTGCATGATCGACCAGGCCGCCGCCGAGCGTGTAGATCAGTGGATGCGGCAGGCGGTGGATGGGGGCGCAAAAGTATTATGCGGCGGCCGTCGCGACGGAGCCTATTACCTGCCGACACTTTTAACCCACGTGCCGCCCAATGCCCATCTGGCCTGCGAAGAAGCGTTCGCCCCCGTGGCGATTATAGAAGAATATGACGATTTTTCGCAGGTACTGACAAAAGTGAATCAATCCTCACTGGGGATTCATGTGGGAATATTTACCCGAGATTTATTCAAGGCCCGGCAAGCGTTTGAAACACTGGAGGTCGGGGGCGTGATTATAAATGACGTGCCGACGGTACGTATTGATGCCATGCCGTACGGGGGTGTCAAGCAATCCGGACTGGGTCGCGAAGGAGTGCGTTTTGCCATTGAGGAATTTTGCGAGCTTAAGACCCTGCTGGTACGCTACGCATAAGCCGCAGTGCTCATGCGACACGCGGCGGCAAACCTGCTATAACTTCCGCACGGGAAAAGCTCGCCGTTGAAATACGGCGGGAAACGATGCGCCGTGCCGCGACGGCTTTGAGTTGACAAGTTGGTACAGGAAACATCATGGAAGTTGGAATTGTCGGATTGCCAAACGTCGGAAAATCGACGTTGTTTAATGCTTTAACCAATGCCGGCGCTCTGGCCGCCAATTATCCGTTTGCCACCATTGAACCCAATGTGGGGGTCGTCGCGGTGCCGGATCGGCGACTGGAACAAATCCGGCAGCTTATCGAAACGGAGAAAACGGTACCCGCGCTTCTGAAGGTTGTGGATATTGCGGGTCTGGTGAAGGGGGCCAGCACCGGAGAAGGATTGGGTAATAAATTTCTTTCGCATATTCGGGAAGTGGACGCCATCCTGCATGTTGTGCGCTGTTTTTCTGATGGCGATGTCATGCACGTGGATGGAAAAGTTGATCCGCAGCGCGACATTGAAACCGTGGAAACCGAGCTGATGCTGGCGGACTTGGAAAGCCTTGAAAAAACCGTTGATAAGCAGCGCCGCAACGCCCGCGCCGGTGATAAAGAAGCTGTCGCATCTGTGGAGGTTATCGAAAAACTCGTTGAGGCGCTTAAACTTGGTAAGCCTTTAAGATCGCTGGCTCCGTGGAAACCCGACGACTGGAAAATTATCCATAATCTCGGCCCGATTACCGCCAAGCGGGTGTTGTATATTGCCAATGTGGATGAATCTGATCCACACGGCCAGGGGCCGCTGGTGCAAGTGGTGCGCCGCCGGGCGGAATCTGAAGGCTCCGTCGTGGTGCCGGTATGCGCTAAACTGGAAGCGGAACTCGCCGAACTTACCGCGGAAGATCGCGCCGCCATGCTCGCTGATTTAGGCATGACGGAACCCGCCTTGGAGACCGTCGCCCATGAGGCCTACAAACTCCTGGGCTTGCAAAGCTATTTCACCGCCGGCCCCAAGGAAATCCGAGCGTGGACGATTCCCATTGGAGCCACCGCTCCCCAAGCGGCCGGCGTGATTCACAGCGACTTTGAAAAAGGTTTTATCCGGGCGGAAATTTACAACATCACCGATTTACTGACCCATAAAAATGAAGCCGCCATTCGCGCCGCCGGCAAGCTTCGATCAGAAGGAAAAACCTACATTTTCCAGGATGGCGATATCGCCCATTTTCTCTTTAACTCCTGAAGTCAAGACATGACCGCTTGCGGCCGCCCTGATCAGGTATGGCCGGGATTATCGGTTACGTAAAATCCGTGCATCGGGCAATTGAATTATCGCCGGAGCGTTGGCACAATAGAGCATTCAGACGCGAATGGATTGTTCTGAATTAATACCACGGATGGACCGCCGGGAGATTGTGGGCGAAACGCTTCCACCTTTGTGAAGCGTAAAGTGAATCGGAAGGTTATTGGCTTTATGCGAACGGCGATTGTTTTTCGGCGTATGAAGCTGCCCGTTCCGAAGGTGGAAACGGTTTTCTGGGGCATGCTTCTGATTCTGGCGGTTATCGCTCTGGGAATATTGGTCATTCGTCAGGATGCACGCACGTTGGCGGCACAGCAGCGCGAACGCCATGCGGACGCAATTATTGAATCCGCGGATTCCATTCTTATCGGCTTACAGAATATTGAAACCGGCCAACGCGGATACGTGATTACCGGAAATTTGAGCTATCTGGAGCCTTACCATCGCGGCAGTGTCTCTATTGACCAGCGCATCCGGCGGCTTGGCCGGCTTTTACCGGCAACTCCCGCCAACGCCAACCTGATTGCGACGATGCGAACTTTGGCGGCCCGGAAAATTGCGGAAATTGATCAGACAATTCATGTTCGCACTAAGCATGGCTTCAGCGCTGCCGCCAATATCGTGCGTACCAATGTGGGTAAGCAATTGATGGATATGCTGCGCGCCGAGCTTTCCAGCACCAGAAACCAATATCATCGTGCGGCGGTTTATGAGCACGTGCTCGTAGAGCGTCGATTACGAATGACCCAGATCGCGGCAGGGGGCTTCATCGTTGCCCTGCTGGTGACATTGTTGGGAATGTATTGGCGTGTTGTCCGCGTCGTACGCCGCAGTAAAAAAATGACGGATCATCTCGCCCACAACGCCCACAACGACCCTTTAACGACTTTGCCCAACCGCGGCATGTTTATGAATTGGCTAACCTATGGATTGGCGCAGGCCCAGCGGGTAGATGGTAAGGCAGCCGTGCTGTTTTTAGATCTTGACGGCTTCAAGCCGGTGAATGACCGCCTGGGGCATTCTGCCGGAGATCATGTGCTGTGCGAAGTAGCACAACGCTTCAAGCAAAGCGCCCGCACCGGTGACATGATCGCGCGCATCGGCGGCGATGAATTTGCCGTTTTCATTCCCGCGGTTTCTAATGAAAGTGATCCTGTGGAATTGGCGCACCGCCTGATCGAAGCTATGCGGCAACCCATTGTGGCCGATGGTTCCGTGGTGTATGTCGGCGTGAGCATCGGTGCGGCGATGTATCCGCGCAATGGAAAATCCCCGGAAGCCCTGCTGGAGGCCGCGGATCAGGCCATGTACCGTGCCAAGCGGGAAGGGGGGCGTAAACTGGCTTTCCACAATTCGGCACTGACCGACCAGATTACGCGCGAGGCACGCCTGCGGGGTGGGTTGCAACACGCCCTGCAGGCCAAAGAATTTGAGTTTCATTATCAACCATTACTGGACGCGCAAACGCTTAAGCCTGTGGCTGTGGAAGCCCTGTTGCGATGGCGGCATCCGGAATTGGGGCTGCTGGTCCCCGCTGAATTTCTCCCCGTTGCGGAACGCAGCGGATTTATGCGAAAGCTTGGACCGGTGCTGCTGCAAAATGCCGGAGAACAAATGGCTCATTGGCGGCGGCAAGGAATACATTTGCGCTTGGCGTTTAATGTTTCCCCATTTCAGTGTTCCGATCAGAATCTCATATCGGCTGTGGAAAGTATGTTGGTTTCCAGCGGTATGGAACCACAAAATCTTTATCTTGAAATCACTGAAACCGGCCTCCTCCAAGCCGATGCCCAGCCGATTCTGCGGAATATAAGGAAAATGGGTGTCGGATTGACCCTTGATGATTTCGTCGGCGGCAGCGGGGGGCTGGCGTGTTTGCGCCAACTGCTTATTAGTCAAGTCAAATTTGATCGCCGATTTATTACGGGTTTGCCGCACTCTACCGCCGATATGGATTTGCTCTCGGGCCTTACTGACCTCACCCATCGCCTTGGTATACAAGTCACCGCCGGCGGTGTGGAAACACAGGATCAGGATGTAGTTGTCCGCCGATTGGGTTGCGATCTGGTCCAGGGAAACCTTTACGCCGGTGCCGGCAGTCCTGAGGATGTGACAAATCTGCTCCATCAGTGGAAGGCTGCATAAACTTCAACTCTGCTCTGTGCATCCGCGCCGGCCTGCGGTAAACTAAATGGATGAATATTCCAGCGGACGGCGATCTGGCAATGCCGCGCTGACAGGCGTGGTAGTCATAGGAATCAATGATCTTGGAAAAAATGGAAAAACAATCAGGCTGCATCGGCGATGCTACCAGCCCTATTGGCGTTTTTGATTCGGGGCTTGGTGGCCTGACCGTTGTACAGGCATTGCACCGGCATTTACCCGCTGAATCCTTGATTTATTTTGGTGATTCGGCCCGGTTGCCTTATGGCACAAAATCTCCCCGCACCGTGCTGCAATTTGCCCGCCAATGTCTGCGGTTTCTCATGCAGATGAATCCTAAGCTTCTGGTTGTTGCCTGTAACACCGTTAGCGCCACCGCCCTGCCCGAGCTGCAAAATGAATTTTCCGTACCCGTTATCGGCGTACTGGAGCCGGGGGCCGAAGCGGCGGTGCGCCTTGCACGAAAGCAGCGGCCCACCGGTGACTGCGCCATAGGCCTGCTAGCCACGGAAGCCACGATTGCCAGTAGAGCGTATGTGATGGCGGTCAGTCGGCGAGATTCAGCCCTGCATCTGGTCGGGCGGGCCTGTCCGTTGCTGGTGCCCATGATTGAGGAGGGCCGTGCGGAAGACAGCCCCGTGGTGCAGGCGGTGCTGGCGGAATATCTGGCACCTCTGAAATCATTAAATCCGCCGGCGTTGATCCTTGGTTGCACACATTATCCCATTTATGCCAAAACGATCAGCCGTCTGATTGGGCATTTGACAACGTTGGTTGATTCAGCAGACCAGACTGCCTTGGTCGTTCGGGAAAAGCTTCATACAATGGGCGCACTGCATCCCGGTGCGCCCGATGGCAGTAACCTGACTTGTTATGTGACAGATCAGGGCCAGAGATTTGAAAGCCTGGCCAATCGGTTTCTGGGAAGGTCGATTGCCCAGCCGGTATGGGTGGACCCTGAAATGCTTGAAACGGCGGTAACGGAAAAATGATCAGCCACTATCGAAAAGTAGTTCGCGTTTCGTATCGCTTATGTGTCATCGGCGGCATTGTTGCCGCCGTCGCGACGTTGCCGATGCTGCTGGCAGGCTGCTCCTCCGGCAATAACGATCCGCAAAATTTTAATTCTCTGGTGCAGAACTGGATGAAGCGTATGCAGGGGGGCCATTCCGTCGTTACGCAAGCCCGAAATCTCTTTGCCACTGAAAATCCCGACACCCAGCGTGCCGCGATTGCCTGGATGTCCCGGCAGAAATGGGGCCATGAAAAACCATATATGGATGCCTATCGCCTGGCGGAAAATTCCCCCTCACCGCTGGTGCGTGGGCAGGCGTTGCTGGCATTAGGTACTTCCGGGCAGCCCTCGGTAGCACCTGATTTGCAACGCGGTTTGACTGATCCTTCGCAGTTTGTGCGTCTGTGCGCAGTCATGGCGGCCACGTATGTACACAATCCGATATTGATCCCGGATTTGATTACCCGGCTACATCATGATTCTAATGCGCAGGTGCGCATTTACGCCGCTGAAGCCCTCAAGCCCTACAAAACGCGATTGGTTATTGAAACCCTCATTAACGCGCTTGATGACAGCAACGTCGCAATCGTTCAGGCCGCCTGGGATGATCTGACCTTTCAAACCGGCCAGAAATTTCCCCAACACTCCGGCCCCTGGCAACTATGGCTGCAAGCCCACCGGCAAGAATTCCGAGCCACCGGGTAATTGCCGCGCAGATGCGTCAATATTTCCTGACATCCCGTCGTGCGGAGCCATCGCGGCCCGTCCTTCGGACAAATGCCCGGGCTACATTTCAAACCCAATTGTCCCAGCCATTACTGCCGCGTGCCCGCAGCTTTCATAGAAATATCCTTGCTATACCGACCATTAGCCCGACACGCCCTGGACCGCCGTTTGGGCGGTGTCCGTATTTGCCACCGGTAGTTTCCGCCACCAGAATATATACATCCCGGCAACTCCAACGATAAACAGCGGCAGCGTGAGCCAGAATGAACGGTAATCCTTCATCACCAACTGCATCGGCAGCAGGAACAAGGTGACCTGCCACAACAGCGCGAAGGGCACTGTGAGAATATCATTGCGGTGCTCTACTGCCAGAGCTTTCTGTTCTTCGATGGAAAATATTCCCCGCACCGGCCCCCACAGCCCGAATGGCCGGGTGACTCGGTAAAATTGTTCCGTTACCGACGTCGGTGTCGGAGCGGTCAGCAGCGATACCACAATGGTTGCAAGGAAAGATATGCCCGTCATGATGACAAACTGCTTCCATTCCAGCAGGTCAGGAGCGGAAAATCGTTGTACAATCGCCGCTGATCCGCCTGCAAATGTTCCCGCCGCCACACCCCACGCATTGCAGCGCCACCAGTAAAGCCGCAGTACCATGGGGCCCAAGGTTCCGGCCGTTAGTCCCATGATAATCCAACCCCACAGGTTGTTAATACTTTCCGCCTCAACCCCCATGACAAAACCAATTCCCACGATGATCAGCGTTCCGGCATAAGCTGTAAAAATCAGCTCCCGACTTTTCGCGTTGCGTCGGAGAAAATTCTTGTATAGGTCATTGACCAGTAACGCTGTTGCGGTATTTACCTGCCCGGTCAAGGAGGTCATCATGGTTGCCAGCATCGCAATAAGCAGTAAATCCTGTATGCCCGGAGCCATGATGGACTTGAGCACTGCCGGAAGAATGAGTTCCGGATCCACCGTGCCGGTATAGCCAACCAGCGGCAAGCGGGACTGCCAATGATTTCCTAGAATGTGCCGCAGTCCGGCAATGAGTCCGGCGGGGTAGCGTTGCGGATCATGTCCGATGCGCCCCAGCAGATCCTGCCAGAACGCCGGGGTAGTTTGTGGATAATAATGGTGAATCAGCACGGACGCCCTGTGCACAAAAGCCGTGTTCGGATACATGTGATGGACCAGCAGAATCCCCAAAATGGCGTAGCCGATCATCATCGGCCAGCGGAACATCAGCGTGAGGGCCTGCAGCAAAGATAGTAATCCGCAATCCCGGTCACTGCGGGCGGCAAAGTAGCGTTGCTCGGCCCCGCTGCCCAGACCCCCGATGACATTTCGTAACAGATAAAAAGATACAATAAATATCAGATAATGGTAGGGGCCATATCCCGGTGGCGTGTGAACTTGCCAAGAGGGAGCGGAACTAGTCCACTGCGAATTGCCGGTTACCCAATGTGCGGTTTGAGAAAGTATTGCAACATTAGCAAAGCTGTGCCAGGCAATGACCGCCACTGTAATGCACGCCGCAATCAGCACCACGCCGTGAATCACGTTGGTTACCACGACACCGTAATATCCTGAGAACATCGTATAAAGCGTCGCCACGGCAATAACTACCGCGGTAGTAA
This sequence comes from Phycisphaerales bacterium, assembly GCA_027366115.1. Taxonomy (GTDB): domain Bacteria; phylum Planctomycetota; class Phycisphaerae; order WQYP01; family WQYP01; genus JAMDCX01. Next base: position 27,064 of record DAHXLH010000215.1, read on the forward strand.
GCAGGGGTGAAAACGGTGAAAACATGCCCAGAAAAAGACTGGCCCCACGCACCAGATAAGCCAGCATACCAATGGCTAAAACAATCCCCATCACGGCGGTCAAGAACCGCACCAGTTCCGCCGCGCGCCCCTCGCCGAAGCGGAAAGTGTACCATTGTGCGGCCGTCAGGCACTGCGATCTCCGATGCCACTTGCCGGTAAACGCCAGCATAAACGCCAGCACCAGCACCGCGCCGCCGCGAAATTCAATAAACAACCCCCGCGGCCCCAGCATGTATAAAAAAGATGTAATGAGCATGGTGCCGGTCAGATCAAACCACAGCGCCATGCCGGAAATTCCCAGCAGCACCCATGACAATGATCGCCCCGCAAGAAAATAACTCTCCATCCCTTGCGCCGCCCGGCGGCTCATCAACAGCCCGGTAATCACAACCAGTGCGAAGTAACCGCCGATTACCAGCATATCAACAGGGCCGATTGTCGCCATAATTCTCCCAGGCAATTCGCATCGCCGATTCCATCAGCGCCGACGATGGCCGTATTTTATATCATAATCCCAACCTTGTCGGCTAAATGCCCATCTGCTCTGTTGGGCCGCAATAAGATGTGCCAAATTCAATCTGCGGGTATACTTCATGCTTTGCTTATGGAGAAGCCTGAATGTCTGAAGCTGTCCCACAACCTCCGGATTATATTTTACAACGCTGGCAGGCGGCGCGCGCTGAATTAAAAAAGCCCAAAGCCGATGCCCTGCTTGTAACGTATTTTCCTGATGTAAGTTGGCTGACAGGCTTTGAAGGGGATGACTCCTGGGCGTTACTGACGGCTGATCAGGTGTGGTTGATCAGCGATTTTCGATATGCCGAACAAATCGCCCGCGAATGTCCGTGGGTTCACGCGATCATGCGAAAAAAGCGGCTGTCGGAGGAATTAATCAAAATCTGCAAAAAATGTAAAATTCGCACCTTGGCGGTACAGGAAGAAAGCGTGTCGCTGCGGCAACAGGCGGCCATTAAGGAATTCACTGTTCCGGCAGGCATTCGTCTGAAGGCGGTGCTGGAGATACTGGTCAAGCTGCGCAACATTAAAGATAGCCATGAAATCGCCTTGATCGAACAGGCGGTTACCATTGCTGAGCACAGCTTTGAAGCGATGAAAGCCCATCTGAAGGCGGGGCAGACGGAAAATGAAATTGCCGGACTGTTGGTTTATGAAATGCGGCGTCGCGGGGCCTCCAACGCCAGTTTTGATCCGATTGTTGCTGCCGCAGCCAACGGAAGTCTGCCCCATTATCGCCCCGGCGCGGTAAAAATGCAGAATAACTCGGCGCTGCTGGTGGACTGGGGTGCCTTATACAACGGCTACCGATCTGATCTCACACGCATGATTTTCATGGGCGAACCACCGCGAAAAATCCGGGAAATTTATCAGATTGTTCTCGAGGCGCAGCAATCCGCGATCGCCGCCATTAAACCCGATGCACCCGGAAAAAAAATTGATAAAATAGCCCGCGACATTATTACCAAGGCGGGGTATGGCAAATCCTTCGGCCACAGCCTGGGCCACGGGGTGGGGCGGGATATTCATGAGCAGGTCTCGCTTTCCCAACGCGGTGATGTTATTCTGAAACCGGGTATGATTGTCACCGTCGAGCCGGGAATTTATCTTCCAGGTGTTGGCGGTGTGCGGATTGAGGACGATATACTGGTTACTCAGACAGGCTGCCGCGTGTTAAGCAGCCTTCCTAAAACTTTGAATTCGGCTTGGCTATAACCCACGTGTTGTGCGGCGGGTGGCTTTCGGAGAATCAATTATTATGGCGACCAAGGAAACGTTTACCGACAATAAGCGTGTCAAAGACCTTATTAAGCTCATGTCTGATCACGGCCTGACGGAAATAGAGCTGGTGGAAGATAAATCTAAAATCCGCCTGAAGCGAGATTTTGCTCCTGTCGGCGTGCCCGTGCCCGGCGCACCGATGATGGCCCAGCAGCCCATGATGGCACCGCAAGGGGCCAACGCCGCCCCTGCCCCTGCCGCGGAGCCGCCGGTGGACGAAGGTCTTGTCGCCATCAAATCCCCTATGGTTGGCACTTTTTATACTGCGGCCAATCCGGACTCGGAACCGTTTGTAAAAATCGGGTCAACGGTCGGTAAAGAAAGCGTTGTCTGCATCATTGAAGCCATGAAGGTATTTAACGAAATCCGCGCCGAAGTCAGTGGTGTCGTAACTAAAATGCTGGTGCAGAATGGTCAGGTGGTCGAATTCAATCAACCGCTGTTCATGGTAAAAAGCCGGTAAATTCCCTGGCTGGGCATCGTAGAGGAAGATATGTTTTCCAGAATTCTTGTTGCCAATCGCGGCGAAATTGCTTTGCGCATTATCCGGGCCTGCCGGGAATTAGGGGTTGAGGTCGTGGCGGTTTACTCCGAAGCTGATCGCGATGCCGCCTACCTGAAACTTGCGGACCAGGCGATCTGTATTGGGCCGGCGGCGGCGGGGGAAAGTTATCTCAATATTCCCCGCATTATTTCCGCCGCGGAAGTTGCTGATGTGCAGGCGATTCACCCGGGCTTTGGGTTTTTATCAGAAAATGCCCACTTCGCGGATGTTTGCCGCAGTTGCAAAATTGAATTCATCGGCCCGTCAGTTGAATCCATGAAGATGCTGGGTTCCAAATTGGCGTCGAAAGATTTAGCCAAGCAATGCAAAGTCCCCCTGACCCCCGGTAGCGACGGCCCGATTCAAACAGAAAAAGAAGCGGTGGACGTGGCCAAGAAAATCGGCTATCCGGTCATCATTAAAGCCTCCGCCGGCGGGGGTGGCAGGGGCATGCGCGTGGCGCACAATGAAATCACTCTTAAAAGCTCGCTGAATGCGGCCCGGGCTGAAGCCGAGGCCGCTTTTAAGGATGCCACGGTCTTCATTGAAAAATACCATGAAGAACCGCGCCATGTGGAAGTGCAGATTCTGGGCGATAAACATGGCAACGTCGTGCACCTCTTTGAGCGCGACTGCTCCATTCAACGGCGTCATCAGAAACTGGTCGAAGAATCACCTTGTCCGGTTATTGATGAAGATACCCGCCAGGAACTCTGTGAAAGTGCCGTTCGCCTGGCCAAAGCCGCTGGCTATTACTCAGCCGCAACGGTTGAATTTGTCATGGACAAGCAGAAAAAGTTTTATTTTCTGGAAGTGAATACCCGCATTCAAGTGGAGCACCCGGTGACGGAATCCGTGACCGGGCAGGATTTAATCCAGTGGCAGCTGCGCATCGCCGCGGGAGAAAAGCTCGATATTTCCCAGAAAGATATTCGCATCAATGGGGCCTCCATTGAATGCCGAATTAACGCCGAGGACCCGGATCGCAACTTCGCGCCCTCTCCGGGATTGCTGGAGGAATTCGCCCCGCCGGGTGGCCCGGGCGTGCGCCTGGATACCCACGCGTATCAGGGGTATCGCATCGGACCGAACTATGACAGTATGATCGGCAAATTGATCGTGCATCGGCCCACACGTGATCAGGCCATCGCCACCATGCGCCGGGCACTGGATGAATTCCGCGCCGGACCCGTTAAGACTACGATTCCACTGCACCGCTTTATTATGAATTCCCAGGATTTTCGGGAATCTCGTGTGGATACCGGCTGGATTGAGCGAACCCGCCGCTCCAGTTGAAAATTTGAATTTATGCCGCAAACAATTGGGTGAACCGTGGCCCTGCGAATGCTAAACTTGTGCATCTTTGCTTGTGCCTGCGCCCTGCTTTTGCCCGTGTCCGCCCCGGCGGTTATGGCGAAAGCTTCCATCACCCTGACCGGGCGCATCAGATCCTCGCACCGCATCATCCGTATCGAAGCCGTTGAGCGTAACCGAGCGAACGTGCTGGCATTAAGCACCAATAAACCCACCGCCTGGGTGTTTCCAGGAAAAATTAATTCCGCCGGAACATTTCGTATTCCGGGCATTATTCCAGGTCACCGTTATGACCTGATTGTTTTTACCGCCAAGGCCCGCTGGGAAGGCGTGAATATGAATTATTACCGCCCGGTTGAACCCGGCCCTCCGATGACCCCCGGCGATCTAAAACAAATTGTCAATTTCATTGAAAAAATTCCCCGCTTTACCAATTACAACCGTCCCCTTTGGATTGCGGGCGATCATAACCATGCCACACTGGTGGTAGAACAGATTCGGAGCCATTCATTTTATTCTGGCCATCAGGGATCAATTATTTTTCGCGTGGCTGTATGGTATTTTGAACGCTATTACGCCGGCTGGCAGAAGGTCAGTAATCTCGGCAAGGTGATGACGCGATGGCGCGGCCCGGCAAATCAAATTACCAATCCGTGGCAATATCTTCCGGCGCTAGGGGATATTGCGGTTTCAAGTGCCGGCACATTCAAGCCCATTGATGTCACGCTGCCCACGCCCAGCCCGCATCATGGCCTGGATGGTGCAATCCCCGCGGGGAAATAATGTTTTATCAGAGGTATTTTGCCGCCATGCCCAAGACCAGCATCGACCGCATTTTGAACTGGAGTATTCGAATTTTGCTTGGCGCGGTGGTGCTTTTCGCAGCGATCGGCCTGTTTCGTCACTTTGACCACAATGCGGATTCCCGCTCCGCTGATGGTCAATATAATGTCAAGAATTTCGGAGCCGCCGGTAACGCTGTAACCTTGGATACAGCCGCAATTCAGCGGGCTATCGACACATGCAGCCGCTATGGCGGCGGAAAAGTGGTGTTTCCCGCCGGAACGTATTTGTGTGGCACACTGCAATTAAAAAGTAACGTGACACTGGACCTGCAAACCGGCTCGGAGATATTCGGTTCTCCCGATATTAAAAACTACCATACCGTTGATCCTTTTATTGACGGCGACGGGCAGGCCTTTGGCTACTGCTTAATTGGCGCAAATCACGCCGATAATATCGGAATTGAGGGTACCGGTGCCATCAATGGTGACGGCGTAGGCTTCCGCGGCAATCGGCCTTTTTTAATCCGCCTGGCGCATTGCAACGGAATAACCGTGCGCGATGTGACGCTTGAACAGTCGGCCGCATGGGGCCTGAATTTGTACCGTTGTCGGCAGATTCTCGTGGATCATGTACATATCTGGAACCATGCTAATTACAACAATGACGGCATTGATGTGGATTCCAGCGAACTGGTGCATATCACGCATTGCGATATTAATTCCGAGGATGACTGCATTTGTCTTAAAACCACCACACCCACCAGTTGTTCACATATTCGAGTGGATCATTGCCGTTTAAGCAGCCAGTGCGCGGCGGTAAAATTTGGCAGTGAAACCATGGGTACGATGCGCGATATTCATGTCAAGGACTGTTACGAGTATGACACCCGCCTGGGCGGAATTAAAATTTTATCCGTGGATGGTGCCCATATCAGCAATGTTCGATTCGACAATATTCAAATGAGAAATGTGGACATGCCTATATTCATCCGCCTTGGCGGCCGGCTTTCCACATTTCATCCGGGGCAAGACCCCCGGAATGTGGGCAGCATCAACAATATCGTCATTCGTAATGTCACCGCGCAGGCATCCAATCAGGGGCGATTGCTATTTCCCACTGGAATATTTATTACGGGTATTCCCAACTATGATGTCGGCCACGTTCTGCTGGAAAATATTTCCATTACTCTTTCCGGCGGTGCACCGGCGGGCGCCGCAAAAATACAGGTGCCTGAAAAAATCACCGCCTTCCCGGACTTTTTCCTCTTCGGCTTATATCTGCCGGCTTATGGCATGTACGCCCGGCACGCCGATGATCTGGTACTGAACAATGTCCGCTTTCAACTCGAAAACCCCGACGCCCGGCCCGCCATTCTCTGTCAAAACGTCAAGCGCATTGCATGGACCAATGCCCCCGCCCCCGTGATGCAGACCCTGCCCCCGGCCAATCCGCGTTAACGCCGCCCGAAACAAAGGTACCTGACACCTTTTCCTAAAAAAAGGTGTCAGGTACCTTTGTTTTATTAAATCGCCTTGTTCAGGCCTTCGTGCCGGACGTTCCAGGAGCCGTCCTGGGGGAAACCTGGGGCATTGTGTTGCGGACCGCCGTCCCAACCTGCGGCCAGAAATGCCGCTGCATAAAGTAAAGCGCCGTCTCCCGGAATATAGGGGCATGGACCGCCGGTGTTGATGCCGCGAATATCAAAATGATTGCCGTGAACTTTTGCGGTCAGGGCCGCAATCGCAATCCGCGGTTCACCAACCCGCGCCGCCGCCATGGCCATCCATGGCAAATCCCATCCATATTCATGATTACCCGCCCAGTCCCAGGATTTCCAGGTTTTCAATACCGTTGCATGAGCTGTTGCGGGGTCCACCCCGGCAATCCGCGGTAACATGCCGTAAACTCCGATCATATCGGGATGATTACTGCGTATGGTCGTGTAGGTCGCTTTGGCCCACTGCTCGGAAATCACATAAACGCCCTGATCCATAGGCAGGGGGGCCAAATGTTTCAGGACATGCGCCCAACGGGCTTCCGGGGGTAATCCCATGCGGTGCCTCCATGTTTGAGCGGTAGTTAATGCGAACCGCCAATAGGCCAATTCATAAATACTGTTGCTGGTAACGCCATGTTCACACGCCGGCATAACAGGCGTAAGATCGTAACGCTTCAGCGTGCGGTTCCATGTTGGAAAGCTGGCCACGTAATCCGCGGTGGAAAAAATAATATCACGCCATAGCTTAAGCGTTCCGGAGGTCGGGGACTGACGGTAATGCAATTCGGCAAAAAAGATCGGATGCGGCTGCTGCCAAGCCAGAATATTATCTCCAAACCACGGGACATTCCGCCCGCCGGGGCCGGTGCGCTTGGGCCATTTGACGCCGTGATAATTCAATTGCCTGGCCAGCGCCCGCGCTACCGGCTTGATCCGCCAATAGAAAGCCAACTCGCGCATCGCTAATGGCCAGCGGTTCCACAACGCATAATGTCCGATATGCCAGACCGCCATTTCCATGTTAGCCTGACTGCTCCATTGATCCAGCCCCATTAAACCGATTTCCGCGCCAGGCATATCCCCGGCTTCCTGCACAGCCATCTGATATTGCGCCAGCACAATCCGCCGTTCGAGTTCCGGTGCCGCAGGGTTACTGCTGCCGGAAAGATCAATGGCTCCGCCACTGTTCCAAAACCGTTCCCAATGATTGGCCGCGGCCTTTTCCGTTTCCGGAAAGCTCTGGTGCCCCTGTGCCAAATTCACGGAATCGGGGGCGAACCGGCAGGTCAATTCAATTGTGTTCTGGCCCGTCAGCGGAACAAGCCGCCACGTGTGAGGAAGTGTATCGGGATAAATGGCCGCATGTTTTCCGGTGAACATAACGCCATAACGTGACGAATCCGCGACGCGCTGCAAATGCACCCAATTGTCCGCGCGTCGCACGACCAGCGTCTGATGTTTTCCCGTGGCATGAAAATCTCCAACCCAAGGCCCCTGGGTGCGATCCGGATAAGGAAAGTCCAGGATGATCCAGAAACGCCCGGTAGCCAGGGCGGAAGATGTTATCCGCACAGCCAGTCTATCGGCTTCCGCGTCGCAAAGGCTTTCGACTACGACGCGTTGCTGGTGCAACCGGAATACCGCACGTTGTTTACCAGTAAAAATGTCAATATGTCTATCAATCCCTGAGATATCTTCCGGCTTCAGCGGTGCGCCGTCGGCATGTACCATCCGCAGTCGCCCCAGATTCATGCGATGCGGATTCTCCCGCATCCAGTGGTATAGTGCGTTTTCCGCGGCCGGCCAGATTTGCGGGCCTGTAAGGCGGCCGCGCTCGTACGTGCCGGTAATCGGGACATCCGCCCGCGTATAACCGGCCGGCATCGGCGACCAATTCCAACCCCAGTCCGTCATGATGTTACCGGCAAAGGTTTGCAATCCGGTGGCATCACAATTAAACACGGCACCGCCATTACCGAGTTGGAAAACCCCATCCAGTTGATTGTATTGAAAGTTATGCCGGGTGACCAAGGCTTTGCGATCAAGTTTTGACGTGATCCTGCGCCCGGAAGCCGGCCGCTTGGGTGCCGTGGCCAATGTCACGGCACCAAGAAGTAGATCCCGCCGTGAGCAATCCTCTGTGGTACGTCCAGCCATGACAAGCTTCTCCGCAGTTAATTAATTTGCCATTTGATATTCTGGACACGACCGATGAAATTTTATCGCATCTTGATCGAACCGCAATGGCATTACTGCATAACTGGTTTGGCAACCGCGATTTGTTTACTGATGACACCCCAAAGCCCTGGAGCATGGGGTGTTATTGGTCAAGCCTGCGCCACACCGCCGTTTTCGGCCTTTCCGCAAGATATGGCAACCTCCAGCAGGATTGTTAAATACAATAGTAAAGCGGTTCAAGCGTTAAAAAGTGCTAAATAACTGGCTGTTTATAGGATCAGTCGGGCTGGAAAACATCAGACGCTGGTCGTGCGACGCGCGGACAATTGGGTGCATTTGCAGCGCGTCGCGGATTCGTCACGTTATGGCGTT
>DAHXLH010000250.1:0-8273 GCA_027366115.1 Phycisphaerales bacterium
TGCGCGGTTGCCGGCGCCCAGCGCACTATTAACCGCTCCCGCGTCCAAACCCGCGGATGCTCCCGCAATGCGCGCCGCCGCCGCGGTGCTGATCACGGCCATTGAGGCCGCAGCGGATCGCCCGCTTAAAACGCGCTGGGCATTGCAGGCACTTTTTGGTAAAACCAAGGCACTATGATGACCGAAAATTCGACAGATTACAGTGCCTCTGCCTCGCCTTCGCCGCAGTTGATCAAACGTCCGCTCTTGCAATGGATACTTTTCCTCGCGGGTGTCGTGCTGATCATCGCCGGCGTGCTTAAAGGATATGATCTGCTGCGCGGGGCGGTTACTAAAAATTATTTCTTCCATACCACTGAAGTGCTCATGGAATTAGCAGCCGGGGTCTGGTTTATGAGTTCTGTCGCCGGCTATTATGCCTTGCGCGCCGGCGTGCTCTTATTTACCGTGTTTTTGGCCGTTTCGCTGCACCGTGCATGGCAAGGTCAGGTAAATTGCGGCTGCTTTGGACCTGTGCCGATGAACCCATGGATCACCGCAACCCTGGATGCCGCAATCCTGTTTTTGTTATTAGCCGCAATGCCAAAGGTTCCGAAGAAATCTCCGGCTGTCGCCTGGCGTAAGATATTTTCGGGGATAGTGGCATTGGGGATTGCAGCGGGCATGATCGGGGGAAAAGTTTATCTCCAGCCTGGAATGCTGCACGCCAATGGCACAATCACCGGCGGACACGGCGTGATATTCATGCGGCCGCCGGCTTGGGATGCCAAGCGTTTCCCGGCCGCGGATTATATTCCCGGCAGCCGCGCCATCATGCGCGGAAAGTGGCTGGCGGTTATTTATTTTCATACCTGCCCGGTGTGCCAACATGCCATAGCAGGTATTTCCCGCCGCTTGAAGAAGAGTCCCAATCACAATGTGGCGCTGATCCAACTGCCCCCGTACGGCCCGCTGCCCAAGGGTTTTGCGAATCCCAAAATGTTACGGCTCGCATTTGAAGATGCGCATATCTGGCGTCCGCCATTTCTGCCGGTGCTGGTAGATCTGGACCATGGCGTTGTAACGCGGGTGCGGTCGTATATTCCCGGGAACTGGTTCGGGTTTTAATGTGAAGTTTGCCTTCCACCGCGGCCGACAGGATCGCGTTAACCGCCCTTGAGTTCCAGCAGAACAATAATCACAATGGCAAATACCAGGCAGCCCAGCAGCAAAAGTACCAGTGGATCCTTGAATTTTTGAATCAGCGTGCGGGTTCCCAGGTCAATGGTTGGTTCTTCTTGAGCTTCCACCATATCCACCTGATCCGATGGATTGGAATCCGCGGCGGCTTTTTCAATTTTAGCCAGCGTGGTCAGATCATAGGCGCGCCGGGCGAGTTTGGGTGGATCACCATGTGCTACCGATTCCAAGTCTGAAAGCATGTCCGAGGTGGAGGAATACCGCTTGGCGGGGTCTTTGGCCATGGCCACTTCAATAATTTCCGAAATGCCGACACTTAAGTTGGTATTCACGTGATCAGGTGGTACCAGATCCTCTTTCAAATGTTTATGCATCACCGCCGCCGGCGATGGCGCTTCAAATGGCACGCGGCCGGTTACCATGTGGTACATCGTGGCGCCGAGCGAATAAATGTCCGCCCGGAAATCAATATTAAGCTGCCCGCGAATCTGTTCAGGGGAAATGTAATAGGGTGTACCATAGGCTTTGCCCGCTTCAGCGGCGGCGGCGGCTTTGTCATCGGCTTCCCGCGCTAAACCCATATCAGCGAGCTTGGCGGTTCCTTCCGGAGTCATCATGATATTCTTGGGTTTAACATCCCGGTGGATCAGGCCGTTGAGATGGGCGTGCACCAGCGCCCGACAAACCTGAATAATAATGTCCAGTGCCTGCTTTTCCGGATAAGTTTTTCCGCTGTCTATCAGATGATCATAGACCGTTTTTCCCGCCACATATTCCATGACAAAATAGTGGTATCCGCCCGCTTCGCCTACGTCATAGGCGGCCACAATATTAGGATGGTTTAATTTCGCCGCGGCCCTGCCTTCCATGTAGAAGCGGTCTACGAATTCTTTATTTTCGCTCATGCGTTTGGGCAGAACTTTAATAGCGACAGTTCGGTCCAGGGAAAGCTGCCGGGCTTTAAACACCGTGGCCATCGCGCCGGAGCCAAGTTTGGAGATAATCTGGTAGCCGGGAATCTGCTGAAAAGTTTTTTGCTCTTCCACCGCCGCTTTAACGCGGGCCAGCTGGGTTTGCGTGACATAGCCGTTGGCGACGAGAATATCGGTTAATGAGCGATGGCTTTCCTGCCGCTCGAGTTCCGCCTGCAGCGACAGACAATCCCCAAGCTCTTCCTGCGTGCAAAACCCCTGATCAACAATGAATTTGCCCAGCATGGTCTCGGTTTTACTGGCGACATTATTGGAGTTGGTCATAGTGCTACACTCAATTTCAGCTTCGGGAAACTGTTCAGAGCCGATATTGTCCGGGTATGACCGCTAATTGGCAAGCTCCCAGCGCCTGTTCCCCTTTTTCCATACGCTCCCGCGGAACCCGCAGTGCGATATTCCCGCTTTCGGTTCTCCGATCACAGCCGTTGGATTACCGCCTGTATTATCGGCATAGTGCCGGGAAAAGCATGAGTGTTAGATTAAGTCCGTGTTGCGCATCCATCTGATAAATCGATCCAGCCCCTCACGCACGTGTATTTTCGGCGCATACCCCAATTCCCGGCCGGCCTTGGCGATATCCGCATACGTAATGGAAGGTTCAGATAAGGGAGCGGGTATGGCCCGGCATTTCGCTTTTTTCCCCAAAATCTCTTCCAAAGTCCGGACAAATTCCAAATTTTCCACCGGTTGGCCGCACCCAAGATTATAAACCCGGTATCCGTTACCGCTGTCCAATGCCGCCATAAAGCCGTCAAGAATGTCATCAATATAAGTCCAGTCCCGCTTGAGATGCCCGGCTCCAAACAACGTGAGTTCCTCATCCGCCATGATCTGCCGCGCCCAATGCCATGGCATCATGTCGGGCCGGCCATGCGGACCATACACATTAAAAAATCGAAGAATCGTGACCGGCAGGTTCCAGATGTGATGATGGCTGTGCGCGAAAAGTTCCATCGCCCGCTTGCTGGCGGGATACGGCGCCAGAGGGCGATCCGCGGCGGCGGTTTCCGGAAACGGCGCCGCTGTGGACTGGCCGTAAACCGATCCCGTGGATGCCAGCAGGCAGTGCGGCTTGCCGATTTGCCGTGCCGCATCCAGCAGATTCAGCGTGCCCTGCACATTTACCGCCGCATAAATCAGCGGGTTCGCCACGCTGTAACGCACCGATGCCATCGCTCCAATATGGGCGATGGCTTGGGGCTGATGTTGCTGACAAATTTTCAGCAGCAAATCCGCGTCACGCAGATCACCTTCGATAAATGTAAATGTCCCCTGCGCAGTTAAATCCGCTAAATTCCGCCGTTTATGTTCCACCGAATAATAATCGCTTAAATTATCCAGCCCTACGACTTGATCTCCACGTTGCAACAGCCGCACTGAAAGCCGCGATGCTATAAACCCCGCCGCCCCCGTTACCAGAATTCTCATTCATCAACTCCTTTATATCTCTTGCGGCAGACTATTGATAATTGCAACGCCGGCGGAACATCCCAGTCGATCCGCCCCGGCCGCCAGCATAGCCTGTGCTGTTACCAGATCACGAATTCCACCAGAGGCTTTAACGCGCAATGAGCCGCAATATTGTTTTAACCACCGCACCCCCTCAACGCTTGCGCCGCCCGCCGGATGAAAACCCGTACTGGTTTTTACAAAATCCGCCCCTCCTTCACCGGCTGCCTGGCAGCCCAAGGCAATCTGCGATTCGTTAAGGATCGCCGTTTCCAAGATTACTTTGACAATGGCTTTACGGGAAACACGTTTCGCCGCCTTGACAACCAGTTCCACATCCTGGCGCGCCGCATCAAGATTTCCCGACAATAGTGCCGGTATCCAAATCACCATATCTATTTCATCGGCCCCCGAGTTCACGCACGCTTGCGCCTCAAACGCTTTGACCGCTGTATCCGAAGCCCCAAACGGAAAGCCTACGACGCCACACGCGGCCACCGGATGGCCGGCGCCGTTTTTACCCGCGGCATCCAGCAGAGTTCTCACCAGCTTGATCCACCTGGAATTAACACATACGCCGGCAAACCCGTAGTCCAACGCCTCCGCGGTTACCGCACGGATTTCCCGCTCTCCAGCCTCCGGCTTGAGTACCGTATGATCAATACAGCGGGCAAGTTGCAATCGATTCATCATCCTTATCTACCCATGCAAATTAACCTGCGGATAATGTAGCATAGAAGTGGCATTTTCGTCATACGCCTGAGGGAAATTGGCGGGCCGTCGATTGGTTTGTTAAAATTTCTTTCCAGCCGTGGAGATGTTCACGATCTTTATTTATTTTATTGTCTCTGCCATTCTTTGCCTGGTCGTAATCGGGTTTTTTCTGTTTATTGCACTGGTTCTATTCATGTTTGTCGCCAGCATCATTGCCACCGTCAAAGCCTGCCAGGGCCAGATGTACCGCTACCCGATAACCATTCGTATGATCGCCTGAGATTCCACGGACCTGATTTTGTTCCGCTGCGTTTCAACCTGAGGCCCGCGTCCCACGCGCAACGACCCCAAAAAAAGCCTTAGCCTGACGCGGCAGCGTCACGGTTCGATGCGGAACGCCGTTGCGGAAAAAGGCCGCACCCCAAGGCGGCACGCACCGCACCAATCGCGACGGACCGCAGCGCACCGTGTCATTAAATTGCATCCCGCGGTCAACTCAACGCTCCCGCATTGAGCTAATGATACGTCATGGTTGGACGTGGAATGTCATGGAAAACAACCCTTATGATATTCGCTGGCTGGCGATGGTGCGGATAACTATACTTACTGCGTGACAGGAGTTTTTATTAATGCGCTTATCTTCCGCTATTGTCGCCGCGACTGACGCCGACACCATTATTGGAAGTCTCACGGATCAACTCAATGGCCAAATGGGTGATCCGCCCATCGACCTGCTGGTGGTTTTTGTATCCTCTCTATTGCAGGCGGATTTTTCCCGCATTACCGGCGGCCTCATTGAACGTACGCATTGTAGAACGCTTCTGGCCTGCACGGCCGAAAGTGTCCTGGGAGTTGATCGGGAAATTGAACGCAACCCGGCCGTGTCGGCCATCGGCTTTTCTCTGCCCGGCGTTACGGTGGATCATTTTCGCTTTGCCGATGAGGAATGGTCTGAGCTTCTCGGTGAAAACAGCACCTTGCGCGCACGTCTGGAGGCGGGACCAAATTTGCGGCTCTTTATCATGCTGGCGGACCCGTTTACCACGCCCGTTGTTCAGTTGCTGGATGCCTGCTCAAAAGAATTTCCCCATGCCCCGGTTGTCGGAGGAATGGCCAGCGGCGTGCAAAGACCCGGTGAAACACGACTGGCCATTAATGATCATATATTCAACAGCGGCATGATCGGCGTGTCATTTGCGGGGCCGCTGGAAGTCGATTGCGTCGTATCGCAGGGGTGCCGGCCCGTTGGCCCCACGTTTACCATCACGCAGGGGAATGAAAATAATATTAAAATGCTCGATGGCAAGCCCGCCATGACCGCCGTGCGGGATATGGTGTCCGGCCTGTCCATGGAAGACCGCGAATTAATCCAAAAGCGAAGCCTGCTGATCGGGCGGGTTATTGATCAGCGCAAGGGAAATTTCGGGCGCGGAGATTTTCTGGTTCGCAATATCCTGGAAATTCATCGGTCCGACGGCAGTATTTCCATCGGTGATTTTGTACAGCCCGGACAGATTATTCGGTTGCACGTGCAGGACGCGCGATCGGCGGATGAAGACTTGCGGCTGCTGTTGCAGGGTGAATTAATGCTGGCTGAAGTGCCGCACGGGGCGCTGATGTTCAGTTGTAATGGCCGCGGAATGAATCTCTTCGGTACGCCGCATCATGATATTCAGGCGCTTCGTGAAGTGGTGGGGGCCATTCCTGTGGCCGGGTTTTTCTGTGCCGGTGAATTAGGCCCGGTGGGCGGGCGCAATTTTATTCATGGACAAGCCGCCATTATTGCCCTGTTTCGCTAAGGCCGTGTGTTTTTACAGGATACCACAACCCATGACCGCACCCCATGCCGCACCGCATGAAATCGAAATAAAGCTCAAAGTTGCTGTTGATTATGAACGTATGTTCCAGCGCCTCTGTGCCGCCGGCGCACGCTATGTCCGGGATGTTCGGGAAACAAATATTTTTCTGGATACCCCCGACGGCCAATTACGCACCGCCCGCGCCGCCCTGCGGCTGCGGCATCAGATAACCCGTGAAGGTCAGGTGCTGCCCAGTGTCATAACCTGGAAAGGTCAGAGAACGTTTGCCCAAGTCAGCAGCCGCCCATCCGTCGATTTTTACGCCCAGCCGCCTGAAATGGCGGAATTATTATTCACCACCCTGGGGTATGTGAAGTTCATGGAGTTTCAAAAGCGTCGCCGCAGTTATGAATTCCGCGATTGCCTGGTGGAACTTGATGACATGCCGGTGTTCGGCTTTTTTTTGGAAATCGAAGCGCCCACCGAGGCAGCCGTGATTGCGGCGCGCCATGATTTGGATTTGGAAGATTTACCCGTTGAAGAAACCAGCTACTTCGCCATGGTGCGGAAATATTTACAGCAACATCCGGAACTTGGCGGTCAATTACACTTTCCGTAACCCGCTGCTGTTGGCAAATCCGTCGCTATTTCAAGCCCGTCGTGGCGATGCCGCGAATAAACGTTTTTTGTGCCAGAAAAAATAATATCAGCACCGGTGCGATAATCAGCACCGAAGCCGCCATCAGCAGATTGTAACTCGTCCCGCCGGAGCGGCTCTGATACACCTGCAACGCCACGGAAAGTGTAAAACCGCTCTGATGGGTTAAATATACCAATGGCCCCAGAAAATTATTCCAGGCGCCCATAAATGAAAATAACCCCACCACCAGCAACGCCGGACGTGTCAGCGGCAGCATAATGCGCCACCATATTCCAAAGTGGGAGCAACCATCCATCACCGCCGCCTCGGAAAGTTCCCGGGGAATGGTCAAATAGAACTGCCGCAACAGAAAAATGAAAAACGGAATGCCGAAAAACGCCGGAACCCATAGCGGCAAATTCGTGCCAATCCAGCCCAATTCCCGGAAAATCCGATACAGCGGCACCATAAACACCGGAAATGGAATCATCATGGATGCCAGCACGATACCAAAAACCAGCCCCCGGCCCCGCCAGCGGATTTTCGCTAAACTGTACGCCACTAATGAAGATGACAACATGGCTCCCAGAGAGCTCAATGACGCGATAATTAACGTATTGCGGGCAAAAAGAGAGAAATCAAATTGCGGATCCCGCAGCACATGCCGATAATTTTGCCAGCGAATCGGATGCGGAATCATCACCGGTGGAATCTGTACCGCCTGCACTTCGCGCTTTAAACTCGTATCAATCATCCAAAGCAAGGGTGCCACATACGCGGCGGCAGCCAGCAGTAAAAGAAGATGCGTCAGGAGGCGTTGCTTACGGTTCATGCGTAATAGACCCACTTTCTAGCCGACGCAAACGCCAGCACCGTCAGAAAAAGAATAATCAGCAACTGGATCCACGCCATCGCACACGCCGGCCCCATCCGCAACTGATTAAACGCCGCTTCAAATATATACATGCTGTAAAAAAGCGTGGATCGCCCCGGTCCGCCACCGGTCATCACGTAGGGTACATCAAATATCTGCCAGCTCCCGATGATCCCCATAATTAAATTAAAAAATATCACCGGTGACAGCATCGGCAGCGTGATATTAAAAAAGCGGCGCATCACACCGACACCGTCCATTTCGGCGGCTTCATGAAGTTCACGCGGGACATCCTGCAGCCCGGCGAGAAATATCACCACGGTCTGACCAACACCCCAGAAGCTGATAAAAATAATCGCCGCCATCGCCCAGTGCGGGACACCAAGCCATACCGGAGGCGCTATGTGCCGCAGAGAATCAACTGTGCCATGCCCGGTGCCCAGCGCGCCGGCCAGCGGGGAAAGTATCCGTCGGCCGAGCACGTGCAACACCGGCCGGAGCACCGCATTAATCAAGCCTTTGTCCGCATTAAACAGCCATTGCCAGATCAACGCCGATGCCACCAGCGGCACCAGCGACGGCATAAATACAATCGTGCGGTAAATGCCTGCACTGCGCGTGGGTTG
>DAHXLH010000277.1:0-2474 GCA_027366115.1 Phycisphaerales bacterium
CCCTTTACCATCAGGCTTTCCCACCTGACGCCATCGACCGGTATTATCGCATGAATTCGTAATATCCGCGACACCCTAACCGACAATTTTCAGTTGCCGCAAAACCGTAAAATTTCGCAGCCGTTCCCCGCGCCGGAAAGCCTAAAAATGCGAAGGCGAACGCAACCGTGGCGGGTAACCCGCGGCCGTCAGGCCGGTTGATCGCCGCGCAAGGCGTCATGCACGCCGCTGCGTCTTCCACCATTGGTGCTCCGTTCACTTGGCCGCGCATGCCGCTTAAACCGCCTCAGGCCTTGAACCCGGCGTTGTGCCAAATCCGGGTTTTCATTACTCCCATTACAATGCTATAATCAATTCAACGGTTGAGGGAGTTTCAATAAGATGAAGGCGAGCAGAATAAATGAGGCTCGAGGGTAGATTTTGGGCTGCGTTTGTAATTAATTCCTGCGACTGGTTTACGAACTGCGTAAATTTCAGCTGCACGACGCGAAACCAAATTAATAACTGGAGCGGCCGATGAAGAATAACCCCATTTACCACAGGAAAGCTGGCGAGGGAACGATGATTTTTCGTTTCAACGTCATGAAAACCATTCAGGCCGCCGCCGTATTGCTGAAAGCGGAATCGCCGCACCGCCTTAGCCGGCTGCGCCTGTTGAAACTGCTTTACATCGCCGACCGCTCGCTTCTGCAGCAGCGAGCCAGGTCAATCACCGGAGACCGGCCTGTTGCGATGGATCACGGACCGGTACTGACGGGGACCTATGAACTTCTTAAGGGAGAAGCCTATTTCTCCCCGCAATGGGAGCAATATATACAAAATGAAGGGCGCGACGCCGTTCTGAAATCGGAGCCTGGTGTTGGCGAACTATCCCGATACGAGATTGCCAAGCTGCATGAAGTGGCCGCCAGATTCCGCGATTGCAACGACTGGGAAGTTGCTGAATTTACCCACACGTTTCCGGAATGGGTGAAAAATCAACCCAAAAAGGGGGCTTGTAAAGCCATCCCCATTGAGGATATTCTCAGTGCCACCGGCATACTTGAACTGAGAGATAAACTTGCCTTGGACACTGAAGCTGAGGCTGCGGCCGCCCGTCTCTTTGGGGCAGCCTGAGGATGAAAGCTGGCGATACTTTTCTTTTGCCTGATTTTGACGATCACCTGTGGGCGGTAATTTCCGATCCATTGCTTGATAGCGGGAATGTTGTGATCGTACTGTTCGTATCCTGGACCGAAAAATATGATCAGGCTTGCGTACTGCGCGCGGGGCAACACCCCTTCATCAAACATGACACATGTGTTCAGTACCCCGGCGCGCTTGTCGTAACCGATACCAAGCTGGAGCAATTTCGGAAAGCTGGAAAACTGCGAATGAAGCAACCATTAGATTCCGGAGTTCTCAACTTTATCCGTCAACAAACCGAGGCATCACAAATTCCCCTGTCTGCCTACGAGATTCTCCGCAGACAAGGACTCGTTCCCTGACCGCTTGTCTTCCATCTCGCTAATCACAGGCGCAAAATGTAAATCTCCGGCTCCGACGCCCACCGCACTGCGAGGGCGGCGACGTGGCGGTCCTGATCCCATCGAGGGGGTACAGTGTCTTTCAGATTCGCCGTTCCATTGGCTGGGCCAAGCACCTATGGCTTATGCTTCCGCACCAATTGCCTGGGATCGCGAACGCGTTTTCAGCGTCCGCGGATTGCGGCCAAAGCGACAATCGGAGTGCTCCGGCGTGCCAGCGGGTGAAAAATCGCTATAATTCCCCACCATTATGGTTAAGGAGCTTTTTTATGCTGGATAAATCACAATTGGCCGCCCGGATCAAGGAAGTAGCGTATCTCGAAGGAGATTTTACGCTGCGTTCCGGGCGGAAATCCAAGTATTATATGGATAAGTATCTCTTTGAAACCCAGCCCGATATTCTCGCCGCACTCGGTGCCCGTATGGCTGCCGCGCGATCGCCGTTGACCACGCGCATCGCCGGTGCGGAACTCGGCGGTGTGGCATTGGCGGCGGCGGCATCTCTGGCGGCGGGGCTGCCCTTTTTTATTGTGCGTAATTCCAAAAAGGACTACGGCACCAGCAAGCTTATTGAAGGCGCTCTTTTGGCCGGCGATACGGTGCTGCTGGTGGAAGATATTGCCACCACCGGCGGACAGGTGCTCGAGGCGGCCAAGGTCATTACCGCAGCCGGGGCGCAAGTTGAAAAAATTGTTGCGGTCATCGATCGGCAGGAAGGCGCGCGGGAAAATATTGAATCCGCGGGCTTTACGTTTGAATCCATCTTAACGCGGCAGGACCTGGGGATTTAATCTCCACTTTCTTCTAACCATTGGACATCATGACGCAGGCAAAACCACACAACGCCCGCAAAGTTATCGTTACCGTCATCAAAATTCTGATTGCGGTCATCGGGCTTTGGTACGTGATTTCCCATATCTCCTGGCATGATCAGGTCGTGATTAAAAA
>DAHXLH010000280.1:0-9227 GCA_027366115.1 Phycisphaerales bacterium
TATGGCGGTTGAGTTTGTGATCGGTCGTGCGGGAACGGGCAAGACGCGATTTTGCGTTGATGCACTTTCCGCCGCGTCGCAAGCTGATCCGCTGGGGCCGCTGTTGCTGTGGGTTGTGCCGGAGCAGGGGACATTCATGTCCGAGCAACGGCTCGTTGCCAGTGCATCGCTGGCGGGAAGTTTTCGTATTCGGGTGGTGGGGTTTCGGCGACTGTGCCGCTTTCTTGCCGAGGAATTACACCTGCCGCTGGGGCCGGAACTCTCCCCGATAGGTCGGCAATTGCTGCTGGCACGGGCCGTACAGGGATGTCGGGAGAATCTGATCGCATATCGTCAGGTAGCGCATTTGCCGGGATTTCTGGCAACTCTGGATCGCACGCTTAGAGAAATCATGCAAGCCGGGAAAAGCGCCCAGGACTTGCGTGCAGCCGCAGAGCAAATGCGGTCGGCTACTGCGCAACGCGGCGATAATGTAGGGGCCGGGGTATTGGCCGATAAACTTCACGATTTAGCGTTGTTGCTGGAAAGCTGGGACAACGTCAGGCCCATTAACGCTATTGACGGGGAAATGCTGCCGGGGATTATTGAAAATGCTCTGGTGGATGACAGTAGACTTAAACATATAAGCATATATGTTGATGCTTTTAGCTCCATGAGCGTCATGGAAATTCGGCTTTTAGCTCTCCTGGCCAAATCCGTGCAACATATATTCATTACGCTGCTGGGTGATCCGGCCAGCCCGGTGTTTACCGATCCGTCGGCGGTGCCGGCACCTTTGGGCATTTTCCGCCGAACTCAGCGACTGTATCAGAGGCTCATGCGGCAATTTGAAAGAACCGGCGTAGCCGTGAACAAACCTGTATTTCTGCACACGCCCCACCGCCTTGCCCGCGCGGGCGGCCTGCTTCATTTGGAATCACAACTATTTACCAGCCGTCCGCACCGAACCCCATCCGTTCCTTCACGCGACGCCGTAACGCTGCTTTCCTGTACGTCACCAGAAGAGGAAGTGCTTTGCGCGGGGCGAAAAATCCGCCTCATGGTGGCAGGTGGAATGCGATATCGGGAGATCGGGGTAATCGTCAGCGATTTAGCTTTGTATGAGAAGTTGATCAATACCGTCTTCCCCAGTTTGCATATTCCCTTTTTTCTGGATGAACGCCAGGGTCTGAAATTTCATCCGCTGATGGAATTGTTACAGGCTCTCATGGCTCTGGTT
This sequence comes from Phycisphaerales bacterium, assembly GCA_027366115.1. Lineage (GTDB taxonomy): Bacteria > Planctomycetota > Phycisphaerae > WQYP01 > WQYP01 > JAMDCX01. The sequence continues at coordinate 1,220 of DAHXLH010000280.1, forward strand.
CGCAATAATTTTGCCCGAGCGGATTTATTATCTCTGGTTAAAACATCTCTGACCGGTATCACCGCTTCCGATGCTTACAATCTCGAGAATTATTTGCTGGCGCACGGCATTGAGCGCGATACGCTGAAATCCGATTGGACATGGGAAGAATTGCCGACTGATAACGAATATGGCCAGCCCACGACGATGGAAGCGGAAATTCTAGGTTCGGTCAATGCCGCACGAAGCCAATTGCATCAGGCCCTGGGGCCATGGATCGCTCTTCATTCCGCGGTCCAGCAATTAAGCCCTGTGGCGCACTATGCCCAGGCGCTTATCACATTACTTGAATCCATGCGGGTTGGGGCGGTGATGGAACACTGGATTGAGCAGGCAACAGTCCAGGGCGCTGTTGAACAGGCGCAAATCCACCAGCAAGTCTGGTCGCAGTGCAGGGAGATGCTCTATGAAATGACGCAGGTAACAGTGGAGCATACGCAAACGTCAGCGGAATTTTTCGAATTATTGCAAACCGTATTGGAAAATTTAACCTTGGGACTGATACCCCCGGCGGTGGACCAAGTCCTGATAAGTTCCGCGCAGCGCTCTCGTCATCCGGAATTAAAAGCGGTGTTGATCATGGGTGCCCTCGAAACCCTGATGCCTAAAGCAACCGCGGAAGATGGCATGATTAACGACACCGATCGACAACGCCTTGAGCCTATATTCGGTGATACCCTGAATGGCGATACCTCGCAGGAATTTGTAGAAGCGGCGTTCTTTGATTACGTCGCCATGACACGTCCCTCCGAACAATTATTGATCAGCTACCCCGCCGCCGACGCCCAGGGACGGAAGACGGCCCCCAGCGTGTATATCGCGCGTGTGCGGGATCTGTTTACGGATGTCCAAGTTCAACACATTGAATCCACAGACATACATTGGCCGGATTTTTCCGCGCTGGACGAATTGATCCGCTGGGTTTTGCTGGCCATGGAGGATGTCCGTTCGGGCCGACCTGAGGCAGCCAATGTGCTTTCCGTCCAGGCGGCGCAACAGTGGCTCAACGCACAGACGGCCCCGGCGATTGTTCAACGCTGGCAACTTGCACTGGATTCGAAGAAACGCCGGCTTATCGAGCCTCTGCCACAAAACCTGGGCCGATTCGCATTACGGGCGCCCGTATTAAGCGTCAGTGAACTGGAAACTTATGCCGCATGCCCGCTGCAGCATTTCTACAGGTATACGCTGCGATTGCAGCAGCGCCCCGAATGGCAGGTCGATGCGCGCACTCTGGGCTTGATGTACCATCATGCCCTGGATCTGTTTTACCGTGCCGTCATCAAGGGCACGCTGGTTTGGCCGGACTGCTCGCGCGAAGATTTTGAGAGAACTCTGACGCAGGCCATTGCTGCCAGTACGGAGAATCTCTCCGCTCTTGCCATCGCCGATGCTTTGGAACTCAAGGCCATTGCCAAGCCTCTGCATCGTCAACTGGCGGTCATCCTGGAGGCGCAACGCCGCGCCGCACAGGGCAATAACTTTCGCCCCGTGGCCACAGAATTGCGGTTTGGTACTTTTTCCAACTCCGAGTCGGGCGCACCGGTTCTCCCAGCGGTCAATTTAGATGGTGCCGACACGGCGCTGGAACTGCGCGGCAAAATTGACCGTCTCGATCTTGACCCGGCGGGAAATGCCCTGCTGGTTGATTACAAATCCGGAGCGAAGAAATTCAATCTGGGGAAGTTTGTCCATGGCCTGGATTTACAGTTGGTGGCGTATCTGCTGGCCATACGTAATGCGGTTATCCTGAGTGCTGGGCCGCTGCATCCGATCGGCGCGTTTTATTATCCTTTGCGGCCCTCAGAAATCTCCGTTGAACCCGCCCCCGACGAACAGCCACTGAATGCCAATGATCCGGCCTATTATAAAACCTGCAAACCGGATGGCCCATTTGATAATGAGGCCATTACGGCGCTGGATTCTCGGGTGGAAGCCGGAAATTCCAGCGACTGGTTTAAGATTGCTCTCAAAAAAGACGGTGAACCTCACGCCAGTCGAAACGGAGGACTGGCTGATCCAGTATTTTCCGCCATGCTGGAATTTGGTTTAATCACAATGCGCTCAATTGCTCAAGGCATGCAGGAGGGAAATATCGCCCCGTCGCCTTACAAGATAGGAAAGTTAACCCCCTGTTCCACCTGTGAATTTAAAAGCATTTGTCCATTCCACCGGCAAGGCGGTCCCTACCGCAATCTTGATACCACCCGGGAATATGCCAATACCAAACTTGCTGCCGTGGCCCAAACTCTGAGCATGGAGTCCCAATGAACGATCCTGTTCATGCGACGAATCAAAAGGCGGCTCTTTCACTAACCGCCGCGCAGCAAGGTGCCATCGCCCATCGCCGGGGAGAAATGGTGGTTCTGGCGGGCGCAGGCTCCGGGAAAACGGCAACTTTGGCCCGGCGTTGTGCGCAGCTCGTAACATCTACGCCGGACGGCTGCGATGTACGTGAACTTCTCGTGCTGACATTCACCCGCGAAGCAGCCGATGAAATGCGTAGCCGCGTCGCCCTTGTCCTGCGGGACGCTGCCGACAGCCAGACGGACTCTGAACTATTCCAACACCTGCATCAGCAGGCGGTCTCGGTGGATACCGCACAAATCAACACGTTTCACGGCTTCTGTAACTGGGCGGCCAAAACCTGGTTTATGTTCTGCCGGGTTGATCCAGGATTTACCTTGCTTAATGAGCATGAGTCCGCCATGCTTCAAACCGATGCCCTGCACGAGACCGCGCGGCAGTTCATGGCGGAGACCCACCCCCAGCATTCCGATTTTGTTGAAATATTTGATCTTTACGCAGGCGCGTCACCGGCTAAACTGGAAATGCTGGTCATGCCAGTTTTGCGTGTAATGCAGACCGTCGTAGATCCCGACGACTGGTGCGCGAAAGCCGCCGGCAGCGGAGATGCGGAGATCCAAGCGGTTCTCACCACTTTTATCCAACAAAAGGCGCATCGCCTGGAAGAACTGGCCCTCATGCTGGCGGCCAGCGCAGATGAAGCGCAATTGCTTCAGGCCGACGCCAAGAAATTAATGTACTGCGGACTTATTGAGGCAAGCGTGGCTGCTAAACAGGCGGCCGAAACATTAACTACCGCGGGTCCCGCCGAATGGACCCGGGCACGTGATTATTTGGCAAGCATAAAGTTTGCTGCACAGATTCGCCTGCGCGACAGCAAAGACACGGTACAAACAGAGCACTTCAGGGACGGGACGTACAAGCCACTAAAAGACGCTTTCATCCAATTATGCGACGAATTTGCCGGATCGGACATCGCGCACCTGCAATCGCTTGAAACGATCGGCCGCCGTCGTATTGGGGCATTTCTGGCGTTTGCCCAGGCTGCGCAACGACAGTATCAGCAGGTGAAAAAATGGCGACGCCAGTTGGATTATTCGGATCTGGAGCGCACACTTATCGCCGGCCTTTCCGAACCAGGCAACCCGCTGCAAAGCCTCCTGCATCAGCGATTTCGTCATATTCTGGTAGATGAATATCAGGATATCAACCCCGTGCAGCAGCGGCTCATTGAACTGCTCTACCGTGGCGATAATGGCACGAACGGATTAAAGCCCGGTTCTTTATTTGGTGTAGGGGATGTGCTGCAAAGCATTTATGGGTTCCGTGGCAGTGAGCCGCAGATACTTTATGATATGGCCGCAAATCTAAGAACGGCGGGACAAGCCAACAAAATCATTACCATGCGGGAAAATTACCGCACCCTGCCGCCTTTGGTGGATGCCTTGAATGCCATCATTGCACCTATGCTAAAGATGGTGCAGCGCGATTCGTCGGCCTCAGCGATCAATATGGCGGAACTCGCCGAACTGCATCATGGCCGGTCGCCGGCAGCATCAGGCTGCTTTCCAGGAATTCCTGTGGAACTGCACGTCTTAACGACGACATCACGCGAAGATTCCCACACCAACGCCGAGGCCGGTGAAGGCGGCAGCGAAGCTGATACGAATGACGGTGATCCATTCAACGAAATGCAGGCGGATGAACTGGAAGCCACGCGAATCGGGCAACTCATTACCGAGCTGCTACAAAGTTCGCGCAAGGTCGGCACGGAATTACGGCCGCTGGAGTTAAAAGATATCGCCATCCTTTTACGCGCGCCAAGCCAACGGGCACCGCATTATGTGCGAACGCTGGGCGCTATGGGCATTTTAGCGAACGCCGCCCTGACGACCGGCTTTTTTGAATCCAGTGAAGTGCTGGAGGTACTGGATATTTTGCGGGTGCTGGATAATCCAAAACAGGATATCGCCTTGGCGAGCGTGTTAATCGGGCCGATTGGCGGATGTACCGCGGCTGATCTGGCCTATGTCCGCAAGAATGTAACCGGCCACGTCCCCTTTCATCAGGCCGTAATCGACTTCGGCCAGACAAACCATACCGACGCCGCGGCCTCCGCACTGGCCAGGAAAATAACGCACACCATGACCAGGCTGGAACAGTGGCGGTCAGCCATACGCGCTGAAACACTGGTCAACGCCTTATCTCGAATCATGCAGGAAGCGGGTTTGCTCAATCAGGCCGCCGCCATGGTCGGCGGTCGCCAGCGCCTGGCTAATTTACGCCTGCTGCAACAACGGGCCATGGAGTTTTCAGGCTTTGAATTACAGAGCCTGTCCCGCTTCGTCAACTTTTTTGAGCGTTTGCGTGAAGAGCGCGACTTGGGTGAAGCCGCACCGCCTGCGGGCAATGCGGTGCGAATCATGTCCATCCATGGCAGTAAGGGGCTGGAATTCCCCGTCGTTTTTGTGGCGGGTCTGGGAACGGCATTTAATAAGCGTGATCTTCAACAACAACTGCTGGTAGACCGGGACAAAGGCATCGGGATTAAGGTCTTGGATGCCAATGGAATCTTGGTGCAGGATTCGCCGGGCCGCAGGGTGCTGGCCGAAGAAAAATTAGGAAAACTCCTTCAGGAAGAAGCACGCCTGCTTTACGTAGCCATGACTCGTGCCCGAGACCAACTGATTCTCATCGGGAGAATGGCGGAATCCACCATGAAAACATGGTCGCAAATTCGTTTGCCCGGGGCAGAGAACCAGAAAGAACGGACCCCGGCATTAAAGCCCCCCGCTTGCCCGCTAGGGTGGCTGGGGCCTATTTTCAGTCAATACTCAAACTCGCAGACTTCCGATGCGGCCGGCCCGCTGCTGATACTGCATGTAATACCCGAAAGCTCACTGAATTCGGCAGAAAATAATCGCACCGACAGTCTTGCACCCACGGTTCCTGCGGGAGATGTTACCGATGCGAGCGTGACTCACGCGCAAGCAGGGAACCCTCAGGCCCAGGCCTTACACGCTGTGTTCAATCGTATCACACAGCCCTACGCCTATGAGGGGCTAACGCGCATGGCCGCTGTTGCCAGCGTAAGTCGACTTAAAGCCATGCGTAACAGCGACATAGACTCGCCCGCCTTTATCCTCGACGCGCCGCCCAGTGCGCATTTGGAATTAACTGCGGATAACTCGGGTATACAGCGCGGGCTGATTATGCATCGTGTCGTGCAGCGCCTGGATTTTCAGCGCACCACGGAAGACACATTAGGCCTCGCGTTAGCGGATCTGGTAACGCAGGGCCATTTAACTCAAGAGGAATTAGCGTTGGTTGATCAGCCCGGGCTGCTCTGGCTTTTCAGCACCGCACTGGGAAAACGCATGCGTCAGGCTGCGAAACAATCATCCCGCAATCACCAGTTGCTGCGGGAATTAAATTTTCTCTGGTCCGTGCCCGCGACACAGGCGGCCGGCCTGAACCCGGCCGCACTGACCGGTTCAGGTGTTAAGCCAATCGCCGGACCCGGCGCTGCACAATCGCCTACCGGAGGTCTTGACATCATGCTGATCCGCGGCACCATTGACGCCTTATTAATTGAACCCGATGCGCTGGAAATCATCGACTACAAAACCGATGCCGCCGTCTTTATCCCCTCTCGTCTGTCCGCCTATCAGCAACAAGTGCTGTATTACGCCTCCGCCGCCGCCGAAATCCTCAAACAACCCGTCCACCGAACCTCCCTGGTATTTTTTTCCACGAGACAAATCGTCTCTACGGGCCTGTCGCAGTGATGGCCCTCTTGCGACGGCACCATTTCCGGCAGCCATTAAGCAGATGCCGCAATGGCGTATAATAACCAAACGGAAGGCTATCGGCACCGACGTGGACGCGCCTGTGGTCAGGCCGGACTACCTCGTGCACTCCAAAGAGCCAGTTTGCCCATAGTGGTTGCTTTTTGTTTCCGCGCAGCGTTTGTCTTGCGCCGACTTGACTCGCCAAAAAGGCTGTCATAGGTCGCTTGCGTGCCGAGTTCATTTGCTAAAAGTCGAAGATTCAGCCGGCCCAGAAGATCAACGGTAATAGGTCGTTTGGAATCCCAAAAGACATAGGATCTGAAAAACTCCCGTGCGATGTCGGAATTCAAAAGAGCGGCCAGGTAGTCTGCGGCATGTTGTGTCGGACATGGCAGAAAGTAGCAGGTGTCATCGAGAACAAACGGTTTCCCATCGACTGAGCCTATATTGACGAAATTAAGTTTCTTGTAGAAACCGGAAATAGCGACCTTCCACGGGCTGAAGGAATAATCGCCCACGCCAAAAATAGAAAACATGGGTTTGCCGCGATAGATGGAACTTTTTCGCTGTTTGAATAAATCCGCGTGTGCTTGCAGATAATCCCAGGTCAGGGGAGCAGAGTGTTCGATGATGGAGGTGTCACCCCCGGCCCGCCTTTGCGGTACAAGCATCCAGCGCTCGGAAAATTTCGCGATGCCACCGGCGATTTCAGAGCTTTTGAGCATCGGAAACATGTACGTACTTTCCAAGCTTACCAGTTCAGCAAGCCCGTTGCGATACTGATCACCGTTCCGATGTAATTCCATGACCTTGGAGCAGTCGTGCTTGATACCAGATCGCCACGAGGGAGATTCGTCGCCCTCGAGATGGCGCAAGGCGATGCATATCGAGGTCCGCGATAAGCGTGCCGTCCTGGTAGGCAAGCGTGCTGCTTGGCCCGTGCACGGTGAGGCCCGGGTAAACCGTCGCCGTCTGATTCGTCGTCTGAGAACCAAACTGGATCACCAGCAGGGACGCCTGCACTGCCGCGTTGAAGTGGCAATCAGCGTCGATTTTATAAATGGCGGCGTGTTTGACACCCAAATCCAGACTCCAACAGTGGGCAAGAATCTTACGCGCAACGGCGGTTTTACAAAGCATGGCCAGAATGCCGGCACCCTGGTGAAGTTTATCGACAATTCGAATCATCATAGATTCTGAAATATCAAAGTTAGCCCTGCCTGTTATGGCATCCCAGCCGGTGCGATTTTGAAAATTACTTTTCACCGGTAGATTCTTACCACCGAAGGTTCCCAGTTGTGTATTGGTCACCCAGGGCAGATTACCCAGCACGAGCAGGGGTTGTGGAAGGGTATTGAACAAATTGGCCAGATCGGCCTGAAAACAATCGCCCTCAATCAGGAGACCCCTTTGGCTATCTTTTCTTTGCCCAAGAGCTTCTCCGGCCTGCGCGACATGGCGAATGTTGATATCCATACCCAATGCGCGGGTAACACTGGGGAAGTAATCCAGCCCCGCAAACAGCAAATTCCCTCGACCGCAGGTTGGCTCAAATAATGACGCTGGTTGGATCCCTTGCTCGGCGAGCAATCCACACACCGTGCGGCTTAACTCAACTGGCGTTTGAAAGTCGCCGAATTCAACTACTTCTCTGGTTTTCACGACCACACACTCACTAGTACTACAACGCTACAAATGCTCAAGAAAATATAGTTAGCTGACCGATGAAGCCTTTCAGGAGCCGTATTTCTGAAAGGAGTCCAGGCATGGAAGCTGACGCGATTCTGAGAATTCGACCGGCGTTGACACACTATCTGCACCAGTACGACGATTGTTTCGGTCGCTGCACGGCGCGGCGGCATATCAACACC
>DAHXLH010000048.1:0-11726 GCA_027366115.1 Phycisphaerales bacterium
GGTGGTCGGTTGGGGAAACGGGGACTGGCATATTTCCCATGGGTACGCTATGAACATCCGTAAGGCTACAATTGTGATGTTAGTTGCTCTTTATATGTTAATGATCTTCGGCATGGGCGCCCTTGAGATCGGTTATTCGCACAATCTACCCAGCTCTCCACAGGTGGATACAGGGCATGTTTATCGTATGACAGTCAACCATGGATTTGTTGTTTATGGGACCAAGTTGGAACGGGAAGTTCTTGACACCGAGAGGGCATTATTTCCGCTTATGGTTGCGACAGCCGCTACTCTTTTTATGCTCCGCCCATGGTCGGAGTGCCAACCGTTGCCGGAACCTCGATGGCTAGTGATTGTGCTCGTCGTATTGATTCTCCTGTTGGGCGTTGCCGGTGCCGTTTTCGGTACATACAAATGATGTCGCTGATCAATGAAGATTTTCTGTCGAGGGTGGACGATTGGCAGGACCGTGAGGCGAAACATACGTGTGGTGCCAGCGAAATTATTTCAGTGTGTCGTGGCCACTGTGGAAGTCGGCGGCGGAGGCTACGGGGGGAGCGACTCGATAGGAGGGACCAGTGGCTCGTGAGCATGCATGACGCCATACCGAGGTGCCCAGTTCTCGCCGAACTTGATGTGGAAGGCGAATTTCCTTGGTCGGAAAGGGACTGCTTGGAGGCCGTCGTTGTCTGAATACGCATTACCCCCCGGGCCCTTGGGCGACCCAAAGAAGTAACCCAATGGAGCAGTTTCATGCCGCCCGTGGGTAAAATCTTATCCGTATTTGAAGGAATAAATCATGCGGTGGAATAAGCCCGAATCGCAGGATGAATTATCACTTCGTGAGATATTTGGCAAAAATAAGCCAACGGACCCAGTTAAGGCGGAACTATGGACCTATTGGCGAGCCGTAATATACTCCACCGCCTGCATACCGTTTTTTTTGTATCTTGCCATACGCGGACTCGGCGGCGTCCCGGGGATACGAGACGCTCCGCCGGGCGGGATATCGGAAATGGGGTGCGCGCTTTTTTGTGATAAATTCACATATAAACGCATTCGGCGTGGCAACGGTAATGTTCATTGCGGCAACGGCTCTTGCGCATTACCTCCATAAAAGGCGTAGGCGGCGGATGGCCGAAAGAGGGGTGGTCTCAATGATTGTGTGCCGACCAGGGGCTGAGAGCGGAAGGCCATCAGCCACCACGAATGAACAAGTGAGCCCATCTGCGTTTCTATGTGTGGAGGCGGTCGCATACCTATGCATGACCTGGTTTATCCTGGGCCCCCTGACGCTTTATTGTCAGTTACCTTGGGGTGAATTTTTCCACCATACGGGGGGGCGTCTCGCCTTATATCTGGTATTTTCCAGCGTTTTACTTGAATGGGCCCGACGATGGTGGAAGAAAAATTTTGCGGATCCATATGGCACGAAATGTTCTTTCGGACAGTTTGCGGTAATAGTTTTGGCTTGGGTCGCGGTTCTGAGTGTTCCAGTGCTTTTTTGGTTTGTCGGGCACAGCTTTTCCGCAGTGGCGGCGACGCACGAGAACCCTTATGTGGTACAGATTCGAAAATACGAACTAAGTGGCCGGGCCAACGATGACCCCAAGGTCATGTGCCGCATAGGAGAGTATTACGAAAAGGGAGAGGGCGTTACCAGAAATTACCAGAAGGCGATGCGGTGGTATAAGCGGGCCGACGCGAGTGGTTCCTACCCCGCGGCGATGGTTGATATCGGCCTGCTTTACCAGCACGGGTTGGGCGTCCCGCAGAATTACCACATGGCGTTGAATTGGTACCGTCTAGGGGTCAACGCACGTTCGGCCCGGGCGATGTTCTATCTCGGAATGCTTTACGACAAGGGCAATGGCGTAAACCGGAATCATGAAACCGCAATAGCATGGTGGCGAAAGGCTGCACGAGCGGGAAATCTTCCATCGAAAAAAATGCTGGCAAAACTGCATGTTGAAGTTTATTAAGCCGTTGTTGACGCTTGGTATAAGGTGATACGCATCATGGCGTCCAAAACACCCTTTCACATCATTGCCAAGCCAATCGGGGCGATATGCAATCTGGATTGCCACTACTGTTTTTACCTCAATCGAGATGCGCTGTTTCCACGGCATCGGAAGGCCTCCGATTTTCGGATGAATGAGGAGACGCTGGAAAAATATATTCAACAATATATCCAATTCCAGCCAGGCCAGGAAGTGCCCTTTACCTGGCAAGGCGGTGAACCGACACTTCTGGGATTGGATTGTTTCCGCCGGATAGTGGAATTACAGAAGCGTTATGTCGTGCCGGGGAAGCGCATTTACAATGCGTTGTAGTCCAACGGAACACTGCTGGATGATCAATGGTGCAATTTTCTCAGGGAAGAGAAGTTTCTGGTGGGTCTATCCATGGATGGTCCACGGGAATTGCACGATCGCTATCGTGTTACGCGCGGCGGCAAGCCCACTTTTGACCAAATATTGCACGGGACGAATCTGCTCAAACAACATAACGTTGAATTCAGCACATTGACGGTGGTGCATCGGGAATTGCCCTGTCACCCTCTGGAAGTGTACGAGTTCTTGCGGGAACACGGCAGCCGTTTCATCCAGCTCATTCCCCTGGTGGAGCGCGATGCCGCCGTAAGGTTAAAGCCGCAGTCGCAGGGTGGGCGATTGACGATTCTGCAACCGGAGCCGACGGTGGAGCCGTGGACGGTGGAGGCGTTGCAATTCGGACGGTTTTCGTGCGAAATCTTTGACCACTGGATTCGGCGCGGTGTGGGTTCGGCTGTGCTGGGTTTGAAGCGTGCAGGTAAAGGGCAATGGACGGTTCTGCTTCTGGTCGCGCTCGGACTTGGGTTGGGTGAAACGCTACCGATCTGGTGGGTTGTTATCCAGTTATTACTTTGGATAATTGCCCTGAGCTTTAGACTCTTTCGAGGGCTTTGGTTGTGAAGATTGTAGCGGCACGATCAACGGCAAAGGGCCGGTGCCGTTAAGCGGCCCAGCTGCGCCGTGCAAAGGCAAAGCGTTCAGGGGATCGAAAGTCCCTGCTCGGAAAATGTTGTCGCGACTATCCTCGCAGCGGGGCAAGCAATGTACGCCTCGGATCCCGGCAGATGATCCCGGCAGACAGGTGAATTGCGAAAGAACCGGTTACAATGATCGTGGAGTACTGATCACTGGTCAAGGCGATCGGATGGACACATGGTCGCGATGGATGAAATAATTTCGGAACCAGAGCTGCACGGCCAGCGCCGCAGTGCCTCCATTCCCTCGGCTCCCTCCGTGGTGAAAAAAAGCAGTTCAATGAATTCTGGACGCGGAATCTGGGGCACGTTGATTCACAGGGAGGTAGCGGAGGTAAACGGAGGACCAACGATACTCACGGATCAGCAATTGGGAAGTTCCGACGATTTATTCATTATTCATTATTCATTATTCATTATTCATTGGTTATTGAGCGCTGCGCCCGCAACCGGAATTATTCCCCCACCCTCGGCCGCTGGATCAACCAGGATCCTGCCGGTTACATCAACGGTGCCAATACGTATCAGTTTGTCGAAAGCAATCCGGTGAACGCGGTGGATCCCTGGGGACTGAGTACCGCAGGCCACGTGCAGAAATGGTTCGAGGATTCATACCACCAATCTGCTCCGGGAGGAGAGTTCGTCGACGCCGTTGGTGCCCTTCCGGATGTGCTCCGGATTTGGGTGGCCACGAAGGCACAGCAGATTGCAACAAACGAGACTGGCCAATGCCCTACAAATGGACCCGGTCCACTTTATAACGGAATAGCCGATATGCTCAATGGGAACGCCATGTCGCCGCAGGACCATCAAGCCGTGCAGAACTGGCTCAATACCGCGACCAGCCAACCCTTGTTGCCTTGGCTTTGGAAACAAATAAAGATCGGCTGGGCCCAGTTGTAGAGGAAACACGTGGCCATCTTGCCGTGTGCCGGGGAATCTGATGGCTTGCGCACATACGTGGCTGCACGTGCCCGCTCCCCACTGCGGTCCCGAAACGCGAGGAAATCGGAATGAAAAAATTTGTGCTTGCGTTTTCTTTTTTTGCGACATTCGCGGCAGGGTTCCTCACGGCGGGATGGCTGCTGTACCTCGCCCACGAGCGTCGAGAGTCGCGCCGGCTTCCCGTCGCTGTAATCCTGCGCAGGGAGGCCGCCCGGGCGGAGCGGCGCAAACTTCCTTCGGGGGACTATTTTATTGGGGCACGGGAAAACCTACTTATGTTGACGGTTCGGCCGGACGGTGGTGTCGGCTTGAACAGCGCTGGCCACCGGAGTTTCGGATTTAAATATCGACCGACGAGTGGTTTTCATGTGCCGATTGTTTCACTCGCGGTTTTCGGCAGGCACGGGAAATTTCGTTCATGGACGGCTTTGGGCCTTCGGCCGCGGCTCTCGCTGAAGGTGCAGTGGCTTGGACCCGCGCACGGTGCGGTTGCGGGCGGTGCCTTCATCAAAATGGGAGGCGCGTGGATTGGTGCCGGGAAGATTAATCCTCCGCTCTTCACCTGTGCTGGAGTGGATTACCGTTATCGTGTCAAGGCGGGCGAATGGGTGAAAGCTGGGCGCACGACAAAGTAACCTTAAAGCGGCCCAGCGAATTGTGAGAGGGTCACTAATGATAATAACGGATGATCCGGTGGGCGTCCAATGGTTGTGTAATATGGAATTATGGCAATAGGTGGAACAATTCCGGGGCCTTATGCTCGCCGGTGGGCGAGAAATTCCCGCCCTGCGCGCGGCCGGGGGCGCGGACACCGGGGCGGCATCCTGTGCTTCGCATCTCCCCGAACGATCAAGCCGCTTTGCGAACATGGATATCAACGATCGGCAGTCGCGGATCGCCGCGATAATGTCGTCGTGCGATCTCGATTTGAATGCCGGGAGCCTGTCCGAGTAATCGCCGGGTTGCGACAGCGTGATTTTTGGGACCCGTCAAGGGACTGTGATTATGTTGAGTGTTCATTCCCGGGAACCTCCGAAACGCCGGGCTTTCCCACCGCTATCACAAATAATTCGGTACTCAACATAAACGCGCACGCCTGGAACGCAGCAAGGCGCCGTGAAGCCGGAGCATGGCAAGCGCAGCGGTGAGTTTTTGTAGCGCACGGCGACCGGGACCACGGCGATTTTCTGATTGAATTCCACTTCATCCGCGATATTTACATTATATTGATACTTGTGTGTTACTACCAATATACCGTAAAATGGCAGCATGAGTAGTTCAAGAGTTTTTCAGGTTGTTAATCTGGCACGCCGACAGGGCTTGCTGCGCCCTCGTGATTTGGAGGTCAAAGGCATTGCAAGACAATACCTTGTGCTGGCAATGCGACAGGGCCTCATCGAACGTTTGGCCCGCGGTCTATACCGCACGCCCGGAACCATTGCAACCGAGCATCAATCCCTCGCCCAAGTCTGCAAGAAAACGCCAACCGGAGTGGTATGCCTGCTTTCCGCGTTGCGATTTCATGATCTGACCACGCAGAATCCGCATGAGGTTTGGCTTGCCATTGACCAGAAAGCGAGCTCTCCGCGTATTGGTACGGTGGCGCTACATATCATTCGCTTCTCCGGAGCATCGCTCACACAGGGTGTGGAAACGCACGAAGTTCACGGCGTGCCGGTCCGAGTCTATGGCATCGCCAAAACCGTGGCGGACTGCTTTAAATGCCGAAACAAGATTGGGCTGAATGTAGCCATTGAGGCCCTGCGCGACTGCGTGCAACAGCGCAAGGCAAGTGTTGACGAATTGGTCCGTTTCGCCCGCATCTGCCGGGTGGAACGCGTGATGAGTCCATATCTGGAGGCGATGCTGTGACCGATAAACTCCATGATTCCGTTGCGCATAGCGTTCACGACCGCCTGCTGAATCTCGCGATGACGCGAAAAGAGGACTTCAATGCTATCCTGGCGCGTTACGGCAACGAGCGACTCTTGTACCGGCTCAGCCGTACAAGACACGGCAAGCGGTTTATCCTCAAAGGGGCGGCGCTTTTTGTGCTATGGCTGGGGCGTATACACCGGCCAACACGCGACTTGGACCTTCTGGCCACGGGTCGGATTAATCAGTCTGTACTTACGGGCATATTTCAGGACATCTGCACCGCACCGGTCAAGTCTGATGGCTTGAAGTTTGATCCAGCCTCAATTGCCGTAACCGAAATCAGGGAAGGGCAGGCATACCGTGGACTACGCGTCAAGCTTCGTGGTTTTCTTGGAACAGCCCGATTGAACCTTCAGGTGGACATTGGGCTTGGCGACAGCCTTTCTCAAAAAGCGGAAGAAGCGGCCTATCCAACGTTACTCGACATGCCCGCGCCGCACATAAAAATTTATCCGCGTGAAACGGCTATCGCCGAGAAACTCGACGCGATGCTGGAGCGGGGGATAAAGAATAGTCGAATGAAGGATTATTTTGATATTGCCATGTTGGCGCGGCATTTCTCTTTTGATGGAAACACCTTGCAAGCCGCTGTTAACGCGACGCTAAAGCGGCGCGAACGGGAAGTGGATGATCATCTGCCGATCTCGTTGACGGATGAGTTTGGCAAAGACGCCACAAAGGTTCTCCAATGGAAGGCTTTTATTCACAATAACCGCGCTGGCGAAGATTCCACCGACCTCCTGACGACCATTCGACAAGTCCGAACATTTCTGGAGCCGGTGCTCATCGCAATCAACAAGCGAACCACGTTTGATGGGCATTGGCGTGCCGCTGGGCCATGGAGAAAGCGCAATGCTTGACGAATTCGCCGATATTGACTTGATGGATTTTTCATCCTATCGGGGTGGTTTAGACTTCTGAACAGGCACCCCACCACGTTCCGGTGATCTGCTCATAAACCTCACGGGTTGAGGAGAATTAAACCGTGACCGTGATGCGACATCCGCTTGGGCATGGACGGTCCTGCCACCATCCATGATAACTGGTGCTAAAGTCGATACCAAAACGCCGGCGGAAGCAGGTTTACAAATTTCGCGCCGCCGAGTTACCCGCACCCCTGCTGCGCCTGGCTCCGACAGGCCGCTTCGCAGGGATGGTAATGTCGGAAACGGTGTCAGGTGAGCGAACCGGGCTGCGGCACGGCAGAACAGAGAGTTGAGCAGTAGAGCAAATAAGGCTGGTGCATATAAGTGGCTGTCGCCGGGGCAACGAGAAAGCGCTGGGCGCAATCGGTCCGCCGGCTCGGGCTCCGCCGCGGGGCGCGGCGAAGAATTGCGAGCGGTTACCGGTTTGCGGCCAGCTTGACCGGACGTATAATCGATGCCGAATGACGTGGAAGGAAGTGCACACTTGGTTGCCACGGATGAAATATTGTCGGAATCTATGCTTCCCGGCCAACGCCGCCGCCAGCGGTGCCGTGCCGCAGGCATCCTGCCCGCCCGGCGTCGCTACGGAACCTCCATTTCCCCGGCTCCCTCAGTGGTGAAAAAAAGCAGTTCAATGAATTCTGGACGCGGAATCTGGAGCACGTTGATGCACAAGGAGGTAGCGGAGGTAAACGGAGGACCAACGATACTCACGGATCAGCAATTGGGAAGTTCCGACAATTTATTCATTATTCATTATTCATTGGTCATTGAGCGCAGTGCCCGCAACCGCAACTATTCGCCATCCCTTGGCCGCTGGATCAATCAGGACCCCGTCGGTTATGTCAATGGTGCCAATACGTATCAGTTTGTGATGAGTAATCCGGTGGGGAACGTGGATCCATGGGGGTTGATGACCGTAATCGTGGACCCGGTGACCGGGGCATCCTTTAATTTCCCATCCCCTTCCCGTAACACCCAGGCATGGAACAATGACGAGGCGACGCTCTGGAATTGGGCCACCGGGACTGGTCCGACAACACTGCACTTCGGCCCCAACAGCGTCGCAACGAGGCAGATGGAACAGTCGCCCGGGGTTGTCGCGGCGATGGCGTACTTTCTAAGGAAGAACGCGGGCAAGAAGTACGCGAATCTTCTTCCAGTGAAGCATTACGACTACCGGTTCGGCCCGCTCGATATTCCGAACGCGAACGCAACGGAACAGTTTGTCGGATCCTACAGGATCAATATTGTGCCCAGCGGGAATGGTCTGTTGACAATCACTATTTTCAACAGAACCAGTATGACCTCCGCATTTTACCAATTGGCCCCGAGCTGGAGCCGGACAACCTTTGGGCCAGCTGGGAATATGGACGAGACCTTCACCTGGACTGTTCCGTACTCGGGCGAGAGGTGAATTCGTGCGTAATCACCCGTTTCTTAAGGCAATTGTCGCCGCGATCACTGGGGCAGCGTCCATGTGTGGAATGGGCTGCCAGCGCCGTCCACCCTCTCCGGTTACCGGCTTGTATGTTAACACTGTGGGGGCGCACCCGTCGCTTCTCCTGATTCTGCCAGACCGTCATTACGTGCATTGCGTGTATCGGAAGCGTTTGCGCAGATACGTTGCCGAGGCGGGCCGATGGAGCTGGTACACCTTTAAAGGACACCGGCGGCTTAGCTTCGAGGGTTTCGTATTCTACCCCGGCGACCACACTGGGTTTCCCCCCGGGATCGATTCGGGGCAGCCGGGCTATTGGCCCGTACGCGTGGGCCGTGACGGAAATGGACGCGCGCGGCTCTGCCTTAATGTCGATGGGTGCGACCGGTACTTTGTCCGGCGGCTACCGGCCGGTTGGGTCGGTCCGTTTGTGAAAGAACTGGTTCGCAACCCGATGGCGGCGAAGGCCGGTAACGGCGGGCGGCGGGGGACACACGAAATGGTGACATCCGTCGATTCCGAGGTCGGTCACAAAAACGGCGGGCAGTGAAATGGTAAACGTGGGTCGCGTTGCGAAGGTGTTTTTCGTAAATTCGCTTTGCGATCCGCTTTGGGCGGGTTAGAATCCGTGCTTTGAAAGAATTGGCGTTTTAGGCGGGCGTCATGGTCGCAAATGCTGAAACAA
Source organism: Phycisphaerales bacterium (assembly GCA_027366115.1). Taxonomy (GTDB): domain Bacteria; phylum Planctomycetota; class Phycisphaerae; order WQYP01; family WQYP01; genus JAMDCX01. Next base: position 8,964 of record DAHXLH010000048.1, read on the forward strand.
TTTCGGAACCAGATCTGCACGGCCAGCGCCGCAGAACCTCCATTTCCTCGGCTCCCTCAGTGGTGAACTTCACGGATCACGGAACACTGATCACGGATCAGAAATTTGAGACGCAATTTGGAAGTTCTGATGATTTATTCACTACTCATTATTCATTGGTCATTGAGCGCAGCGCCCGCAACCGCAACTATTCGCCATCCCTCGGCCGCTGGATCAACCAGGACCCCGCCGGTTACATCAACGGGGCCAATACGTATCAGTTTGTGATGAGTAATCCGGCGGGGAGCGTGGATCCCAGCGGGCGCGTTGGCATTGGGGTCGTTGGCACCGGCTCTGTAGGTGGCGGATTAGTGGTTGGTGGGGGAGCGACTGGCTCAGTGGGTGGCGGTTTATTTAGCAGCGGTGGCGTCGGCACCTTCGCTTCCGGCGGAACCGCCGTAGGGGGCCCTGGCTATGCGGTCGGAGCGCCAGGGAACACTGGGCAGGCCGATTTTTTCGAAGGGGCTTATGTGGGTTTCGGCGGCGGGGTGTTCCTGACGAACGCTGATACTGTTTCACAGTTGGGAGGCCCGTTCTGGCAGTGGAATATGGACTTCTGGTTTGGCTCAATCTCGTTTGCCTACAGTCACGGCACATGGATATGTTCCTTGACTCCCTTTGGGGCTGGCGAAGGCTTCGCCGGTACGGGCTACTCCACGACTACCGTGACAGGGCAGCCCGGCAACGTTTTTTCCAACCCGCCGGGATATGTCACGGACGTGAACGGCAATCCACAGGTGGTCCCGCCGTGAACCTGGAATGGCCTCGGGGAAGGTGCGGTTCCGGTAGCAGCGATGGCGTGGTGGGCAAATTACCACCCCGTGGGGAGAGTGGCTGCTGGAGGCGGGTTGGCGTGATTCGTGCGGGGTGGCGTAATAATGCAACTTATTTTAACTATCCTCGAGGTTCTGGCATCGTTTGCAATTGCCGCAGTGGGCGCTCACTTCTTGGGTCAGGTCGTTATAACGTACCAGGTCACGTCAACACACTTGGAAATAGTTCTCCTCGGCCTCGTTCCGATTTTTTGCATTCCGCTCCGCGAAGCGGGTGTAAGGAGGGTGACGCACCGCGAATACCTTACTGGTCCCGATGGCTACAAATATCTGTGGTTCATGAATAGGTTATTCGCGCGGGGATACGTCCTAATTCACCGGAGGAGTGGCGTGTTCCGTTACATCGTGCTCTCGCCAAGCCATCCTGACGACTTCATTGACAAACTCGTGGCAGGCGGTGCAAAAAGAGAGCCGGACTGAAAGTTGCAGCCTAGGAGCCTGTCCGAGTAATGGATTTCAGCCTTCGAGTAAATTTTCCGCTTTCTCCTTCATGGCGGCTTAAAATCTGGCCGGTGCACCGCGTTTTTTCTTCCAGATGAAAAAACGCGGCTGAATTTACCACCGGTGGCCATTTTAGTGCGGCCACCGGTGGTTTTCCTGCCCTTCTTGTCATGCCAGACCTGTCCGCCAGGCCTGGAACAGCTTCCGCAGGTTGAAGCTCATGCAGATCAACGTCCATTCAGCCTGCATTTTGCGCATTCCGCGCAGCAGGAACTGACGGCATCCCATCGCCTGCTTGATTTGCCCAAACACCGGTTCAACTATCGCCTTACGTCGTGCGTAGATGGCCTTGCCCTCGTCCGTGCGAATCTTCAAAAACATGCGCTCTTTTACGCTCATCGTTGCTGTAACACTCTCCTTGGGAGTTGATGATAATGGCTCCCCATGCTTAAGGCGTCCGGTTGCCACGTAGGCGTCAATCCCCTGGTCCTCCATCCATTGAACATTGGTCTCGCTGAAGTAGCCGGCATCCATCGACGCTTTTTCAATGCGATTGGCTTCTCCCACATTTTTCTGGGCCTGCGCCATCATCGGCAGTACCTGACGCACATCATTGGCCTGATGTGTTACATCGGCAGCTACAATGATCTGGTGCGCCGAGTCCACCACCACCTGCGCATTGCCGCATTGATCCCAGCCTTTGTTACTGGCTCTCATAATTCGGCTTTCCGGATCCGTGAAGTTGATCTGCGCCTTGTCCGGTACTGTCGCTTCGCTTCCGGCTCCCTGGGCTACTTCACTTGGATCCTCTGCCGCCGACTCCGCCGCCTGAAGGGCTGATCCTGTTGATGGATCGTTGTTTTCATCCAACTGGGAGCCCATGCCCGATGCTTGCTCTTCTATGACCGGCTTACTTTCCGCCATGCTCTTATAACGGGCTTCCAACAGGGCTTTGGCTTTTTGAATCCGTTTGAGCCGTGTCTCCCGCCGTGCCAGCTCCTGCGGTAGCTTGTGGGCCTGATCCGCTGCGCCAAGCAGGGCGTCTTCACTGGCATCCTGAGACTCGGCTTCCTGAAGGAGTGTGGCGATCTCTCCTTTTAACCGCAATTCTTCAGCCACCATTCGGCCATAGCTCATGGCCTTGTGCCGACTGGCATTGGCCTTCACCTTGGAGCCATCAAGCGACAGATGCCCCAGTTTCACCAGCCCGGCGGCCTGGCATATTCCCAATACCTCCAGAAACAGGGCGGAAAATGCCGACACATGCATCTTCCGGAACCCGCTGATGGTACGAAAGTCCGGAATATCATCTCCCACAATGACCCGCCACCCCACATCCCGTTGACAATGCCGGGCAATCTGCCGGGAGGAACGCACGCCCATGGCATAACTGTAGATCAGCAGACACAGCATCATCCGAGGGTGAAACGGTGGAAAACCCTGATCGTTC
>DAHXLH010000323.1:0-12420 GCA_027366115.1 Phycisphaerales bacterium
ATCCGCAATCAGCGTATAGGTACCCGTTGGGACGGCCGTCTTTCCGTTGCTTAAATCAACCAAATTGATAATGTTGGTTCCGCTGATGGCCGCTTTACTGCCCACCAGCAGATTCTGCACCGAGCTACCGTCAAAACCTAGGCTGATGATTCCGCCTTGGAGATTCAGGCCGCCGACACTAATTTGTGTACCGACTCCGTCAGGATTGAGAACCAATGCCCCACCCGAGTCAATTTGCAGCAGGCTGGTATCCGCAATGGTGGCCACACCGGTGACACCCCCGTTGGGGTTGGCGGCGGTGTGATCCTCAAGTTGCAATGCCGAATCGGAATTGATTACCGTTGGGCCGGTATAGGTGTTGGCGCCCGTAATAGTCAACTGCCCACCGGTGATGGTCAATGCTCCGGTGGCGCTGCTGATGGATACGCCACCGCGGCTTGGGTCGCTGTTCTCAACAGTCAGGCCGCCATCGGTGGTCCCCGCCGCAGTACCCGTGAGCAATGGGTTATAAATGACAGGACTGTATCCGTTGGTATCGAGAATAGCTCCGCCGGCCATAACGTTGAGGTTGCCGGGCGTATACAGGGCCAAGCTGCCGCCAGCGTTGGCTACAATGCCTACGCTGGCATTGTACTCTTGCAACGTGCCGCCATTGAAATTCACGGTCGTGGTTCCGGTGGCCGCTGTGGTGGTTCCTGACTCGGTAATGGCATGGACGGATAATGTACCGCCATTAAGATTCACAATCGTCGCACCCCCGGTCCCCGTCTCGACCGAGGCGGTGTTTGTTGCTGTGACTGTCCCGCCGTTGACATTCAGTATCGTGGTTGCGCCAGCACTGTTGGCGTCGATAGAATCCGTCCTAACCGTGCCGCTATCAACATTCAATGTACCAGTCTGGGTGCCGGTACCAGTACCGGTACCGGCGCCGGCAGTGTTAAAGCCGGTCACCTTGACCGTGCCGCCCGTCCCGCCGGCACCCACAGTGAAAGTTCCCATCACGCTGGTAGTTGGGTTAGGCGCGTCGCGGAGCCATGCTTCGGCACTCCCACCAGTTAGACTCACGGTCCCCCCATTAACATTAAATGCGCTGCCCGAGGCATAGGGGCTGAAGTTGATCTGAATCCGGCCGCCTGTGGCAGCACCACCGAGGTAGCCGCCGCTATTGACATCAATGGTACCAGTGGCATTGCCGGTGGTGTTTCCTACCAGTTCATTACCAGCGGCGATATAAGAGGTTTTCAGAAATGCACCGTTGCCGACAACAAGGGTAGCACCGGAGGCCTGCGAAATGCCTGTAGGACTGGAATTGGCATTACCTGTATTACCTACGGTCACGGTGATATTTTGAAGTGTCAGGCTGCCGTTAGCAAGTAAAGCTGCCGTGCCCGTGTCAATGGATCCGCCAGTCAGTGTATAGGTATTGCCGGAACTTGTGGTGCTGAGAGTGGATGTGCTGTATCCGCTGCTGCCAACGGTCACGGTATACGTTCCGCTGCCGCCGGTACCGGTACCGAAAACCGCCCCATTCCCGTTGGCCCACGCCTGATTGGTGGTGCCGTTATACCAATAGGTACCGCTGCTGTTCCAATTACCACTACCATTGGTGCCACCCGATGCGCTTTGACCGGGATCCCATGTCAAGCTGGCGGCGGTAGCGCTGGAAAGGCCCAAGCCCGTTGCCAGCAGCGCCGCCGCGCCTGCGGCCAAAATTCCGATACTTTTACGTGATTGCGATGTGAATGAAAACATGTTGCTTACTCCTCAAAAAAAATAAATGAAAGCCCTGATAAAAACACAAAAACCAGTACACCATACCCAGTCGCCATGACCTCTGAAAAATGAATGTTACGCGTTACCTCCCTGCTCCTGACCATTACGGCGGAAACACACGTGGCTCTATCAATGTGAGTATGACGCCGATGCGGCGTAAAAGGAAGTCCCCTTTTTCATCAATGTCAGTGCCGATTTGCGTCAAGTTATCCGCGGGGATATCGCCGGGGGCCAACGCCACGGGTCCTGCCACAGATCTTGCGCAAGAGCGAACCGTGCATCTGATGCAGACAACCACGCGCAATGTTATTGGTCAGGCCGCTCTACTCCGACGTCGCGAAAGATTTGTGGTTATTTCTCGGGCCGGTGAATAAAGGCTGCACCAGCACCGTACCACTGGCATGGAGAATTATTTTTCCACGGCGCAAAAGACACGTGTTCCCCGGCTTCACACGCACGTCGTATAAATGGCCCGCGAGAGGAATGTTTTTAAGCCATGCGGCGGCGTTCAGGGTTCCGTTCAGACGGATTTCCCCGTCCGGCAGGATGGCACAAATATTGCCGCAAAACGACACTTCCCTTTCCGGCTACTTCACGTATAGTGGCACCGATTCAGGAAACTGGAGTATGAACATTCATTTACAGCGCTTAGGTTGCCTCGTCATTATCATCCTCGCAATTCTTTCGGGAATGATCGTTACCAACGGCTACAGCGCCGCAGCCGCATTTCAAAAGGCCCAACCCGCCCCGCGACCTTACATGGGCTGGAGCAGTTGGAGTTCCATGCGCCGCCATGTCACGGCGGCTAAGATTGAAGCCCAGGCGCGGGTGATGGCCGCAAGGCTTAAGAAATACGGATATACCTATATTAATATCGACTCGGGTTGGTCCAACGGCTATTATCCCAATGGCAAAAACCATCCCAATTCCTTTGATAAGTATGGCCGGCCCATGCCCAACCGTTATGAATTTCCCCATGGAATAAAAGCGGTGGCCGCTTATGTGCATTCGCTGGGATTGAAATTGGGAATCTATATGAGCCCGGGTCTGAAGATACCGGTCTGGAAGGCCAATTGCCGGATTTTAGGGACACCCTACCGCGTACGGCAAATTGCCGATCCGAAACGCTGGGGCAGCACGTTTCCGCATCGTGAGCCGGTACAGGGTGTTTATCGCGGCAGTTATGCCATTAACTACAACAAGCCCGGCGCGCAGGCTTATATTCAAAGCGAAGCGGCCTTGTTTGCCTCCTGGGGTGTTGATTTTATCAAGATGGACTGGGTGGCGGTGCGCGGTGGGAAACATCCGGTGGACAATCGCGCCGACATTAAGCATTGGGCGATGGCTCTGAAAAAAACGGGACGGCCAATCTGGCTGGAGCTTTCCGCCGGGCAGAATATCAAATTTGCGAAGTTCTGGACAACGTACGCGAATGGCTGCCGCTTGGATAGCGATATTGAAGCCTATGGCACGCCATACCTGACAAGCTGGCAGCATGTCCTCCTGCGTTTCCACGATGCGCCGCCGTGGGCGAAATATGCCGGCCCCGGTTACTGGAATGATCTGGATTCCCTGGAAGTGGGCAATGGTAAACGCGACGGATTAACTCGTATTGAGCGGCAATCCGCCATGACGCTCTGGTGCATCAGTTGCTCGCCTATCTATCTGGGCGCGAACCTCCAGCACCTTACCGCCGGGGGTTACAAGATGGTCACCAATAGAGCAGTGCTAGCCATTGATCAGGCGGGGCGGGTGGCCACACCCATTTCACAGGCCCGCCCGCAACAGGTCTGGAGAGTAAAAAACGCCAATGGTTCCTATACGGTGGCGTTGTTTAATTTGGCCAACATTCCAGCGCGGGTTACCGCTCGTTGGCGGAGTGTGGGGTTTACCGGCTCTGCCGCCGTGCGAGATTTGTGGCACCATCGTAACTTAGGCACGTTCGCAGCCGGCTTTTCCACAACGCTGGCGGCACATGCCTCCCGGCTGCTGACAGTGACACCGAAAACGTGAACCTTCACGAAAATGGAGGAATCGTCCCATTGCAGCGCCGTTGACTTTGATATGAAGCTCTGCACCGGAAGCGCCGGTAGCGAATTAATGAAAAAGTTGCACCAACTCGCCGCACTTCTGCCCCACTCCGCGCTTCGGACGGCCAAGCCGCGACCTCACAGGACCAGCCGTGAACGTAACTTTCCGACCTACTGTTCCAGAATCACCGCCGCCGAATTGGCCGGTATCCGCACCGTTCCGTTGGTGGCCTTGGGATTCGGGTCTTCCGGTGTTACGACCACCAGCTTGCCGTGGTGCGGCAAATTCACATGCGCGACAATCGCCTTGTGGTATTCCCGGTTCATCACCACCACCGCCCGCTTGCCATCCTTCCGTTGAAATACGCTGTACGACTGCCAGCCGTTGGCTTTGACACTGGCCCCCAGATTATCGCGGAAATAGGCGTTCCACAGATATGCTTTATAGCGACGCCGCAGGGCGTCCACCTTCCGGCCGTAGGCCATGGTCAGCGGAAAATCCTCCAGCCGACCTTTAAAATAATAGGGTTCGTAGCTGATGATGTAACGGTCCAGCAATGCCTGATTGATGGTTTCCCGGTCATTGAACCCGGTTGCCGCGATCATGATCGGCGCATGCGGTAAAACATATCGTGTTACCGGGACACTGCCCGGCCCGACACGGATATACATCATAGGATAATATTGCATCAACCAGTCCTCCGGCCCTTCGCCGGCGAAAAGGAAATGTGGATCCACCTTGAATGCCGCCTTATTAAACGCTTCACCCATGAGCATCTGCCCATGGGGCAGGTAGCCGGGAATGCGATGTCCATGATGCGGTGTGAAACTGTACATGGCACCAGGATCGCACACCTGATCCTGCAGAACGCCCGCCGCGCCCAGCGCCAGCACCTTGTCGAATTCCTTTACCGCTATAGCCCGATATGCCGGATCGCAGGTGTCCATCACCGCCCACGGCCGATGGCTGATGCCTGCCAGTTCCGGCGGCGTGAAATAGCCGAAGCCACCTGTCGTGTACGGCACGCCAAAAGGATCGTCCGCATCATATTTGTACAACTGCGTTTTGTACCATTTTGTACTCATGTCCGCGAACTGCGGCTTAATGAACATGATGCACTTGACGCCCATGCCCTGTATTTTCGTTATCGCCTGGTGTAAATCCTGCCACGTACCCAACTCGGGGTCGATGCTTAGAGACGGATTGCCCCGATCCTGTCCGCCTTTCTGCCAACCGGTTAACTGAATGGCCTTCACGCCGTATTTAGCGCAGTCCCGCCCGATCTTCACCAGATTCTTATAGGACATGTTCAGTGAATCCACCGGCGAATTGACCTGGAATTGCTGCCAGGAATTTACGGTGCGCGCCCAATGCGGAATCTGCGGGGGAACAAACCATGTTTCGAGCCACTTTTTGTAAATATTCGCTCCCGCGTGCCAGTCGCCCTGGTACCCCTGCATGACCACGGGCGAAAGTTTCGCACTGCTGTGCGGGGCGGCGTAAATAAAGTGCGTGGCCCGCATTTCCATGTGCATGGGCATCCCGGCGACTTTCCAGTTAGGCGGTATCCGGCTGGATTGCCACGAAGCCTCGCCCGGCTTAACTACAAACGTATACTCCAGGAGGTAGGAGATTTTCGGATCATTGACTTGCAGATACAGGCCCTGATTGTCCGAACATTGGATAAGCGACCAGAGCGAACTGGAGGAATTGGCCATCATCTTGGTCGGATAATCGACCCCCCAATAGCCTTCGCCATTGCCGAAGTTTGGATAAATTTCAGTCCCTCCCAAGTTGCCATACCAGGCCGACCGCATACTCATGTTGGTTCCCGCAGTTGGGGGCCGCAGATTATCGAGGCATGGATAGTCAACGGTTTCAATGGCCAGGGGTGAATTATTTTTCACCCGCGCGGCGAACTTCAAGGCTGCGCCCTTGAGCGTGACGGTGGCGGTAAAGGTAATCGGCAGCGTTCCCGCGTGCTGGCTGATCAGATGTTTCCATTGAATTTCAAGAGTGTTGGCGCTGATTTTACGGACGTTTGCGCCATGCTGCATGGAACCGAGAATCCAGTTATCCCGCCGACCTTTAATGGGCACGAGCATCCGAAAAGTGCCGGCGAATGCCGAGTGGCGCTGGATATGCCAGTGCGTGGTTTTATACTCCAGTCGCGTGAGTGCCCCCGTGCGGATGCTGAAGGACGCCAACATGCTGCTGTCCTGCAGCACAATTTGTGCGGCGTAGAGGCCGCGTATCGACGGTGTCAACGCCGGTACAATCATGCAGACCGCAGTCAGGAAATGAATAACGCGCACCATTACATTCTCCATGTCGCAGCCCGGGCGTTGCATATCGGATTGCCGACAGATGCAGTGCCCGCCAGAACCATGTCGATCAATCTCAATAGTATACCGCACGACTACCGGTGCGATCATAATAAAAAGAACGCTATTCCGTTCCCGAATGTTTCTTTCGGGCAGTCTCTTGGCGGAACACGGCTTTTACCAACCAAAATTAATTCCGTTGCGATAGTAATGCACGCGTACCTGCGACATAGGATGAAATATCACCGATCCGTCATTAAACAGGTCATGCACGCCATCCGGCAACCAATTGTTGTTGGACGTATCGACATGATTGGACACGGGCTGATACGCAGATGTAACCGAACCCACGCCATAATCCGACTCCACACCCATATACGGTGGTTGCTCCTGGAGCCCATTAACAGTGACCCCGGTCATGACCGCAATGTCGGAAGCCAGAATCGCGCCGGGATTGGACTGCATGTTTTCCGCGGGCATGTGATTGGTATCAGTGTTGTAGAATTTGTTGCTGGAGTAGTTCGGATTGTTTCCCCGTTCAGTCGGGCGCATGTCATACGCGGGGCTATATCCCTGTGGAAACCAATTGCCGTTCGTAGCATCCCCCGTCCCCCGATCAACCCAATAACAATAACCGCCATAAAAATTCCATTGTTTCAATAGACCAATAGGGTTGTGTTTCCCCGTGCCGTAATAGCTTGGTAATATCTGGTTGGGCATGCTGATGTCGCCAGGCTGCGTGGAAAACAGCAGCCCAACACCCGGCACATTGGGAGTAAGGACTCCGGGCCGCACATTGATCATGTACGCGCCGGGCTTTAGAGGGTTTCCACCGCTCACACCAAAGGAGTCATAGTAGAGCATGGAGAATCCCCATTGAGCCACGTAGTTATTAGAACAGCGGAATCCTCCCCAAGGCCAGAAATTGCCATTCGTCATCGGATAGTTGCCGTATTCATTGCCATATTCCTGCATAGCGACGCCGAGCTGCCGCAAATTTGAGGCGCATTGAATTTGCAGTGCCAGTTGCTTCGCCCGAACAAGAGCCGGTAAAAGCAGGCTGATCAGCAATGCGATGATGGATATCACCACCAGCAATTCAATGAGGGTAAATCCCGAACGGTGCCGACGAAGACGTTCACCCGACCCGATCCGATGCGTTTGGATTGGCAGCATAACCAACCTCCTTTTGTAATTTGCGCGCTGCAACGAATTCAGCAGCGCGATAGAATTTCGCCCGCAGATTACGGGCAATCGATCTATCAATAAGCTTAGCTGGTTTGCCTCACAAAGGAAGTCCCATTTTCCATCAATATTAGTGCCATTTTTAGTCAGGCCCCCTTTTGCGGCCATAAACCCATCAGATCTCAGGAAGCGGGAGACTGCTCCCGCAAACGGCCGCCTGCCGTGATACGACATTCGATCCCGCCCCTGCGTGTGTTGCTTCCGGGACCCATCGATCCGCTTGGTTTAATGCGTTGGTTTGAGTTTTCGCACCGGCGGAGGATTTACTGGTAAAAGGTCGGCCGGCGGTGGCAACTTTGGATACACCGGATGCGGTTGGGTCTGATACCAGTAGGCGACGGAGGCGTACGCCGCCCGCACGTTGTCCCATGGCCCTACCTGGATCGTGAATCGGATGGACTTTTTAAATGGAATGGCGTCTTCAATGTGCCAGCGATAGGCGCTGACTCGGCCCAATTTGGCGTCTTTTATCAGACAGCCGTGGTAGGGTGCCCAATAAGTTCCGTGATCAAAGTACCAGCCGCTGCAAAAATAATCCTCCGTCCCCGTACCTTCGATGGCCGGCATGAATTGGCCCGGTTTGGCGGGACCGATCCCCTGATAATAATTTTCCTTTTTGCGACCATCAATATAGACCATCTCGTTACCTTCCAGAAATTCAAATCCGCGATCCTGGAGATTCTGCATGAATAGCGCGGTGCCCACATACTGCCCGCGCCCGGTGGTGTTGAGGATGACATAGTTCTGCCCGGGCGGCACCGGGTTCTCCTGCCGCCAAAGGGCGTGGAATTCCAGCATTTTTCCGGACACATGCCGGTAGGCATCAAACCCGATGTTCCAGTAAAAGCCATGTACCGGCTTGTTGGTCTCGTTGGTAATGGTCCAGTATGCGGATTTATGAAAGGGCATGGGCCAGAAACAGTTATATCCGCCGCTGGTCTCCTCCAACGGTGCGGATTTATAATCAACCTGCTTTCCGAATCCGACGCCAAAAAATGCGCCCAACGGCACCCGCACGCTGGGGTGCTTTTCGCCGTCCCAATACATCCGCAAGATTAGTTGGCATCGCACCTTGGTGTTACTGGGAAACGTACACCAGAAGCGGCGGACAATTCCGGCACCCTGGTAATTCAACAATACCAGTTTCTGTCCGGGGGCGATGGTTCGGCAATCGTTGTTGCGGCCCAGACGATTCCAACTGCCGGCATGTCTGGCCGTACCGGTGCGCTCAAGCGGTAAACCGCTTAAGGGACTGCCCAGTCCGGGAACCGGCCCGACTGTTTGCCCCTGCGCCAGAGTTGGCACAAGAAACAGAAGACATACCATCCAAAACGTGGCGAGGGGGTTACAACTTCGCATGGTGTTCTCCTAAAGTTATGCACCAATTAAGAATATCAATCCGGGCGTTATTCAATCGTCTCTACGGTCTGACCCATGAATGGCAGGCCCAACTTCACGGTTTTTCCCTTCAGCGGCGACCAGGATTCGAGGTGATATCCCTGATCATCAAGTCGAATGCCATAATGTCCGGTAAATACTGCGGTCATCGCCTGCCAGTTTTCGGGTAAATATCCCTCGCCCATCGCATAGGCACCACTCCATACATAAAATGCGCTGCCCACTGGATTTCGCCGGGGCCATTGGGCTGAAGCCTGAACCCCGGCGTTAAACGTCCCTTTTTCAAATGACGCCACCAGCGGCCAGAATATCTTTTCCGCATCGTGCCGTCGTCCCAGTTTGTAAAGAGACTGAATGACATAATAAACAAAAGTGGGACAGGCTCCACCGTTCATGTAATGCTGCCAGGTGTTAGTACCGGAGGCATTGGTGGGGCAGCCGCTGGTGCCGGGCTTGTAATCAGCTGGTCTAATGGGTATCAGATTGGTTGGCAGTCCGAATTGGTAAGATTTAAATCCATCTTTCTGTATCTGTGCCAACAGCCGATCAAGAATGGCGTTGGCTTCATGATCGGGTACCAGCCCCTGATAGATAGCAAAACCGTTGACCCAGGGAAACATGTAATCGTGCAATTTTCCTTTCTGGTCCAGCCAGCCGGCCAGCACACCGGTAGCTGGATTATAAAAGGCTTTCATATAAATGCTTTTAATATGATCCGCTTTGCGCTGGTAATGCGCGGCCTGCATCGGACGCCCGGCCAGGGTTTCCAGCGCCGCAAGGCAATTGAATGCGCGGTAGTTCGCGGCATTAGAATAGGCATCGGCCCCGCGCATGTTGTAGCAGTCGAACCACATGCCGGAGGTGACAGATCCCGGCAGTCCGCCATGGTCGGCGAGGCCGTCACCATTGGTATCCAGGGCTTCGATCTCCCCGGCGATACATTCCAGCGCATATAGACTTTTGGCCAACTCTTTCATTCCACCGATCGTGCGTATGGCGTACCACGCGCAAATAATCAGATACGCCGGCGTTTCGCGCGACGTTTGCCAACCGCCGCGGGCGGTATAAACATTTCTGGCGGGCATAAAATATCCCGGAGCGCCATTGAAGTAGCGATGCAGCGAAGCCCGCACCTGTTCCATGGCCGAGATGCCGGCCTTAAGCGGTGGTGAAAACGCCGCCATTTCAGCATAAAACAGCATGGATAAGCCACAATTCACGCTCACGACGCTGTTGCTGATAATTCCAGTATCGGGCCGCCACTGTGTGATGTTCAGCGCATAAGCCGGCAACCGATGCAGACGGCTTTCCAATTTAGTCACGCCTGCCAGAGGGCGAATGGTTTCAATGCTAAAGTGCAGCGTGTCTTGCCAGGCTCCAGCATTGATCTCACAAAGACGATCCGGTCTTATCGGCGTTTGCGGCGTAATATCAACATGATACGTGAGTGCCGGGAAAATGCCCGCGGGAGATCGATAAAAACTGGTTTCTTTGTTGCCACTGGTGATAAACGCGGTGCCAAAATCCGGGGCATGCAAATAACAGGGGATGGACACAAAGTTCAACACATTCTCCGGACGGCACACGAAAGTCGTCGGGGTCTGATTGGGCGCAAAATCAAAACGAAACACGCCGCCCCGCATGGCAGTCTTACGACCCGCTACGACGGTAAGTTCCATGTCAAAATCCCGAGCACCGGCCTTAAACGCCAGCCGTAACGTCACGCCCGGAGCCACGGATATCGGGGTGTATTCAAACACATTCCCCACGCGCTGTAATCGGGCGCTACCGGGCGTATCAACACTTCGGAGAACCTGCTGAAGTCGCGGTGCACCACCATTCCCGCGCAATAAGTTAACGTCAAGATTGCCTTCACCCAAGCTATCCCACGCCAGAAAAGCGATATGCGCACGGTTCTTATCGAGTTGAATTCTGTACCAATGCGTGCGAATATCCAGCATCTGCCCGTTATCGTGAATATGCGCCACTGAAGATGCGTCCGCATGAAGGGCGGAATCCGGCATGGCCACGCTCGCCACTGTTCGATCCGGCATATCGGAATTTTTAATTGCCGGTGCATCATCACCATACACTTCAATTTCTGAAAGCTGCACCCAATGGGACTGCGGCGTCTCCGCCGCGGCACTACGCAGAATAAGCAGCCGGAAATTGTCTGTATCGACTGGTTCAAAATCCACAGTGTAAGACCCAGTGGTTGGATCAAAGCGAACATTGTTCACATGAAATAATTCCTGAAACGTTGCGCCAGCGTCCTGAGATGCCTGGCCGGAAAACTCCACCGGTTCCAAGTTGCTTTCCCCGGCGTAAAGCACAACGCGGTTGATATGTCGGCGTCCGCAAAATCCGATCCATATCCAGCAAGGTAATTCGTGATAAGGATCAGAAGTCCAGCAGAGCGCACCGGAATCACCTCCTGATCGGAACTTCTGGCCGTCGTTAAGGCGGCAGTTACTGCCTTTCCCGCTAAGCACGGCTGATCGCGAGATACTGGTTTCAATGGTCACTCCAGGTTCACGATAATAGGCCACATTCCGCCAACCTTCAGCAACATACGGCGGGAGGTAGCCGTGAAAGTGAAATATTTCGCCATCATGGCTGGTGGTGACAAATTCCTGGCCCTTAATTGAATATTTTACCTGCAGCGCCTTGACAATGTTGGGAGCCGGGTCACCGGATTGGGCCACTTCCACCACCGGAAACGAGGTCTGCCCCTTTTTTATAAATATTTTAATGAGGCCCGTTACATTGCGTGTGCGTTTTGGATCGCCCAGAACGCCGTAAACCGCATGCTGAATCAAGATTTCGGGCGCGGCGGATTTCGGGCGGGGCGCGGCCATCAGATCAGCCTCGGGACACACTGTGGCCGCCACCGCGCTCGCTGCAGCCAGACAAAATACTCTCCTATCTATCATCATTTTTCCTCTCATCCAGCAAAATGTTTCCTACGAGCTTTTATTTCGGGCAGAACCCTCATGCGGCAAGTCTCCGCGCGATGCTTGTGCCGCCAGTATGTCCATAATTTGTGCCGGCGGAAGCTCATGGCGCAGCAACGTTGCCATCATTTGCATGTACGGACCAATGTGATGGAGAAAATGCTTATATCCCGCACAGAGGTAATTCAATCCAGACTCACCATCGGGGGTGAGAATAAAACGATTTTTCGGACATTCCCCGTTACAGGCAAAACGCACATCACAACGCCGGCAGTAAGCTGGGAGCGTATCGCGCTTGTCAGTACCGAATTTTTTCTGTTGTGGTGAGTCCACCATGTCCGGCAAGGGCACGGCATTGATATTGCCCAATTTGAATTCCGGCGAAACAAAGTGATCGCAGGCATAGAGATCGCCGGTATGCTCAATGGCTAACGCTCTGCCGCAAGTCTCACCAAATACACATAGTGCTGAGCCATAGCCCGCCCAAATACCGAGTTGCACATCAAAGGTCTGCACAAAAACCTTGCCCACATCCCGGCGCACCCACAGATCAAAAATATCGGAGAGAAAACGCCCGAATTGCAAAGGCTCCACGGACCACGGTGCCACTGGTGCCTGAGGCTGGAGAATTTTCAGAGGCCCGTCGCTCTGGGGGGTATTCTCGCCCGATGATATCCGCTCCACCAGAGGAATAA
>DAHXLH010000013.1:0-9335 GCA_027366115.1 Phycisphaerales bacterium
CCGTGGCGGATTCGGGATAGACATCCAGCACGCGACGGGCAATGGCAACCGCTTCTTCGTGCCGCTGACGTTTGATAAGATCGGCGTATTGCGTTTCGAGTTCATGGCGGGTCTGAATTTCGGCATTTTGCCGCAACGTGGTTAAATCGGCGCGGATTTTTTCGGCGAGTTTTTCTTCCGGGTAGCGCTCCAATATCTGTTGGGCCAGACTGCCGGCGCGAACCCATTGGCGATGATCGACCGAGTCTTTATAGTCGCCAAGCAACATAGCCAGGGCATCCCGCTGCCATGCGTGATATTCGTGCCGAATCTGATTGAGCAACTCCTGAATATCAGGCTCATTGGGGTAGCGGCCTTCGAGAGTATCAGTAATATGCTGCACTTGGTCCCAGGCGTTAATCGCCATGTAGTGCTGCAACTTTTCCCGCGCCACCTGCAACTCCTGCTGAACTTTTTCATTGTGCTTATGGATCAAGTCATCGGTAAGCGTCTGGCCCAGCGGGTCACCGGGAAGATTTTCCCGGATTTTTTCGATCAGGTGGCGCGCGGCGTTCCATTGTTCGCTCTGGATGGCGGCTTGAACTTCCGCGGCCAGCGTCGCCTTTCGCTTTTCCCGCAGTCCGGTCGCCCATTGCTGCCGCTGAGTTTCAGTAAGCAAGGCGGCATCGCGTAGTTGTGTTAAAAGTTCCAGAATTTGCCCAGAGGCATCGGGCGACTCGGACGGTGAGGCAGTTAATCCATCAGGTCCTGGTGGCTGTGCGTTTGCCGGCACCCTTTGGATTGGTGCGGCCGGTGCGGTCGGCGGAGTGCCGGACGCTGTGGACATAATCTGGTCCACCGCGGAACGTAAATGCAGCAGGTGGCGCTCCATATTGGCGGAAATCTGCACCTGCTCCTGTGCGATGCGGGCCAGAAAGCGGGAGTGTTTAATCAGCAAAAGCTGCCCTCGGATAATAACCGCCAGTGCCAAGTAAATCAGAACTGTCAACAAGGCTCCCCCGATTATGCCCAGGGGCACTACCAGTGCCATGGGGCCGGGAACGCCGTTGTGCCGTGCTGCCGCAAACACAATGAGCGCAGAAATAATCGCAGCGCCCAGAATAATCCATACCACGACCAGCAACAGTCCGCGCGTTACCGTCATGCCGGCGGTGGACTCTGAAGCGTCATACAACGGATTGGTGTTACCAGCCAGCGGAGATAAAGAGGAGACTTCCTGCGGCATATAGACCTCCGGCAATGTATTGGGATTGTAGTTGTAACCCGGCTAATTGCCAAGGAAGGGAGCGTTTCCTCAAGCACGTCCGCAGGGTAAAATCATATATAGCAAGTCCAATATGACAAAGCATTTTTTTTACGCAGCATCCGTGGCCACGGGCGGGGTTTTGCCATCCATTGTTAAAAAACAGCCTTCCTTCGCCCTTTCGATCACCTATTTGCCGGTTTCCGCGCAGCATGTTATCCCGCCATCGCAGCACAGCACGATTCCGGCCTACCGGGCAACCGGCCCAGGCACCTCAATATAGCCAAAACTCAACCAACCGCGAGGCCTCGCGTACCAGAGGGAAGTTGTATCACAGGTGCACAGCCAGCGCAAATCCCCAAATATGAACACCATATTAACATACTTATTGACATACTTCCATATCATTTTGCCCTCAGTACGTTCGTGAACGGATACGATTTTCCTTAGCACGAGGGGCATAAACTAACCCCCGCTTGAATACATACGCCGAGGCATATATAATGAGAAATGTGTGATGCAGAGGATTCGCACATAAGATTAGCCTGCGCATCACCGGGAGTAATCAAAATGTTTTCTTAAAAGGAGTCTTTCATGGCAATGGTATTTGAGGTATTTGATCCGGCGATGTGCTGTTCGACCGGCGTCTGCGGCCCCGAGGTGGATCCAAAACTGGTCCATTTTGCCGCGGACTTGGATTGGCTGAAAAGTCAGCATGTGGATGTTCGGCGCTATAATCTCGCCCATCAGCCGGCGGAATTCGCACGTCAGACGGCAATTAAAGACTTACTGACCAGTTCCGGCACCAAGGCCCTGCCGGCGATTGTGGTCAATGGTGTGCTGGCCAGCCAGGGGCGTTATCCCAGTCGCACTGATTTGGCGGCAATGGCTGGAGTGGAGGTTACATCATCCGCCTGCTGCGGTTCCAACGCCGCTGCCGTCCCAGTTGAAATCAATACCAGAAGTAAAAGTTCCTGTTGCGGCGGCTGATAGGCGTTGCGCAGGTTATCAGGATTATTCTTTTAAAAGGGATTGCAATTATGGAAACGCCCAAACAACCCACACTGGAACAGATTTTCACCGGTATGCGTAAAGCCATGGGAACGATTCCCTGGATCCCCAAGCCTACACGTTATATGTTTTTCACCGGTAAAGGAGGCGTGGGCAAGACATCTTTGGCCTGCGCTACCGCCGTCGCGTTGGCGGATCAGGGCCAACGAGTGCTTTTGATCAGTACCGATCCGGCATCCAATGTTCAGCATGTATTTCAAACGGACATTGGTGAAAATACACCGACGCCAATTTCCTCGGTGCCGCGGCTTTCAGCTATTAATATTCGTCCGCAGGCTGCCGCCGAAGCCTATCGTCAGCGCGCCGTTGCACCGATGCGCGGCATCCTGCCGGAAGAAGCCATCAAAAGTATGCTCGAGGAGCTTTCCGGTTCATGCACGACGGAAATTGCCGCGTTTGACCAGTTCACGGGCCTGTTGACGGACCCGGCCACGGCAGAGAATTTTGATCACGTCATTTTTGATACCGCACCCACAGGGCACACGTTGCGTTTGCTTAGTTTGCCGTCCGCATGGACCGATTTCTTTGAGGGCAACCAACATGGCGCATCCTGTATGGGGCCGGTATCGGCGTTGCAGTCACAGCGGAAGCAGTATGCTCAGGCCGTGAATATGCTACATGATGCCGGGCGCACCACCTTGGTACTGGTCAGTCGACCCGATCGTCTAGCGTTGGCGGAAGCCGACCGGACCAGCCGCGATTTGGCGTCGCTGGGCATGACGAATCAGCGACTGATTATCAATGGCGTATTTAAGGCTGCGGACACCAGCGACTCCTTGGCTGCGGCTATGGAGCGGCGTTGTCGGGAATCGCTGTCCGGCATGTCTGAGCATTTGCGGCAATTGCCGCAATCTGAAGTTCCGCTGCGGTCATTTAATCTCGTGGGCGTTGCAGCATTGCGGGCGCTGGCGGGTCAGGGTTCCGCTGCGTCTGCGGCTCCCGCACCGGCGGAGGAAATGCCGTCTTACCCCGGTCTGGGCGAACTGGTGGATGAGATTGCAGCCGCAGGGCACGGAGCAGTGCTGGTTTTAGGCAAAGGCGGGGTTGGAAAAACGACGGTCGCCGCGGCGATAGCGGTAGCGCTGGCGGATCGCGGGCACCAGATCCATTTGACCACTACTGATCCAGCCGCCCATATCGAGCAGACAGTAGGCGGCACCGAGGGCCGGTTAACGCTAAGCCGGATTGATCCGGAAAGGGAAACCGCCCAATATCGCACGATGGTCATGGCCCTGCGCGGCAAGGATCTGGACGAACAAGGCAAGGCGTTGCTGGAAGAAGATTTGCGGTCCCCCTGCACAGAAGAAGTTGCGGTATTTCATGCATTTGCCCAGCGACTGGATGAAGCGGAGGGGAAATTTGTCATTATTGATACCGCACCGACCGGGCATTCTCTACTGCTGTTGGATGCCACCGGATCCTACCATCGGGATGTGATGCGTAATTTAACCGGAAAGGCTCAAATGCGCGTGAACACAGCGCTAATGAAATTACAGAATCCAAATTACACCCGCACCGTGCTGGTGACGTTGCCTGAAACAACACCTATTCTTGAAGCCAGCGAGTTACAAGAGGATTTGCAACGCGCCGGCATTCATCCCTTGGCTTGGGTAATTAACAGCAGTCTGCTGGCGGCCCGGCCTGCAGACGGCTTGCTGGCCGCCCGCGCCAACGCGGAGTTTGACAAACTGAAGATGGTGGCCCAGCGCACCGAGCGTGTGATCGTGATTCCGTGGCTCGCCAATAAACCGGTCGGGTTGGAGGGCCTGCGGCAACTGTGCGTTACCGGCAATCCGGCGTCCCCGGCGAAAAAATACGCCGGTGTTCAATGATCCGCAGACAGATTATGTTTCAACGCCTCCGTAGTCGTCATTTAACTTAATGGCTGGTACGCCGGCAACGCGGTAAAATCTGTCCCGGGTGGATGGTTAAATTTAAGCTGCCGGATATGTGGCAAAATTCACGGATAATAGAATTTTGCGGCATAAAGGTTCTCTCTGACGTGAAAGGCCGTGCTGATGAAGCGTGTGGTCATTCGGATCGTGGTGATACTACTGGTGCTGGCCGGCGCAGCTTATGGATTTTATCGGTGGAAGCAAAGTCAAAAGCATGGCCCCATTACCAGCATACGTCTTTATGGCAACATGGATGAGCGGGATGTTCAACTGGCGTTTAAGGAATCCGGGCGCATTACGCGGGAACTGGTGCATGAGGGGGATGCGGTAAAAAAGGGCCAACTCACCGCCACGCTGGATACCGATTGGCTGGTGCATGAAGCAGCGCAAGCCAAAGCTGTTCTGGCGGCACAAAAGCAAGTGTGGCTGCGGCTGAAGAACGGGAGCCGACCGCAGGAAATAGCGCAGGATCGGGCACTTTATGCCGCCGCCCAGGCACAGGCCGCCAATGATCTGGTCAATGTGAGTCGCTATAAAAAGCTGCTGTCAACCGGCGATACGACGCAAATTCAATATGATGATGCCAAGGCGTTGTGGACGGTGGACAATCAGAAAGCCATGGCCGCGCGCGAAACATTGCGGCTTGCGGTGCTGGGCCCCCGCGTTGAAGACATTGCTGAAGCCGAAGCGAAGTTACACGCCGACCAGGCAGCGTTGGCCTTGTTGGAACAATATCTGGCGGACACGAATCTCATCAGTCCAACCGATGGCGTGATCCGCACGCGAATTCTTGAACCCGGTGATATGGCAACGCCGCAAACCCCGGTGTATACAATTGCCATCATGAACCCCAAATGGGTGCGGGCGTATGTTCCAGAAACGGATTTGGGATACATTCATAGCGGTTCCAAGGCGTGGATTACTGTAGACAGTTTTCCCCACAAGAAATTTGCGGGATGGGTGGGTTTCATTTCACCGATAGCGGAATTTACCCCAAAATCTGTAGAAACCACGCAGTTGCGCACCAGCCTGGTGTATGAAGTTCGGGTCTATGTAAAGGATCCGCATGACCAACTGCGGTTGGGAATGCCGGCCACGGTAAATATTCCCGTCAAATCCGCCGCGACACAGACCAGTGAAACGAGGCCATAAATGGATTCCGCCGCACCAGCCTCGGAACTCATTATTAAGTGCCGGGACCTGCACAAGACTTTTCCCGATGGGCGCGGCGGCACCACCGCAGCTCTGGCGGGCGTATCACTGGAAGTGCGCCGGGGCTTGATGGTGGCGCTGGTGGGACCGGATGGCGCTGGTAAAACGACACTCATTCGACTGATCATGGGGTTAATGCCGGCGGATACCGGTGACATTGCAGTCTTAGGACATAATATTGTCCAGCATCCGCACGCGGCAGAATCAGGTGTCAGTTATATGCCGCAAAAGTTCGGCTTATATGAAGATCTGACCGTACAGGAAAATCTGGATTTATACGCCGATCTGCATGGCGTCTCGGCGGCAGATCGCAAAACACGCTATCCGGAATTATTTGCGATGACCAATCTGGGGCGCTTTACCACGCGGCTGGCCGGCCGGCTTTCCGGCGGAATGAAGCAAAAATTGGGGCTGGCGTGTGCTCTGGTGCAATCACCGCAACTTCTGATATTGGATGAACCAACCGTCGGCGTGGATCCGGTATCACGGCAGGAGTTGTGGTCGATTCTGTTGAATCTGGTGAAAACCCGATCACTGACGCTGCTGGTCAGTACACCCTATCTGGAAGAAGCCGAATTTTGCAACCATGCCGTGGTGCTGTACCAGGGAACCATACTTGCGGAGGGTTCCCCGCAGGATGTCGCGGACCATGCGAACGGGCGCACATTTCGCATCGCCACACCGCCGGAAATTAAACCCCGCCAACTGGTGGCCACACTGTTAAGTTCCCCGGATGTTGCCGACGCCGTCCCGGAAGGCGGAGGCGTGCGGATGGTGCTCAAAGCGGATGCGGCGGGTACTGCGGAAATCCCGGAAGCGGCGAACGCCATTAAGATTAAACCGCAATTAGCGGACGGCTTTATGGTGTTGCTGCGGCAGGCCGTAGAGTCGGGGGCACCATCATCAAAAGGCACTTCGAACAAGCCGGGACAGGCGACGGTTGACGTCAGTGCTCCCGCCGCAACACCCTCCGTGCCACCCCAGCCCCCGGTGCCGGCGCAGGCCGCGGTCGCTCAATCTGCTGAACCCGTGGTGCAGGTGCATGATCTAGTCCGACGATTTGGAGAATTTGTAGCGGTGAATCATGTCAATTTTGCCATACGAAAGGGAGAGATTTTTGGCTTACTGGGTCCCAATGGCGCGGGGAAAAGCACGACCTTCCGTATGTTATGCGGTCTGCTGCCGCTAACTTCCGGAACCCTGCGCGTCGCCAGATATGACTTACGCCATGCACGGGCATCGGCGCGGCAGGCCGTGGGGTATGTGGCGCAGAAATTTTCGCTATACAGCCAATTGAGCGTACAGGAAAATCTGGCTTTTTTTGCCAGTGCCTATGGTTTGCGCGGCAGTCGCCGGAAGCAACGCTTGGCGTGGGCCCTTAAGGAATTTGATCTGGCACATCTGCTTTCCAATATAACCGGCGGCATTCCGGATGGTTTTAAGCGGCGCTTGGCCATGGCCTGTGCTCTGCTGCATGAGCCGACGATACTTTTCCTTGATGAACCGACATCCGGCGTTGATCCTTTGGCGCGACGGGAATTCTGGCAACGCATTACCGCCATGGCGGCTCAAGGCGTTACCGTGGTGGTCACAACGCATTTTATGGAAGAGGCGGAATACTGCGATCGCATGGTCATCATGATGAATGGGCGCGTGCTGGCCGGCGGAACCCCTGCGGAAATCCGCAAGCTCGGCGCTGCGCCGGACAAACCTGAACCGACCATAGAAGATGCGTTTATTCATGTGGTAATGGAAGAACAAAAAGCCGCTGGGAAAGCGAGCGCCGCCGCATGAACCGCAAGGCCAAATATAGAAAAATCAGACGGATTATCGCCATGAGCCGAAAGGAAACGCGACAAATGATACGCGATCCCAGCAGCTTCGCGTTAGGCGTTGTATTGCCACTACTGCTGATTTTGCTGTTCGGCTATGGCCTGTCATTAGACGCCCATCACGTTCCAGTGGCGATAGTCATGGAGGACCATTCGCCCGCGGCGCAGTCGGTATTCGGTGCCTTTGCCGGATCGCGCTACTTTACGCCACAGGCGGTGAATTCCATGGTTCAGGCCAATAGCTTATTGACGGCGGGAACGGTCGATGGCATCGTGCGACTGCGGCACAACTTTTCCCGCAACCTCCGGACGAGCCGGGCCAATATCCAGTTCACCACCAACAGCATCGATGCCAACCGTGCACGGCTCATCGAGAATTACGCCAGCGGCGTTATCGCGATCTGGCTGGCCCAACGAGAACTTACCCATGGGGAACATTATTACCAGCCGGTGACCATTCAACAGCAGATGTGGTTTAATCGCAGCATGGACAGCCGCTATTTTCTGGTGCCGGGCTTGCTGGTGCTGATTATGACGTTGATCGGCGCACTGATGACCGCCCTGGTGGTGGCCCGGGAATGGGAACGCGGAACCTTCGAATCCCTGTTTGCCACCCCCGTACAACCGGGAGAAATTGTCATCAGCAAAATCATTCCCTATTTTTGCCTGGGTATGATCGGGTTGGCCGTTGCGGTAACGGCGGCCCATCTATTATTTCACGTGCCGATTCGTGGATCATTACCCGTCTTAATTCTGGTCTCGGCGCTGTATCTGCTGGTGGCGCTGGGAATGGGGCTGCTTATTTCCACCCGCACAAAAAATCAATTCATCGCCAGTCAGGCGGCATTGCTGTTGACCTTTTTACCCGCGATGATGCTTTCGGGCTTTATATTTGATATTCGCAGCATGCCGCCGGCCATTCAGGTTATCACTTATCTGTTGCCGGCGCGTTATTTTGTGGCACTGCTGCAAACATTATTTCTGGCCGGCGATATCTGGAGCGTGATACTGCCAAACACCGCGGTATTGGTAGTGATGGCCCTTATTTTTATGGGTTTGACCCGGCGGCTGACGGTGAAACGGCTGGTATGATATGAACATATTATTTCGCATTCTGGCCCTGATCCGCAAGGAACTCATCGCCATATTCAAAGACCCGCGCAGCAGGTTTGTCGTGCTGGGGCCGCCGATATTGCAGATGATTATCTTTGGGTATGCCGGCACCTTTGATCTCAACCACGTCCCGTATGTACTGGTAGATCAGAGCCACTCCAGTGAATCCGCACGCTTCATCAGCCGGATGAACGGATCGGGTATTTTTACCTGCGTGGCCGCGGTGGGAAATATTCAGCAGGCCCGTCCCATACTGGATTCCCGAAGGACCCTGCTGATTATCCAGATTCCACAGCATTTTCAACGTGATCTGTCGATCGGCCGGACGGCCCAACTGCAGGTGATCGCCGATGGCCGTAATTCCAATACCGCCGCTCTGGCTATTGGCTATCTCAACGAGATTCTCAATGAATTTAACGCCGATTTTCTCTCGATCCATTCCGGCGGCGCGCCTCCGCCGGCGGTGTTGCATATACGCTCCTGGTTTAATCCGGATTTGCTTTCCCGCTGGCAGATTGTCCCGGCGATGATCGGACTGATCACCATGCTGGCGGTGATGATTCTGACCGCCATGTCCGTGGCCCGCGAGCGCGAACAGGGTACCTTTGACCAACTGCTGGTGACACCCTTTACCCCCTTGGAAATCATGGCGGGAAAAAGCATTCCGCCTATTCTGGTGGGACTGGGGCAGTCGGCCGTTATTTTTTTTATTGTGCGGTATTGGTTTCAAGTTCCGTATTACGGAACCGCCGCGGCCATCATCCTTATTTTTGTGATTTTTATTTTCGCGGCCGCCGGCTTGGGGTTGCTGGTATCTTCCATATCCTCCACCATGCAGCAGGCCTTGTTGGGCACATTTGTGCTGGTGATGCCCTGCGCCCTGTTGTCCGGTCTGGCAACGCCGATATCCAACATGCCCAAGGCAGTGCAGGATATTACGCTGATAAACCCGCTACGCTACGATGTGCA
>DAHXLH010000015.1:0-3103 GCA_027366115.1 Phycisphaerales bacterium
TATGACGCAGGCAGATATCACAGTTGTTACAGAATCGCAGTTACCCGTAATCGTCGAATTATATAATCAGGTATTTCGGCCACCGGAAAATGAAAATTATTTTCGCCGTCGCTTTCAGGGCCGTTATAACGTGCTGGCCATGCTGGCTTCGCTGGATAACCGCCCCGTGGGCTTCTGCGTTGGCTTTGAATTAAAGCCGCTGGTTTTTTACACCTGGCTTTTGGGAGTCCATGGCGATTTTCGCCGCAAGAGCATTGGACGCCAATTGCTGGAATCCCAGTTGGAATGGGCTAAAAACCACAACTACGAGTTTGCCCGACTGGAGATCTTAAATCGCCACCGCGCCATGATGCACCTGACCGTGCTGCTGGAATATGATATTGTCGGCACGCGCTGGGATGCCATGCACACGGACCTGCTGATCCAATTTGAAAAGCCGCTGACCAATGATCTGCGCTAATCGCTCTGTATTATCCCGTGCATCAGTCTTAGCCTTGGTGCTCACGGCGTGGGCTGCCGTCCCGTCTGTGCAGGCGGCTTCTGTTGCTAAAAGCCTGGCGCACGCTTACCAGCATGTGCTTGACTCCATGCGCCGTCCAGCGGCCAATGGCCTGCTGATAACCAGTGTCCAATTACCTGAAAAACTTGTCCGCATTGGCTTGCTGCCCGGAGATATCATCACGCACATCGCCGGCACCCGCATGACCGGCGCGGCGGCATTAAAAGCCTGCGTCGCGGCCCGCGCGGATTCCAAACAGCCTGTTTCCATCATTGCGGTTCGTTCTCTGGCACCACAACAGTTTCTAACCGCCGCGCCAGCTCTTACCGCCCTGGAACACATAGGATTTATCAACGTGCGGGCAGGTGCGGCGGCACCGCTGAATCCACCGGCCACGCCACGAAATAAACTGAAACTTGACTGGTCCCGCGTGCAAACCCTTCAGCCGCACGGACAACAAGCCGTGGGCCACGATACCTGGATGCTTGTTTTCTACCATCAGTTCGTGGTTGGTGCCATTCATCTGCAGGTGTCCCATCGCGGGCCGACATGGAAGCTTCTCTGGAATCAGGAATCGGTCTCCGGCGGGCCGCTGCCGGCCATGGCCTGGCGCATTGCATTTGATCCTGGTGATTACCAACGACGCCCGGCTATTCGCATGCGATCCTTTACCCGCTGGTCGGCTCAGGGGGTCCTCAACGGTCGAACCGCGGGTGATTCCATCGAAACATTTTCCGCAAAAGCCAAAAGCCAGCCCGCCTCAACCCGCACCGGTCCATCTGCCTCCAATGCAGTTCCGCTGCCGTTACTGGCCATCATGGCCTCGGCTATGCCGCCTCAACGCAAGCTTGTGCTGCCGGTAACCGATTTGGCTTTACAGACTTTAGAAACCCGCCTGGGTTGCGCGTTGATCAGCAGCCGGCAGCAGGACATCAATTTTGCCGGTGCCAATCAGCCCGTGCGTGTGCTGCGCGTATTGTGGATGGATATGCCACTTTATAAGTTCTGGCTTTCACCGCATGGCACGCTGCTGGGGATGAACTTCGGCCACGGCTTTTCCGCTTACCGCGTTGCCGGCGCATCGGTGGTCCGCCATATTATTCCCGAGGCCCGCCGCGTTGATGTGCTGCCGGCAACCGTTTTGCTTAATGCCCCCGCCGGAGATTAAATCCTATGCCCATGTTTACTTTGCTTGCCAACCCCGCCGCCTACCGTCCCTGCACGCAGAACATGCTGCAAGATGCTGAATTTCGCGGCTATTGGCTTAAGCATTTTGTTGAACATTTTGACACCATCGCCAGTCTGGCTTTATCGGTTTATGGCCCGTCCGCGGCGGCCAATATCTCCGCCGCCCGTGCCGATCTCGCCGCGGAAATGGCCGCTCTGGCGCTGCAGCCGGATAAGTATGGAGAGCTGGACCTGCAGATGCTCGGCGTGCTGCGACAGCGCTGCCTGTCCCGCCACCACATTCCAGATCCCTTTCTGCTGACCAAACAACGGGAGAATCAGGCCATGCTGCCGCTGTATCCGCGGGTGATTGCGGAAATCGACGGTTACACTGATGCGGCCCAGGCCTTGCGGGTACTGGTGGAAGGAGCTTTCGCCGGAAATATCTTTGATCTTGGGGCCACCGCCACCACCAAACTGTACGCCCTTGAATCACCGGACTTTTTTAAGGTCCGCTCCGCGCTGGATGGCAAGCGGCCCTGGCTGGTTGATCAGCTTGACGCATTTTCCCGGCGGCTTCTGCAGGCTCCGGCCTACCGCAAAGCGTTGCTGTTTGTGGACAATGCCGGCAGCGATTTTATTCTCGGTATGATGCCCCTGGCCCGGTTTCTGGCCCGGCGCGGCACGCAGGTGTGTATTCTGGCCAATGAATCCGCATCGCTTAATGACATGACAATCGCGGAAACGCGCGAACTTTTGCCGCGACTCGCCCAGCTTGATTCCACGCTTAAGTATCTGCTCGACAGCGGCAAAATCACCGCTGAGAGTTCCGGTGGCGGTACGCCCCTGATTGATTTGCGATATATCTCGCCGGCATGTAATCAGCAGGCTGTGGATGCCGACCTGCTTATTTTTGAAGGCATGGGAAGAGCGCTGGAAAGCAATTTTAACGCGGCATTTAAAGTCGATGCCGTCAAGCTCTGCATGATCAAAGAGGAAATCATCGCCACGCGCCATAATGGAAAAGTTTTTGACGTGGTGCTTCGATACGATCCAGCCACCAGTGCCTCGGCCTGATGTCCCGTTGGCTTTCCGTAATTTTGTAAGATATTGGCGGCACAATGATTTCTCGCCCCTACGCATGAAGTAAGCCGAAAATACCCATATTCGCGGCGGAAATCGTTGGTGAGTTTTCACCACAACGGCACAATTACAGTAACTGGTCAGTATGTGCAGTATGGGTCAGTAGATTCAGTATTGATCAGTAGACACGGAACCTGGGACCTGGAACCTCGAATCTGGAATCTGGAACTGAGCATTTGACGCCTCGCCCCGGCGCGCACGGGGTAAAGCTCCTGCACGGATAGCGCCGATGAAGTGCATTGAGCACCGAGCATTTGGCATTGAGCATCTGGAACTTGGAACATGAATCTTCAC
>DAHXLH010000027.1:0-6216 GCA_027366115.1 Phycisphaerales bacterium
GGCGCTGGGTAATGCGGTGCCGGATTTCGCCTGTTTTGCGGGGCAGGGTGCCTGGAATGCCGATTACAAGAACATATATAAAACCGGCTTGGCCAAAAAGCTCTGGTTCTACTGGGACGGAAAACCGCTGATGCTCATTCATGGCAATATGCGCAAGCTTCCGGCCGCCATTCGGCACTTCTTTACGTTGCGATATTGCTGGGCCTGGACGGGCGGAAAAAACAGGTGGGGGTGGGATAATACCGGATCTGATCCTTGGCTTTATTCATGGCATATCAATCCGCACATTCCGGAGGAAATGCCTGCCTGTGTTGCCGGATGGGCCAATACCACCACGGGACGGAGCTATTTGAACGGCCATGAACCACCTCTGGATTCCCAGCACCCGGGCAGCGGAATGTGTTTCTCTCAACAATGGCAACATGTGCTGAAAGTCAATCCATCGTTTGTGTTTATTACCGGCTGGAATGAATGGACCGCCGGCTGCTGGCCGGAGCCTAACCGGCAATTTTTCGCCGGGCACTGGGTGAACAAGGGGGCTCCGATTTTCATCGATGAATACAGCCCCGAATACAGCCGTGATGCCGAACCGATGCGATCGGATAAAGGCGGCTTATATGGCGGATTTGGCGATAACTATTATTATCAGATGATCTCATATATCCGGCGCTATAAGGGCGTTGAACCCTTGCCGTTCGTTCATCCAACCACGATTTCCGTCAACGGATCATTTTCGCAATGGAAAGACATCGGACCGCTGTTTACCAATAATGTCGGTCTGGCGGTGCACCGCAATTCACCGGGCTGGGGAACAAAGCATTATGTGAACAACACGGGGCGCAATGATATTGTGGCCAGTAAATGTACGTATGATCTCAAAAATATCTATTTCTGGGTGAAAACGCGCAAAGCGCTGACTTCCTGGCGGGATAAGTCCTGGATGCTGCTGTTTTTGCATATTCCGCATCCCGGCAGCAAAACATGGATGGGCTACAACTACGTGATCGATCGGCGTGTTATCAATGGCCGCACATCGGTAGTGGAAAGAAATGTCAATGGGAAATATCAGTGGCAGGCGGTGGGGCGGGCGCGTATTGGCATCAAGGGCGATCAAATGCAAATGGCCATTCCACGAACCGCTTTGGGGATCGCCGGTTTTATGCCCAATGAAATTCATTTCAAGTGGGCGGACAACATCCGGCAGAATGGAAGCTGGACCGATTTTTATCTCAACGGCGACTGCGGCCCACCGTTTCGCTTTTATTACCGGGCCAAAATTCGATAATGCCGCATCACCAGCCGCCCCATCATCAAATAATGGGTCTGTGACAGATTCTGCAAGGCCTTCATGGCCCTGATCCTTGGCTTTCTAACGCTGCCGTTGCCGGCACCATCAGCCAAATCCACACTCCAATCCATCTCGCTATCGCATATTCCCCCGCACTCACAAAACAAATTTCCCATCGCTCGTTGTTCCCCGGCGCGACGGGACTCGTTGTACGTTGAAAGTTGCCCCCCGTATCCGTTTTAACCCGTGAAATCCGTGGTCCTCCCCCCTCATGGAAGCAACATGGCCGGTGGACAACCGCCCCGGCGCGCACGGGGTAAAGCTCCTGCACGGATAGCGCGGATGAAGTGCATTGAGCACCGAGCATTTTGCATTGAGCATCTGGATTTTGGAACACGAATCCCCACTTGCCGGACCCGCCTGCCGCTCCGGCGCGCAGCGGACCGCTGGACATCTGTCACTCATTATTGGCCATTGATCATCGGCCATTGGTTCCCGGCTCGCCGGGATTTGCCCCCCGTATCCGCGTCATCCGCGCTATCCGCGGTCCATTCCATCCTGCCCCGGGAAGCTAATTCGATTCGCCATCGCAGATACCCGCCGCACCCAAAAATCAGTTTGCCCGTTGATCATTGATCATTGGTGGTTGGCCGTTGCTCCCCGGCGCGCCATGGTGAACTTCTGATCGTTGAGTGTGACTCATTGGCTATTGTTTCATGGTGTTCGCAAGCAATCGCATCCATGTTGCAGAAGCGGTCACAGGCACTTGAATAATGACATTCACGCTTTTGGGGTTGATCGATTGGGGCTTGCGCGCATGGCCGGATTTCAAACCAGCCCGAGTCCCGTGCGGCGGCGAAATTCACCGGGGGCCATCCCTTTATACAATTTGAAAAATCGACTCAGATGCGGCTCATCACCCAGACCCACGATTTCCGCTATCCGCCAGAGCGGGTACTCGGTGCCTTTCAACAGCCTTTCTATGCGATCAATCCGGACACGCACAATCTCATCGTGCGGAAGAAAACCCAGCAGCGCCTTGAATCGGCGTTCCAGCGTGCTGCGGGAAACCAGCATGGATTGATCCGCCAGGTACTGTAATACCTGTTCAACGGTTGTTGTACCCGTCGCATGATTACGGATGTACCGCATGGCTGCGACCACGGTTTCGTCGCCTGCCGCAATGATATCGGTTGAAGTCCGCATGACCACATCACGGGGTGCCACCAGCAGAGGTTCCACAGGAAGTGGTGCGCCGCGGATAATGTCATTAAGCAATTCGGCGGCGTCAAAGCCGATTTTGTCCGCTCCCGGGTCAACACTGCTTAACGCCGGAATGGCCAGTTCACACAGCACTTCATCGTTGTCCACGCCGATCACGGCAACCTGTTCGGGAACGCGCAGGCCTATTTCCTGACAGACCGCCAGAATATGGCGGCCGCATATATCATTACAGGCCATGATGCCTACCGGCTTGGGGAGCCGGTTCAGCCAGGCTCCAAGTTTGGAATCGTACGATATTGCCTGCCCGTCCCGCTTTGCTTTTGCTGATAAACCGCTGGAGCGCAATGATACATCAAAGACCAGTGGTTCCCTGCTTCGCGTGCCGAGAACTTTCTGAAATGCGGCAAGTCGAAGTTGGGAAAACAACCGCCCTTCAAATCCGCAATAAGCGAAATGCGATAACTCGCAATGGATCAGATGTTCCGCCGCCAGTTGCGCAATCCGCAGATGGTCACTGTGAATATTCGCGACACCCGGAGGTGATATCAGGCTGCCCAGATCAACGATGGGAACACCCAGCCGGCGTAACGCCTCAAACTGCCGGGAATTGCGAACTCGGCAGAGCACTCCCTGAAATTTGCCGCGTGCGAGCCAGCGCGGCAGATCGTCCTGCTCGGTCCATTCCTCGTATCGCACCGCCCAATCGGAGTTTGTATGCACGAAGCGGGCGATACCGCGCAATAATCCGCGGCCGTAACTGCCAATGGCATCAATCACCAATGCCACATTTATCATTTCTCACAGCCTTCCTGATGCGCGTGGTGCGTGCACGGCGGCTCCGGCTGCACAATTTTCTGGCCATGC
Source organism: Phycisphaerales bacterium (assembly GCA_027366115.1). Lineage (GTDB taxonomy): Bacteria > Planctomycetota > Phycisphaerae > WQYP01 > WQYP01 > JAMDCX01. Next base: position 3,377 of record DAHXLH010000027.1, read on the forward strand.
GACGGAGCACACCAGCTTAATTGCTCAATTTTTCCAGGCACGTTGCGCAGCGGATCATCCGCATGCAGTCTCTGACGCAGAAAATCCGCAACCTGCGCCGCGCTTGGCAAGGCATCCCAGCCGCCGCCGGAGCCGGCAGCTTTAAGCGCTGCGGTGGCACTTGCAAAATATACCGCTTCCATAATGGAAAAGTTTCGCGCTATGGCCAGAGCATAAGCGCCATGAAACGTATCGCCGCAACCGTTGGTATTGACCGCCTTGACCGCAAATGCGGGCAGATGCGCCGGCGCACGCTGCGGCGAATCGGTCCACCAGCAGCCCGCCGCTCCCGCGGTTACGACTGTTGCGGCACGCGGTATTTCAGCCAGCGATGCACAGGCCGCCTGCAAATTCTGCCGGCCGGATATCCATCGCGCGAATTCCTCCGGCACCACGAGATGGTCCACATGCTCCAGCACCGTTGTCGCTTCGGAGGATTGGCCTTCAATATCCAGCACCACCGGCACGCCGGCCCGGCGCGCTTTGAGAATCAGCTCCAGCGGGCCGGGGGCATTGAGAAAATCCACCAGCAGCACGCGGGCGGAAGAAAGAAGCTCCTGTGGAACATCCGCGGCCCGCACCGGGATATATCGGCTCAGGTCATAAAATATGGTGCGCTCGCCGCTCGTGCGATCAATGATAATCCGGCTGTGATACGGTTGGCCCGCAGCATCGGAAATGATATGCGACACATCCACGCCGCGCTTTAACAGCTGTGAACGAATATACGCGGATAGTTCATCGGTTCCAAAACGCGCGAGAAACGCCGTTTGTCCCCCCAGTACCGCGGCTGCCGCAATGGCCGTACACGCCAGTCCTCCGCCATGTCGCGATGACGCCTGCACCGCAACTTTGGCTCCTGATGGCGGATAATGCTCAACAGTCAGTGTATCATCCACCGCGGAAATTCCGATGCCCAGCACATCATATACGGATTGGGTTGTGGCCATAGCTTTCGTTTCCCGCTGTTTATCAATTGTCCGCTGTTAATCCGCGGTGCCGCCGGCGGCATAGTGCATAACCCCCTGGGTCAGCCGCAAATCGTGCGCCAGGCACCGATGCGGCTTGATCCCGGCTTCACTTAATTTGCCATGGTAGGCCCGAACGGCTTCTTCCGGAGTGATATCGCCGTTGGCAATGTTGCGTAACATGGCGATGAACGACAGTTGATCCTCGGCCTGATTGATTTTCCGGCCGAATAGCGCGGCCCGGGCACCATATTTTTTTGCGTCATAAAGCAATTTAAACGCATCATACGTTGTGCCTGAACTCCCGCCGAGTACACCAACAATAATGGACTCATCATAGCGGCAGAGTTCCTCCATATAGCGCGGCCCATGGTAAACAATTTTCAGAAACACCGGTCGTGAGGCTCGCGGCACGCCCGCCAGCATCCGGCAGATATGGTCATTGATAAATCCACCCATCTGATCAGGCGGTATCTTATGGGTTCTCGGGGCCACATTGGGATCAAATACTTCCAGAAAATGTCGAAAGCCCTTACCCTCGGCCTCAAGGCGAAAATCCCGATAGGCCTCCAGGGTGCGCCGATCCGGTTCCGCCAGATTGTTGAATGTTACCGAGTATAAGCCCAAATTCGCTCCCAGCAGTCGATCCGATGCGGAACAAGGTGATTTTCCCGCTTGAATATGATCAATCGGTGCCGAGGCAAACGGCTGCGACGGGTTGCTTCCATACGAACTTCCGCGGCAGACATGAATATCCGTCGTGTCATTGGCCCGAACCGCGGGGGTAATCGTACTGTTATCAAACAGCCGCTCGCGTATGGTCAACTGATCACTGGTCGAGCAACTCATAAGCATGATATCCACCAGTCCCTGCTGGACCACGTGCCGGATGGTCTGGCGGTATTGATCCAGTGTACGATACGGAAAGCTTCCTTTTCCCGTGTCCGAATTCGGGCCGGGAGCGGCTATACCCAGGGCCATATCCGCATCTTTGGCGTCGGCAATAATAAAATGCTGTCCAAACCGGTCGTTGGCCAGGGCGGAGAGCTTCTGATCAAGCGTTTTTTCCACGAATGAAGTCCTTCATGACAAATAGGTTTTATAATCGCTGCACAGCAGGAATGCCGGCCGCTCATCTTCGTTAATTTGGGTAAATCGCGGCAACGGCTCGTAAAAGCGATTGTCCTTTGTGTCATCGTTAACACTTGAGACTTCACCCACCATGGTATGGGCATCGGCGGCATAAAATGAGTGGTAAAGTCCCGGAACCAGCGTAATGCTCTCGCCGGGATCCAGAATCACACGGCCCCCGGCCGAAACGGTGCGCTCCAGTCCATCACATCGCACCGCCACATCGGTTGGGGTAAAGTTTCCCTGCGGATCGGAATTGTAAAGTTCTATTACCAGCTTTCCGCCACCGCGGTTAATGATGTCCTCCGTTTTCTGGAAGTGGAAATGGAAAGGCGTTCGCTGGTTCTTGCGAACCATCATGATTTTCTCGGCGAAAAGTTTAGATGTATCTCCGGCCAGACCGTTGCGCAGGGTAAATAGAATCAGACCGATCTGTTCAAATTTTCCAGATCCCAGGTCCGTTACGTCCCAGCCCAGACCGCGCTGCCGAATGTAGTCTGTGGCCGCGCCCAGCGATTCCCAGTGCTCAGGAGACCAGAAGGCAAAAGGAGGAAGATAAAACTTCTGGGCCTTGAAAAAGGACATCGCCTCCGCCAGATAGCGATTTACATCAGAACGTTGCATCAATGCTCCATGTCCAAGGTGTCTTGAATGACCAGCCTATCATCCCAGTATTTTTCAATTTGTTCAAGCGATGTTCCT
>DAHXLH010000028.1:0-6564 GCA_027366115.1 Phycisphaerales bacterium
ACCTCATTCCCCTCTGGGCCATCGGTGATCTCTGTGGCTATCCTCCGTATCCCTCCGATACCTCTTTGTGAATTAAGCATAATATTCCGCCCAAACCCTTAAAACTCAAAATCAGGCCGTATCATAACAATTAAATTAAAATCAGTCGCCAGCGCTGCATGAAGACATGCAATCAATATTCGGTATTGGCAGTAATTGCGGAAGCTTGAATTGAGCATGTAGCATTTGGCATTTGGTATTCACAGCCCGGCTGGGCCGGGGATTTTGTTTAATTCACAAGGAGGGAACGGAGGTTTCAGTGAACAATGACCAATAACAGTATTCACCGCAGAGGCGCTGAAGGCACCGAGGGGGAATATAGTGGAGTTCTGATCCACAGATTACCCAGATTGCACAGATTTTTGGACAACAGGGGTAACGGGGATCTTGATGACCACTGGTTGGGAGGCAGAGGGATTATGCTTAATTCACAAAGAGGTATCGGAGGGATACGGAGGATAGCCACAGAGATCACCGATGGCCCAGAGGGGAATGAGGTTATAGGTTGCAGGTTACAGATTATAGTGGGATTCTGATCCACAGATTTGCACAGATTGCACAGATTAAACAGAGAATTAGGAATTGGGAGTTGGAGTTAGAATGAGGTGACGGCATGGCCGCGGGTGAGTGTTTTTTACCACAACGACACGAAGGCACAAAGACAGTATTATCAGCATGTTCAGCATTGATCAGTATTGGTCAGTAGATGCGGAATCTAGAATTCAGCATTTGGCATTTGGCATTTGGCAATTATGATCGCGAAATTATCCTGTATTACCTCCCCCACCTCTTTGTAATTTATAACCCTTTAATTCTTATTACTTGCCGTTATTCACAAGGAGGAAATGGAGGTAAACGGAGGGAAATTGGCAGGGGTATCATTGGTTTGATCGGGAATGCAGAATGTTGCCGTGAATTGGGGTGAAGGGGCTGAGTTGAGAAACGCATGGCCAGTTCTATGAAGGTGGATGACTGAAATTCTTCGGTGTTATTATTAGGCTTTATAGATGCGGTAGGCAAAATTCTATTTTCTAATCCAACAATCGCGCAATGACAACCAAATTTCAAGTATTATATATGGTATATTTATACTATTTCATCTGTAATTCACTACGACCAATGGGCACTATTTTAAGCATTCAGAAAGATACGCCAATTTGACCCCGGATTGGATTCCTCCGGCAGCGAACCGATCAATCCACCTGGTCGAACAACCTTAATCTTCGGAACATCATGGCTTGGATGCGCGCGTACGGCCGTGGGCAGGAAAGGTTCTTCCACCATTTCAGGCACGGTCGTTCCCTGGACCATCCGGGCACGGGACAAATCGGGGACTACGCACGACTTTCGCATAATATTGATGATCTCCTGGCTCAAACCAAGGTGTGGGAAGGCTTCCGCGTAACCCCATTGATCTTGATCGAACTGATTGACCCTGACCATTTGGCCATGAGCGACGTCCTGACGATTAATCACGTGTTGGACCAGATAATTTGTGGTCGGCCAATCGCCTCCCAACAATAACGATTCGTCTCGGATGAGGATATTCCAAACATCGGGTCGGCAGGCGCGGACGAGACACGCTATCAGCACGCTGTCCGGATCGACAACGATCTTGTTGCCGAGAATCGGCTTGATGGCCAACCACTTGCGCCATGCGTCACCAAGGCCCCGGCGCAATGAGCGCGGCGTAAAAGAAAAACCGGCCGGCTCCGCGTTGGCAAGGCCGAACTCCGGCATAGGGCGTCCCATGGTGAAGGGTGCGGACGTAAGTTTTTCAATCAATGCGTTCCACACCAGTTGTCGGCCACCAGCATACGTTTGCCCTGCATTTTGCTGCCCGTCCGCGTAGCACGCAACCAGGCCAAGACAACCTGCCCTGGGGTCCTGTTCTATCGACTGGAACATCCGCTCCCGCACTCGCTCGAGCAACGGCTTCCACTGCTCGGGCGCCAGCGGCAGGATGACCAACTCCTCGCGGCAAAGGCGGCTCGTGTCAAAGCTGTCGAGAAGCCTCTTTGCTGCCGCCGTCGCTGCGCGGCGTTGTACTTCGATATCTTTAAGAATCTGTGACTTGACCGAATTTTCCGGCGGTTTGGACCCGGACTTGCCTTCATCGGCGGATGGCGTTGTGCGTGGCGGGGTTTGGTGCGCCTGGTCCGATTGCACCTGCGGTTCGCTGGCGGAACCGGCGACGGTTTCACGCTGTTGGCCCGGCGCCGCCAACTCCTCCAGCGCTTGCCCTATTTTCGCCGACCGCTCGCGTCGCTGCTCAGAGGGTTCCACCTTATTGAGTGCAGCGCGATGCAGTTCGGTCCAGTCGTTGCTTTTGACGCAAAGCGCATAACCAAAAGCAGGGAATTGACGAATAAAATCAATGCTGCCGGTGATAAGATTCACAAATAACTTTTTTTGGGACGCATCCGCCAGTCGATCATCATCTTCAATGCAGATGATCACGCGCAGGTTATTGACCAAGAGTATTGCCGATAGCGCACCAAAAAGTTCCTCACTCGATGTGCGCAATCCTAAGGCTTCGGAAAGCCAGTGGTAACGCCCCTCCCCGGCCATCGCACGGGCGAAGGCACCAGCCGCACCAGTAAATGGAAGAATATCTATCCGGTCACGAACCACGCGTAAAACATCTTTTATCGCGGCTTGCATCGCTGCCTGGGCATTTTGATACTCCCAAAGAGACAGGTACACGAATCGCAGCTCGACTTCGCTTTTGGCTTCTGGTAATCTTCCCGTCAGCCTCAACAGGGATGATTTGCCCCCGCCACGTTGGCCGATCACGGCCAAGGTTCTGGCATTACCGTACTGGTGCGTGGGGCGGAGGCTCGCCAGAACACGCCGTGGTGATGGGGTGACGCGGAGCAAGTCGCGTTCGCCAGGCCGTAGCGGTTCGTCGTTCCCTTGGAGCCAGCGGACTATTTCGTCGCCGGTGGGCCCGCTTTGTGGCAGCATCGGGGAGTCGCTCACATTCGCGGCAACATCCGTGTTCTGCCCATTCGCGCAGCCCCGAGCTGTTGCACGAGATGCATCTGCGATTGGGACTGTCGCACCGGCGTCGTTCGCCTCGCGGCGGATACCTTGAAAGATTGCTTCCATAGCTTCCTGCTGCTGGCACCGCATGGCACCAGCTCGCGGAGACGCGTCATCTACCGGTAACGGCGTAAGCTCCCTACCCAGCCAGCCCACTACGCGCAGACGCTCGCCGTAGTGTGCCAGTAATCTGGGCAGCACGGCCTGCCATATCGCCGAGGCAACTCCACATGAAATCACCGATCCCCACAGCCAGGCCCAACCATGTGTAAAAACGGCGTCAGCCGGTTGGAGAATCGATATAAAAATTAAATCGACAGGGTGATGTGGTGACGGCCCAGATGACCACGGCCACTCCCAGAATATCAACACAGCAAGGACAGCCGAAAGCCAAGTCGGTGGGACACCGAACCGACTCCCCAAGAGCGAACCGCGTCCGAAACCGCCCCTCAGCAAAGCAAATACACCAGCAATAATAACCGCGACCGCGACGACAAAGGGCACGACACCCCAAACGCCACCGGCCGCAACCAGCCGTTCCAAAACCGCTTCTGCAAGCACTAGCGTCAACGCGGCGGAGAATACCGCAGTCGCGGCCATAAGGAACCAGGCCCACCAGCCGATCTGGCCTAGCCAATGTCGCATAGCCTTCGGCCGCATCATGTGCTAATCATCCTTTCATCTTGACCGACGGTTTTCGCCCCCTTATCTAAATCGCCAGACCCGCGCGATAATAGCAACTTTACGCGACCCAATTCGTGCACTTCCGCCCCAGCCTGAACTAAGTGGGCGTTGCATTCGTCGGCGAGCGTAAGCAGCGGCTGGCCGCGGGCGAGGATGCTTTTTGCGGTTGATTCAGCTTTGCCGCCGGGGGCGGCGTGGGGAGTGAGAACGGCTTCGGCGAGGGCGGCGTCGACCCCACCGCCGGGAATAGTCGTTCGGAGGTTCGTGCGAACATCGGAATCCGAGATACAATGCAATGCGGCGGTGACATACAAGGGAGCGTTCAGAAATGAGGTGAAAGTCTTATCATCGCTTTGGAGGCGGCGGATGTCCAAACTGTCAATCTGCCATAGTGCTAACATGTTAGCTCCTTTTTTTCCGGGTGCCCCTCGGGCGACCGTAGCGTGGTCCGTGTTATATGCCATTTTAAATTTGGGGAATTACAAAAAACCTTATCGTGCGCGTGGTCCAGTTGCATCATTTTCTCCTCGGGCCTTTAGCTCCGCTGCTCTTGCGCGCTGCTGCCCCATCGAAAATCGCGATTTCCTCCGGGGTCAGGTTGTAGAGATTATAAACGAGTTGGGCGATTTCGTGTTTCGGTGCGGTGGTGATGAAACCAGGATGTCACGCGGAGGCGTCCCGGCGCAGCCGGGATAAGCTCCAGGAGGATAAGCCTCGCCTGCGGACATGATGGGGACTGGTGTGCGGAACATGGAACGTCCTGGGGGCGGGAGGGAAATGGGGATCGCCTGGAAGTCGCACGCGCGATCCGGCCGCTAACTGAGGCCAACCTGCGGCACAGATTCCGAAAATTGCTGAATAATGCCGATACACTTGGAAAAATGATTGGCGTAATTCGAAACGCAAAGCCCCCGTCCCCGCTTGCCGGCATGAGCGGACTTCTGCGGGATTTAGAATCGCTAAATGGCTTCTGCACTGCTTTTATCCACGACGGTTCCTCTGAGAATCCTCCAGCCAGCCCCAGCGACGGAGAGCTAAAACGCTGGGCAGATTTCGCCCTGCGCTTTGTGCGCGGAGTTGGCAATGCGTGAGACCACCATCAGCCACACGGCAATGCCGCATTCCGGGCGGCTGGAACTTGTGATACTTTCAGGCTTTCAGGCTGCTGACGCCGTACCTCCGGCGAGGTATAATGCCGTGTTACTATAACTAAGGATCATTCATAAATCACGCGGCAGACTTACGAATTCCCATGCGGCTTAAAAAAGATCCGCTGCTTGAGGCCGCATGGGAATTGCGCTTTGCGGGCGATCCCGCCATCGGAGCGGCCTTGCTGGGGACATCGCTTGAGAAGTTGCGAGCCACAGGCCGAGCTGCGAGGTTGGAGTTATTGCCTCTGGCATCGGTACCGGCTGCACTACGTAATACCCAGGAGCAGTTGCGGCACGGTGCCACACACGCCTTGCGAGGGGAAGGCTACACCATACTTACCGGCGATGATGTCGTGGCGCTTAGTGTGGTGCGCCCCTATCCCGGCTGGAGCAACTTCAAGGCGCGGATTTTAGAACTCGCGGCGTGGATAAAAGACACCGGGATTATCCCACAACCGCTGGGATTTTCCATCCGCTATATTGATTTTTTCCCCGGCCCAACGAAGGAAACGCTCAAGCTCCTGGCCATCAATATTCAGATCGGTGGCCTGGTGCCGGAATCCGGAGAGCTTCACCTGCAGTTACCCGCTTGCTCCCAGGGCTTCCAACGACTAATTCAGATTCTTAATCCGGCGCAGGTGGCGGCTGGTGAAGCACATGCATCCACGGGGTTGATCACCGATGTGCTGATCACCGATGATGCGGCCTCGCTGCCCGATCCATGGAAATGCTTTGAGGAGCGCTTGGATCAGGCGAAGGTAATTTGCCATCGTTTATTTTTCTCGCTTCTCAAACCGGATACAATACAATCTATGGATCCGGTTTACGAGGATTAGCTATGTCGCTTATGAATATTCCCACCAGCTATACACTCAGCGCCCTGTATTCGCAGGGGTATTCCGCAGGCCTTGAAGTGCAGTACACGCTGTCTCCGTTCCGCAGCACCCTCCGCCGGGATACCGGGGCGGAGGAGACCGGCGGTTCGGAAACTGCCGATCGAGCCACAAATCCGGATTGGAACTCGTCCGATGCGTGGGATGGTCAGCCGCAATCAAATCTTGGCAGACGATTGAAAGCTATTCAACAACGGGCGGTGGATGCCGGCCTGAAACCGAGATCAAACGCGGAAATTCTGGAAGAACTACGCCAAGGTCGTGAACGGGGAGCGTGAATGTGGAGCGAGTGCACGCCGACACTTGTGTTGTTATAAACGCGTTCAAAGGTGCCGAGGACGTTGTGCGAAAGCGATGTCAGGGCTTGTCGGGGAATCCCGATATTGAAGTGCTCTTCAGCGATGGTGGTGTCGATATGTTGCACCGGGCCGCCACCCTCGGTAATAACCTGAATTTACCGACCGCAGACGAAGCATTAACCGCTGCCACCGTATTTCTCCCGTTGGGTGGCAGCATTTGAACTGTCGGTAGTTTTGTGGATAAGTGGTGGAAAAGCTATCTGACCCATTGGCTCAGGTACGATAAATAGCGAGTTTTTAATGTGTTATGAACACTCCCTTACTGGTTTGTTAACAGTTTTGGACAATCCGACAGGTTTGCCAAACATGCAACCGTCCGAATTTCCACGACTGAAAAGATATGTGTAAAAGAATGTAAGTGCATATAAATAATAAACTTACGCATAATCCATG
>DAHXLH010000037.1:0-3661 GCA_027366115.1 Phycisphaerales bacterium
CGCTTTGGTGGGAGCCACAGCCAATAACAACAAAGCATTGCAACATCAGTTCCGTACCTTGGGCTATGTGGCATCGGCCCCCGGGGCACAGAGTGTGTCACGCACCATGGATTTTGCCTATGACTATTGGTGCGTAGGGGCGATGGCGGAGTTGCTGGGCAAACATGCAGACGCGAAAATGTTTTACAAACTGGGGCAGAACTATAAAAATCTTTTTGATCCTCGAACCGGTTTCATGCGCGGCAAGCTGAAAGACGGATCCTGGCGCACGCCGTTTGTTTCAGATCGGCAATATCACGCCGATTACACCGAATCCGACGCATGGCAGGCCACCTTTAATGTCATGCAGGACGTACAGGGACTCATTGATCTATTAGGGGGCGATCAGGCGTTTGTCGCCAAACTCGATGCCCTGTTTAAAGCCCCATCCATAGTGCTGAATTCGCAGCCCGACATCAGCGGCATGGTGGGGCAGGACGCCCAGGGCAATGAACCCAGCAATCACATTCCGTATCTATATCCCTTTGCCGGTGCAGCCTGGAAAACGCAATATTGGATTCGTAAAGTCCTGGGCCTTTACAACAATACCCCCAACGGTATTCCCGGCAATGATGATTGCGGCCAAATTTCCACGTGCTTTGCCTTGGGGGCCTTGGGCTTTTATCCGGTCAATGCGGTTACCGGCGTTTATATCATCGGCAGTCCGCTGATTAACCGCGCCAAGATTCATAACCCGGCCAAAGGTACCACCTTTACCATCATTGCGGAGAACAATTCGCATGAGAATATGTACATACAAAGTGCCAAACTCAACGGCCGCGAATTAACCCGCGCGTGGTTTACCAATGCGGATATTCTCGCCGGCGGCGACTTGTATTTCCGCATGGGCAGTAAACCCAATAAGGACTGGGCCAGTGCCAAATCAAATCGGCCGCCGTCAGGACTGGTGCAATGAGCTTCGCAATCCTAGATGCAATAAATCGGCGGCGGTTTCTTGCCCGGGTGGCAGGCTCCGCAGCGCTTCTGTCGGTACGAGATGTGTCTGGGGCAGCGGCAGAACATGGCGCATCCGCCGTGCAATCCCGACGTATTGTTAATATTTACAATTTTGTGCGTAATTCTGATCCGCGGCTCGCCAACTCGGAAGATGTTCTGTATGAAGCCACCGCGCATCAACTTGCATTATTGCAGCATCTGAATCTGCCGGGAACTTTTGCCCTGCAATACGACGCCTTAATTAATCCACGTTATCAGCAGCTTTTTAAAGCTCACGCTGCTAAAGAGGTGGAAATCGGGGCGTGGTTGGAAATACCGCGAGCCTTGGTGCAACAAGCCGGAATTCCATGGCGCGGGCCTGCGAATTGGAAATGGGATTGGCACGTCGCGGTAGATTTCACTGTTGGCTATTCGCCCGATGATCGCAAAAAACTTGCCGACGTATTCATGACCAAGTTCAAAAGTATTTTTGGGAAATTTCCGGCAACCGTTGGGGCGTGGTACCTCGATGAAATCACCCTGTCCCATCTGGCGGAAAACTATGGTGTCGTGGCTTCATGCAACTGCAAGGATCAAGCAGCCACGGACGGCTACACGCTCTGGGGCGGCTATTGGAGTCAGGCCTATTATCCCAGTCGCCTTAACGCCTATATGCCGGCACAAAACCGACGCGCTCAGATCAATATCCCTGTTTTTCGAATGCTTGGCAGCGACCCTATTTACCAGTATCAGGAGGGTCTCGGGGGCGACGGGCAGGGGGTTATAACGCTGGAGACGGTCTATTCGCCCGGTGGGCGATCCAGAAAATGGGTGCAATGGTTTCTCGATGTTATAGCCCGGGAACCGTGCCTGGCTTTTGCTTATGCCCAGGCCGGGCAGGAAAATTCATTCGGTTGGCCGGCAATGAAGCAAGGCATAGAACTGCAGTTTCCGATAATCGCGCATCTCGCGGCCACCGGCGTATTGCAGGCGGAAACCTTGGAGCAGTCCGGCCGCTGGTTCAAGCGGTCGTTTGCTGTAACGCCGGCCACGTCCGTCACAGCTTTAGTCGATTGGAAGCATCAGGGCCATCGAACCGTATGGTATAACTCCCGATTTTATCGTGCGAATTTGTACTGGCACGGAAATACATTCAAAATACGTGACATTCATCTCTTCAATGAAAAAGTCGTTTCCCCATACCATCGCAAGCCAGCCGACACCAACGATATGGCGGTTTACGCGCTGCCGATTATCGATGGATTCCTGTGGAGTTCCAGTCGTGGCCGCCGCGCGGGAATTCGACTGGTCGCGTTGGGGGCCAACGGGAAGCGAATTCCATTTTTAATGGATGGTCAACCTTCCATCACGCCGCTTGCGGGTAATGCCATGCGTGTCCGTTTTCCAATCAAGCGGATTGGCACCATGAATATCATATGCCGACCCAATCGGCTGGCATGGCATTTGGATCGTCCCGCGTCACCTGATGTTCATTGGGCTATGGAAATGACCTGGAGTACATCGCACCGAACCGGCATTCTTGGGAACACATCTAAGAAGTTGTTTTATCGTAATCAATCGAGGCTCTATGGGATGGTTCTGGAGGCCGGAACAATTGTCCGCCCGAAACATGAGTTGAAAACCATCCTGTTGATGCCGCACCGACACTCTGTGATCATGACCTTTTCATGACACCGCACGGGTTTGACATTTTTCAATACCGCCATATAACTACGCGGGTAATTGCAGCCGGAGGTCGCAGACGGAGATCTCCAAGGGGTCATCAAAAGGTGTATGATAACATGACGGACTCCGACGCTACTGTCAAACCACGCGACGTATCACGACGCAACTTCCTTAAAGTACTCGGTGCCGCCTCGACGGCTATGGCTATCACCCCGGCCCTTTCCGCTACCGCCAAAGCCTATGCGGAAGAAATTGGTGTCCCTTTGCGCGGGCCGGACGGCAAGATTATCGTTTTTCATCCGCCGATGGCATCGGGCATTCCGTTGGGGGGCATGGGTGCCGGCACGTTTGAGCTTCGCGCTGACGGCGGCATGTACGAGTGGCAGATTTTTAACAACTGGGCACAGCGGCTGGTTTTGCCTGATACTTTTTTCGCCCTGCGCACCAGCCAAGCGGAGCAGCCCATCGTAACGCGGCGATTGGAAACAATTCGGCAATCCTCAAATCCGGGCCAACCAGTGAAGAATATCACCTTTGAGGGTCGTGCGCCCATTGCACGCCTGCGTTATGATGAACCAGCTCTTCCAATTGAGGTATCGCTGACGGCCTGGTCGCCGCTGATACCGCATCAGCCCCGCAAATCAGGCCTTCCCGCCGCCATTTTTACCTTTGAACTTACCAACCACGCCGACACCGTGGTTCAGGCGGTGCTTATGGGGGCGATCCGCAATGCGGTGGGCTTAAGCAATGGCTGGACGGGCACCCAAAATCGCCTTGAGCGCACGGCTACCATGACCGCCATTCACATGGAAAGCCGCACCGAGGCGCAGGCGTCCACGATGAATAAACCGGTGCGGGTATTGGTGCTGCTGGAATCCATGCCATCCCGCGTAAAGGAGGTTCTATCCCAAGTAAAAAATCTCGCGCTTGATACCAGTGTGACAGTCAACAATGGGCCTATACAATTGCCGGTTTCATCTGTGGATGAGTTGGTCAAACA
>DAHXLH010000038.1:0-32721 GCA_027366115.1 Phycisphaerales bacterium
GCGCCGGTAAGCAGCAGCGAATTTGCCGCGCCCGCGCATCGCCCAGGCTATTCTGTGCTGGATAATGCACGTCTGCGCAAGGACGGTATAGATATTATGACGGACTGGCGCACGGCTTTACGCCGCTACGTTGAAAAGAAATATCCCGCGAGTCGATGATCGAACCTCGGTAACGACCGCGGAGGATGAGTAACTGAGAGGTTACAGCATAAATGCTCAAAACTTCCTGCGGTCCAGTGCCGCTATGCAATGGAAATGAGATGCTCACGAAACGGCAATTTGCACGCTGCTGGCATAGTTGGCGATTCTGGCTGATCGCAGCCGTGGCCGCTGGGATACTCTGGCGGCTAACCGATTACATTCTACGGTTCCCGGTGTGGGATGACGAAGCGTCTCTGGGATTAAATATTCTTCATCGAGGTTATCTGGGCTTATTGCGCCCGCTGCGCTACGGGCAAGTATGCCCGATCGGTTTTCTCTGGGGCAGTAAATTTCTCATGACCTGTTTTGGAACCGATGTGTGGGTTCTGCGTTTCGTACCGATGGTTGCCGGAATTGCGGCGGTAGTACTGGCGTGGCCGATTACCCGGCGCGTGGCAGGCCGGCGTGTGGGATTGCTGGCAACCGCGTTAATTGCGTGCTCCCTGGCAACCAACCGCTTCGGCACAGATTTCAAGCCCTATTCACTGGATCTGCTGATGTCATTGGGCATCATTGGCTTGGCGTTAAGCGCCATTCGCAGGCCGTGGGATTATCGCCCCGTACTCTTTCTCGCCCTACTGACGCCCGTCGCTATTGTGCTTTCGTATCCGAGCGTATTTGTTCTTGGAGCGGCACTGACCGCGTTGCTGCCGACGCTTTGGCGACGCCGCGGCACGGCGCGACAGGTGGCGTATAGTGTTTGGGCGGTAATCACCGTCGGCTGTTTCGCGGCCATTTACTTGACGGTGATCCACGGCCAAATGCACCATACCCACAGCTTCATGCAGGAATTCTGGAAAAATGCTTTTCCGCCGCACGGGCCGGCCCTGTTCCTCTGGCTTATTGACGCGCATATATCCAACATGATGAGTTATCCATTTGGCGGGTCCAAGGGAATCGCGCTATTGATTGCCCCGCTGGCTTTGCTGGGCGTGTGGCGATTATGGAAAAAGCGGCGGCGGGCGGAATGGGTACTTCTGGTGGGTCCGTTTGTATTAACCTTCTTCGCTGCGTGGCTGCACAAATATCCTTACGGAGCGGATGCGCGCGTAGAGCAGCATCTGGTTGTATCCATCACATTGTTAGCCGCTTTGGGGGCGGTAACGCTGGGGACGTTAGCGGTTAAAAAGTCCCGGAATATCAACCTTTGGCGCTACACCGCCAATATCCCCGTTGCGGTGATGATCATTTTCGCAGCGATTATGATAGGCAAAGATATCTGCTACCCGTGGCGAACACCGGCCCCACTCGTAGCCCAAAATTTTGTCCGCCATGTATTCCAGCATACCGGCCCGCACACGCAGGTTCTCATTGTCAATAAGCACCCACAGCGTTACTCGGTTCTGCTTTCCTGGCAGTTAGCGGTGGCCCCGCGCCGGTTTTCAATTTTGCCGCGTCTGGCTCATGGGTGGACTGCTGCCGCCGGAACTGATGTTTGGCTTCTGCATTTTCATTTCAGTCATCCACTGCCGATATCACCGGAAATAGTGCGGCACTTTCAGCAAAACATCGGCCACGGGCGAATTGCCGCCAATGTTACCCGAAGGCTTTTTGAACCATTTAGCGGCCACCCGCCGGTCTATATGCAAGCCATACACATTGTGCCGCAGGCACCGTGAGCGATCCGCGATTTTTACAGCGACAGCGAGAATTGCTAATGCCGCGAGAACCGCAAACCCTACCTGGGAGCCCAGGGAATATTGGCGCGTGCAAGATTGAACCTGCCAGACGGCCGCAACGATATTGCACCGCAAGAGTATGGGGCTTGCTCCCGCGTTACTTGCCTTGTGTGGCCGAGCCGGCGGGGCTGAAGCGGTAGAAATACAGCGTTTTGCGCTGATGAATATTTTCCGGATCAGGTATTGAGCTTTCTGATTTCAGCAGCGGAAACAGCCGCACGGCGTAATCGGTATCTTCCCCGCAGTTGATGGCTTTGAAGCCCACTTGCAATGCGAGTTGCCGCCGCACCGGGCATAGATGATTGGGCGTGCGAAAATAGGCGTTGCCGCGTTGATAATATTTCTTGTGGGTAATGGAATAATCAAACGGCCCGGCATAGACGCCATGCACTTCCAATCGGCCGGCAAACACCACGCAATCGGCCTGCGGTTGGGTGATCATGGCCTGCGATATATCGGCGATATAGCTGGGGGCCACCATGTCATCGTCATCAATAAATGCGATGAATCGCCCGCGCGCCCGGCGCAGCAACGCGTCCCGCTTTTCACCCACCGGCTTTTCGCCATCGTCCAGGGCACAGTGAATTTCAACCTGCCATGGATTGTCCGCGGCGAAAATTTGCCGATGCAATTCCTTCAGCAGCGCTGAAAGCGTGTTATGCCGCCGATGCAGCGACGGAATTAGAATGCTCAATGC
Source organism: Phycisphaerales bacterium (assembly GCA_027366115.1). Taxonomy (GTDB): domain Bacteria; phylum Planctomycetota; class Phycisphaerae; order WQYP01; family WQYP01; genus JAMDCX01. Next base: position 2,578 of record DAHXLH010000038.1, read on the forward strand.
GGGTTCCGATAAACCGAAACTTGCCGCGCGGCGCAACTCATACGTCGCCTTATCCGCGTCCCACCATTGCTGATTACGAAGAAATAGCGCATCCGGCCGCCGGCCGATATGACAATGGCGAAACAGCACACGCGACTGATAATGATATTTACCGATGTGCCACGCCACATCGGTAAATTCATTGTCACAAAACATGGAGCGGTATGCGGGATGATAGGCATAACCGAAGCGGCGATATAAATTCCATCCCATGATGCTTAGCGTAATAAGCCTGTTGGAACCAATATAACCATCGTCAAAATGCAGCGCTCCGTCCATGGCCGGGAATTGCTGCCGCATAGTTGTCGCGATACAGTCATCCCAACAATGAACCTGCGGGATCATGTCGTCGCTGGCCAGAATCAATACATCCGGCTCCATGCCGATCAAATTCGGGGCATCTTCCAGATCACTGTTGCAGGCGTCGATTTTACTGCGGCCGGCGGGGCCGACGTGATAATGCACATCGGGCATGTGCGTCAGGCACTGAAGCATTGACGGATGGTTCATCACTGGATCATCGGCATCGATGGCAATCAGGTACACCACTTTATGCCGCTGGGATTCCATGGCCCGCCACTGGGCCAGGGTTTGAAAAAACAGATTACCGCGGCCCCGTGTGGGCCATTTGATCAGGAAATTCATGGGCGTCTCCGTGACGGGGACAAAAGACCGAAGCGTTAAGAGCGTCGGTTACGAGCGTGTCTTTGCGGAGACCAAGAAGTTCCGGGCGACGACACCCCACAATTCCGCCACGGCCGATTCAACATATCCCCATACTTTGCCCAGCAGAGAGCCAAGATATTCCAGCGGTTTGAATAACGCGGAAGCCAATATTGGAAACTTCATAGCAATAACGCCGGCCCAGCCAGACTCACTAAATAGGATAAGACCCCCAGCCACCAGGAGAAGAAACACCGTAACGACAATAAATCGCCCCAGTTTGTAACTTAGGGAATGAGTTATCGCATGATACCGAGCCGCATTATGCAATTCTCCCGCCTGAACCGCACGGGCGGACCGGACAAAAGCAGCCTGCGTTTTCAGCGCAGGCTTAAGGATCGCGAGGGTTGCTGTGGTCGCCAAGTGGGTTTGCCGGGCGTCCTGTGCCACCGTTGCCACCTGCGGGCGCAGGGCGGCCACCCCCGGGTTGTTGTTTGCCTCTCTGGCGGTTTGTTGTACCAGGGATTGCGAATCTTGCAGGGTGCGGCTTGCCGCGATGTTGGCTAAGCCGGCGGAATGCTTGACGGCACGAAAATCCGGCACCGTGGTCAGATGGGTACTCTGAATGCCTGCACATCCGGTGACAGCCATAACAGCCATGCTCACAGCAGCCATGCACGAGAATTTGTTCTGTGGATTCATTGACAACTCCTTATGATGTGAAAAAAATCGAACCGATGAATTTACGTGGTATGTTTTCAGGCGTCAGTAGGCCTGTCGTCTCGCCGCACGATGCGATTTACGAACGTGGCAGATGCCATTGCCCGGCAACAAAACGCCAAAACGTTGCCTGCAATCGTGCGTGGCGGGCGCGCTTCCGCCAGATTCGCAGGCGGCGGTGGGTTTTTAATCGGGCCTTTTTGTGCCACAGGGCGCGCCGGGCCTGACTTGCGGCCACAATGAACCCGAACAACGCGGTGCCCAAGCCGATAATGGCGGACCAATCCATAGATTTTTCGGCGGCGTTATGGAGCATCAGACAATTCCCTTATTGCACCGAGAACCTGATCCAATTTGGCGGATTGCTCATCCTGTTTATCTTCCAGGCGTTGCCGCCAGGCCGCTGAATCACGATCGGCCGCATCCATTCGCCGCACGCCTTCCACCAGGGCCTGTTCCGTGCGGCTGATACGCCGCTCATGGCCGATCAGCCAGCCCATTAACGGGCCGACAATCACCGAAGCTGTCGCAAATATCGGCAGCCACGTTTGTATTCCGGCCAGCCGCGCGACACTTTGTGCGATAAATAGAGGCGGATAATTCTCTGGCATAAACATAAGTATTCCCCCGCAAAAAGGTGACAGGATGTGGGTGTGATCCGGAGATCAGCAGCAGACGGCATGAAAGTTGTGATTCGTCGACGAAAGCATTTTCTGCCCGACTTATCATGGTTCAACCTTCCGCCGTGGGCCGCCCGCCTGCCCCCCATCACCCTGCCACCATGCAGGATCAATCAGGAGACGACGGTTCGTCCGGCTACCACTACAAAACCGCTGCGGTTATTGGCGCTGTTGGGTATGGTCAGGGGCGTCTGTCGGGCCGTTTTACCATCCACCCGGTAGATAATGCGGTACGCCACTTCCGCGGCATCAAAGTAAAGGTGCATGGACATAGCCGCTTCAATGCCGCCGCCGACTTTGGTTGATACCAGATATTGATTTAAATCCGCAAGAATCACGTCGCCGGGCGTTCCGACAGATTGACAATGAAAACTGTAAACCACCGGAATGCCAAAGAGCCGGGCCTCGGGTGATTGCTGAATGGTGCCGGCGGCAAAATACAAATTACGCCCGGCGGCATCCTTGAGTTGTTCAAACTGCGCTTCAGCATCTGGATGGGCAATCCACACGACACCGCTGGTATCGCCGGGGCGAATGGTCCAAAGCCGACTCTTCATATTCACCAGATTGCTGTAACTGATGGTGTAAGCAGGCTGGTTAGTATCTGCCGCCACGGTTACCAAAGCTCCGCTGTTAACGATACCCTGCGGTTGCGCAAACGCGGTGCCTTGCCCGGAAATAAACGCCTGATTCAAATCCCAGGCCAGGGCAATTCCACCTTCATCAAAAATAAAGTTAGACAACGCGACATTGTTATCCTGCAACAATTCATCAGTAACCGGCAGCAGCGTTCCCCAGCGGTTCAGGGTCATTTGCACGCGGTTGTAGACCGGTTTTTGCGGCGCAATTCCTACGCCGTCACTGTTCAGCCAGGTACCCAGGGAGGCACCTGCGGCGCTGGTCTGGCCCAGTGTGGAAATTTGCCGCACCGGAATAAACAGCGAGTTGCCGATGTTAATAGGATATTTTCGGGCTTTATCAAATAGCACCGACTCCGCCAGAACATCGCGATACAACTGATTGGCATATTCCGTGGGTACCAGCGCCCCGCCGTCCGCCAGAACGGTCTCATCCATTCCGTCGGCCTTGGCAATCATGCGTTTGATGCGGTCGTCACTGGCTTTGTGGGTGAAATGCCGCCGGACGCTTTGCGCGAAATCGCCAAGGTTCTTAAAGCCACCGGTAGGGTCCAGGTCTTCGCGATCCGGGCCGATCACCAGCGTGGGCCGCACGGTTTTCAGGCCCTTGGATACCTGATCAATGACGCGGGTGGTGATCTTTTGCGCTGCGGCTTCCAACTGTTCGGTCATGGATTTCTGAATTCCCGCCACGGCTTGATCCAAATCTTTGACTTCAACCGCGACGGCTTCCGCCACGGTGGCATCTACCGCAGCCTTGGCCTGATCGTCGGGCAGATCCATGACGGAATCTTTTTTCTGCCCCAGATAATCTTTAAGAAATTTGACTTTCATAAGTGTGTCCCCGTAAAAAACATTGAAATAAAACATCACACGGGCCGCCGGGCAGCGCCGCGGTCATAAATTGCCGCCGGTCATGCCGGTCACATCCGATTCCTGACGCTGTAGGGATCAACATGTACAGATAAGAACAACTTCAAGTTTTGATTCTGCTGCGTGAGCGGTGGCAGCGGGAACTAAGAATCGGGAATCGGGAATCGGGATCGGGAACCTGGAATCTGGGATACTGCGGGAGCGCTGGCGCTTCTATTTTGTGGCTTGGCCATCAATGCCGATTCCGGGATTTGCTGCGAAGCGCTGGAACTCCCGGCCGGCGCTTATGGGCGTGGTTGGAAATAGCGCCGAGAGTTCTACCGCCGGCCGAGCCGGAAGCTTTGTGATAAGACATTGACAATAAAATATATTGACAATGGGACCCTCTGCAGGGGAAATTTGGACTACACACCTGACCCGGCGCAATTGAAACTTTTCAAAATCGCGCCGTTCAGAAGCTTTTCTTCAATAGTTTCGTCCAGTCCTTACAGGACTGCCAAGCCATCTTCCCGGCGTTTCAGCAGCACCATTCCCAAGCCAACCGCGCCAAGTCCCAGTAAGCCCAGTGCGGTCGGTAACGGCACGGCGTTGAGTACCACGTTGGATACGTCAACGGTGTTGTCACTGTAGTTGTTATTTGTGTCCGTGATGGGGGTGGTATTCAAAAATTCAATCTCGGTTGATGATGAGGCCGCGGTGAAGTTCAAGGTGAAGGCCGTGAAGGAATTATTATTAATGCTCGGCGTCTGAGTGATAATTTGCGCATTACCATCGGCGGCATCAAGGACGAGAGCCTCCATGGTGGCGCTTGAATTGAAACTGCGCTGGGCCGCGACGTAACTTAGCGTGTACATCTGCCCAGAAATCGTGGAAATGATCTGGTCAATTGATGCCGGCGCATTAAGCGACGCATTCTGCAGGAAAGCGAAATCGGCTACACCAGTGATGCTTCCCGGAGCGAAGGGGGTGCCGACCGACGTTCCCGACCCATTCACACCAACCTGATTCGCGGCAGTCCAGTCTGCCGGATTCGTCGGATTGGCTGGAATCTGGGTAGGAATGGAATAGCCCGGATATGTTACATAGCTGCCGGCATCGGCCGAGAAATCACCATTGAGCACCAAATTGGCCGAGGCCGGGCCTGCCGTGAGAGATACAGCCGCCGCCGCCATTAAAGCTGCCGCGCCGACACCGAACATTTTCTGCATTGTCATAAAACCGGACTCTCTATACAAGCGGCCCAACCAAGCAAAATCGCAGTCAATCACCATGCGGCGGAATCCGAAGATGCCGCCGTTACTTTGGTTATCCGCACCGCCATAGCTTTAATACGGCGCGGAATCTGACCACCGCAATTCCCGACACTTTTTTGAGCCACGCTTTTTTAATATTGAGATGCCACACGGCAACAGGTGTGTAGCTCTCTCTGGCCACTCCATTAGCCAGTATCAATAAATACAACATCCCAAAATGTTTGTCAAGAGAAACTTTAAAAAAACTTTTAAAAAAAACGACGGAAAAGTGTGCACAAGATGGTATCAGGAGACGGCAGCGGCAAGGAGAGGGAAGGCTCATGATGAATAATCACGGATCAAAGACTCAATAGACTTTAATCGTAATTGTGTTTCCATTCATTACTCATTAATTCATTGAAAAGCCCTCTAACTTCCAACAAGCTCCTTCGCCTCTGCGGGAGCTGTGGCTTATAATGCTTTGCTTGGTTTGGTGTTAAAGGGATATCATGAACGATCACAATGTATCTGCTTCCCGAGGCGTAAACTGGTTTTCTGTCGCGGCGGTGATCTGCCTGATTGGCGAGGCGATTTTACTTTCACACGCCAAACCGGCCAATGAGGCCCCGCCACCGGTGAGTGTGCTGATTTTATCTCTTATGACGCTGTTTCTTGGTGCAGGAGCCATCATTTACCGCATTCAGGAGAAACAGCATTGGCTTTTCGGTCGATGGCTGGGAATTGCCGCGATGACGGCGGGAATGCTGATTTTTGCCGTGCAGGCCGTGGCCCTGCATAAGGCCCGAGAAGTCTCACAGTTTCGGCACATGTCCGCAATTGGTGCTGCCTGTCTGACCTATGCCGGCCGACATCATGGCCATTTCCCCCCCAATATTCTCACCTTGCTCAATGATAACTACATATCCGTCCGGCAATTAAGTGATCCGACCAACGCGCTGGCCCCCATTACCCTGCCCGCCAATTGGAAGCATGTTAAACGCAGTGTGCAAATTGCCGCCATTAACCGCAACAGCGATTATCGTTATGTCGGTTCGGACCTCATTTTGCCCAACAGTGCGGCGAAAGGGAAATTGCTGGGATCGATTATCATTCTGTTTCGCAACACGCAAACCATGACCAAGGGCGGCCCGCTGGGCTTTGCTGATGGGCATGTGGCATACTATGCCTCAGGTCAATTGATTAAAGCGCTGGCGGCATGTAACAAGGCACGGAAGAAATTAGGCCTGCCGCCCATGTCCTTTGCCGGCATTGCCACCACGCGCGGTACCACTAAGTGAATCGAAGCCGGTTATTGCATGGCCATGGGGTCTACGTCCACGGTTACATCGGCCGCGAATTTTTGAAACAAACCTCTTTGCCGCAGATCAGACAACACCTGCTGTAACGGTCCGGGGGTCGGAGCCAACAGAATGATTTCCATGCGGTATTTCTCATCTATGCGTTGCAGGGGGGCGTTCTGCGGGCCGATCAGACGCAGGGTTTCCGGTCGATAAGCGGGAGATTGCTGAATCATCGCCGCCAGCCATTTCGCCTCATCCAGCAGAGAAAGATAGTCTGAATCTGATAGAACAATGCGTACCATGCGGCCAAAAGGTGGGTAGCTAAAACCCTTTCTATGCTGGAGTTCCTGCTGGACAAAGGCGTTGTAATCATGACGCGTGGCAAATAAAATCGCAGGTTCCTCCGGCTGCATGGTTTGCACGACCACCAGCCCCGGCCTTTGCGTGCGCCCGCAGCGGCCCGTCACCTGACAGATCAGTTGAAATGTGCGTTCCGCTGCGCGGAAATCCGGACTGGTCATGGCCAGATCCGCGTTCAGCACGCCCACGAGCGTCACATTGGGAAAGTCCAAGCCTTTGGCAATCATCTGTGTGCCTAAGAGCATATCAAGCTCTCCCTGGGCAAATCTTTGCAAGGTCTCCTGGTAATGCCCGGCTCCACGCATGGAGTCGCTGTCCATGCGGGCAACTTTCAGTTCCGGAAGTTTGAGGCGCAATTCTTCTTCCACTCTCTGCGTGCCCTGGCCAAGCTGCACCAGGCGGGCCTGGCATGTCGGGCAGCGGGAGGGGAGTAATTGACTGGTCAGGCAGTAATGGCACTGGATATAGCGATCGGGCAAGCCCGGTGATGCATCACGGGATTCCGCGGCATGGCGGTGCACGACCATCGTGGCATCGCAGCGATCGCACATGAGAACAAAATCACAGCGCGGGCAGGCCACATAGTGCGCAAATCCCCGCCGATTCAATAGGAAAATCGCCTGTCCTTTTTCCGCGACAGTTTCCTTAAGTCGCTGTTCCAGCAATCGGGAAAGGGCATGCAAACCGCGGCGCGTGCGGCGCTCCTCCCGCATGTCGACGGTTACGACCCGCGGCATCAGCAGACCGCGCGGACGGGAAGTTAATTCGATGAGGCCGTAATTGGGATTCTCATGGGCGTTGCGCCAGGTTTCCAGCGATGGGGTGGCCGATCCCAGCAGCACCGGAACTCCACTGATTTGCCCCCGCCGCACAGCCAAGTCCCGCGCGTGATAACGCGGTGCGCTATCCTGTTTATACGAAGGCTCATGTTCCTCATCGACCACAATTATTCCCAGATTGGGCGTGGGCGCAAAAATCGCCGACCGCGCACCGATAATCACCTGCGCCCAGCCTGCGGCAATCGCGTGCCAATGTTGATGCCGCTGGGCGTCGGCCATGCCGCTGTGCAACACCGCCACGCGTTCAAAGCGCTCAGTAAATCGGCTGACAAGTTGTGCGGTTAAGGAAATCTCGGGCACCAGCACAATGGCCTGCCGCCCGGAGGCAACAACCTGCTCAATACAGCGTATGTACAGCTCGGTTTTACCCGAGCCGGTAACGCCGAAGATTAGTCGCGCGGCAAACCGCGGCGGGTTCAGAAGCGGTAACAGCGCCTCCATGGCCAAGGCCTGTTCTGCTGTCAGGGCAAAATCTTTTCGGGTATGAAGGGGTGCCTCGGCGGATGGAGGCAAGCCCAGGCGAGCGGCATCCGGCCAGAGAATGCGTTTCTCCAGCCGCAGCAGACCGGCGGAAATAAAGCGTTTAAGCATGGGTTGGGAAACGGGCGCTTTGGCTAACAGGTTATCGACGGCCAGCGGGCCTTGCGCCAAGACCTCCCAAACCTTTGTGAACGTGGTCTGTGTGCGGGCCGTAAAGCCGTGATCGGCCGCAATCGGCATACTATCGACGCGGTGAATATAGTTTTGCCGGGGCAGGCGGATATTTTTTTTCACCGCCGCCGGGACAATAGTTGAGAGCACCATTCCCAGCGGGCAACAATAGTAGCGGCTGATCCAGCGGGCCATTTCCAGTAGGTCCGCGGGAACTGGATCAATTTCCGGATATACCGCCAAAATGGACTTAATACGGTCGGTTGGCGGAGCTTGTTCCAGTTCCGGCGGCGCTATGTTCCACAGCGTTTCCTGTCGGTTCTCCGGCTCAATGGGTTGTGGAACGGGCTTATCAGTAGCGGTCGGGTTCGACTTAAATGCGGGTGCCTGATCTGTAATTTCCAGAACGGTTCCGTTGACCGCCCGATTTCCCCTTCCCAGCGGCACCTGCACGCGCGATCCCACATGCAGGACCGGAAGAAATTCCGCCGGTATGCTATAAGTAAGATCCATATCCAGCGACTGATCCACCGCAATAGCCGCATAATGCTGGAGTGAAGTACCGGAATCATGTAGGGTCGCATCTGCGGTCATAACTCGTGATTATAGCCGCGAACCTCACCCATGACGCGGCTACGGTTATGACGCGAGCCAGTCCCCGCGGGTACAGAAGATACTCAAGGTCAGCCGGCCCATTGAATGTGCCGATAACGCACGGGCGGTGTTCCCGATCACGCACACGCATTTTCTCAAAATAAGGTTTATTGCGCCGCCGCCAGCAGTTCCAGATTGCGTTTTGCGGCGACCCGCCTGGCAGGATCATGAGCGGCGAGAGTGAAACACTGTTGTGCATCTTGAAAACGCTGTAACTTGGCGTAACAGATGCCAAGATTCAGATGGGTTTCAGCCCCCAGCAAGGCGGCATCAAAGGATGGCGTTTGCTGGTACGCACCGGCATGGGCTAATTCCAGAATATTCTCCAGCGCCGCGGCTGCGTCCGCAGTGTGTCCCTCTTTGAATTGCCGATTGGCCCGCCTCCAGATCAGCGGGGGCCAACGCGGAAACCAGCGGAGGGCCGCCTGGAGAAGTTCATCGACAGGAAGCCCGGAGTCAAATTCGCCCCGGCTCTGGCGGACAAGAACTGAGTCAAGCAGTTCTGCTACCAACGGCTCGAAAGGTGCCGCACCGTGCGTAAGAAGCGGGCGGATTTGATTGAATGCTTCCCCAAGGAAATAGAACGCGCGTGAATCATCAAGTTTCAACAACGCCTGGGAAAGGCGAATGTGATAAAACAATTGTCCCGGGCAATCCTGCAACTGCAATTCCATGAGTCGGACGTTACGGCGCAATTTGTCCATTTCCCGATCGGGGCTGTAGCCGTCATGATAAATCGTAGCGTTCGAGGTTTTCACATGTAGCGCCAGTTGGTGGGCTGTGAGGTTCAGGTCCGGATCAAAATGTTCATGGACGCGGCCCGTGAGCTTTAATTCCGGGCGGCGGCGGAAAAGACGGGGTAACGGCGTGGGGCTGAAGCGTGGTTGATTCTCGGGGCCGGAGCGGTCCGCGATGGTGATTAACCAAGCCAGGACGGTTGACTGTTGCAGGCAAGATGACAGTTCGCTCCAGGCAGGCAGATCAAGCCATTCGTCACTGTCGATCCAGAGAATCCACTCTTTTGTGGCGCAGGCAAAAGCAGCATTGCGTGCGGCAGAAAAATCATCCGTCCATGGCACATTAACTACATGGGCGTGATACTGGGCACTGATTTTCTCTACGCCCGAACCGTCGGCGGTGGCGGCAATAATAATTTCATCCGCGATGCCGGTCGCAGAGGCCAGCGCCCGCGGAAGTTGGCTCGTGTCCTGGCCGACGATTAGGCACACGCTTAAGGTCATCGCTTTAGAATCCCGCAACCATTCACGATTCCACCGGCCGGCCAATCCGACAGCGGCCCACCGCGTTCAAGTTTAAACTTCGGCCCAAGGCCCAAATTGTGGTGCAGGCGTCCCGCCTGTTTGTCTCATGTTTTCGGTGCAGGCAAGATGCCTGCGGTACAGCCTATTCCCGTGGCAGCGCACCAGCGGGCCATTCCGCGGCAAACCGTGCGCCCCCATTATACGGCCCCGGCCCGACCGCTGGGGCGCGGCCCTCTCAGTTGGCTGAAAGGGGGTCAGGTCCGTGCGCCCTGGTGATCAGCCTAACCGGCGGCGCGGATATAACGCCATGGCAGTCGCTCCCAGTGCCAATAAAAGCCACGTCGTTGGCTCCGGCGTCGAGACCGGTGTAACGGTGAAGCTCGCGGTCGGTGTGTTGAACTCAAGCTGCACGGCAAAGGGATTCGACAAATTGGTGGCGACGTCGCCGATGGAAAAGGAGGTCGCACCGCCGCCGGATAAACCGGTGAAATCGAACGTGTTGGTGTAGCCGCTGTCGCCGCCGAAACCGGTATAGGTGTGGCCATCCACGGTGATGGTCAGGCCGTCATAACCAGGTCGGAAGGCGTCAATCTTGGTAAACAGGGAACCGGATGTCATGGTGTAGACAAGCGTCTGGCCTGCGGGGTCTATCCAGCTCCCGCTGTAGGCATTGTTGAAGGCGTCGCCGTTGCCGGACGGTGTCCCGACCTTGGCGGTAGCGGCACTGCCGCCGCCGCCGGGGGTGAAACTGAAATTAGAAAGAATGACATCATTGGGGCTGGCGGCACCGGTGCCGTAATTGACGTTGAAACTGCCAAAACCGTCGGTGGTTTCCACGGTTCCGCCGCTGACAGCATTGCTGAAACCGCCGGTGATGCCGCCGGTGGCGGTGATGATGTCAAAAGTGTCAGCGGCGGTAATGGAACTTTGGAAGTTATTGACAAATTGAATGCCCAACTGCCCACCCGCGGTGAATGTCCCGCCGACTTTCAGATAATCATAGCCGTTCGAGAGTCCCTGGCCGGTACCGCCGATGTGGAAATTCGTTGACGCGCTGCCAGAGGCGCTGTAGTTATGGGTGATGGTAAAGATTCCCCCGACACAGCTAAGGCCTCCGCCGGTCTGCGGGTTACCCGCATTGAAGCTGCCGCCGGAATTATAAAAATCACCACCGCCATAATAATAGCCGCCGCCATAGCCGTAGCCGCCGTTCATGTTGAACCCGCCGCCAAACTGCACACCGCCCCCACCTCCACCACCTCCTCCTCCGCCTCCCCCGCCACCGCCTGCACCGCCTGCGCCAAAATAGGTGGTGCCGTTATTCTGGGTGTAGGCGGCATGCATATACAATGTGCCACCATTGGTGGCCTCCAGTATGCCGGTGTTGGAAACAGCGCCCCAGACATCCAGGGTTTCTCCGTTGACATTGGCGTCAATGGTACCGGTGTTGGTCAGGGCGACGGGATAACTTTCATTGGGGTCGCCGATGGTACCGGCACCCTGAATCGTGCTGTTATTGGTCAGCGAATCGCTGCCTTGGTAGTCCAGTCCCTGCAGCACAGCGGGGTTACTATTCGTGTTATTCAATTGCAAAATACCGTTGCCATTGAGTGTTACAGAGCCGGAAATATAAAGATAGGCACCGCTGTGGATGGTGATCATGCCGGTGTTATTGATGGTGCCGGCGAGGGTCAAGTTCCCGGGATGAGGGCCGGTTTGCGAAGCCTGAAGATTACCGGAGTTAGTAACCGGCGATGACGAACCATCGAGTTTGCCGCTGCCGGCGTAAATGGCGGACTGCGCATCGGTAATCAATGCCCCGCCTTGGACGGTTCCGCCCTGCATGTCCACAACGCCGCCGGTGACTGCGGAAACGGTTCCGCCCTGAATGATTGCGGAGTTAAAGTAGGCGATGGAACCGGCTCCACTAGCCAGGATTGTTCCACCCGTGTTGACGATCGTACCGCCGTCTAAATTAATGAATCCGCCGTTGGTGGCCTCCAGTGTTCCGGTGTTGGTTACCGGGGTGGTATAAATGTCGAGCGTTTGGCCGGTAATATTGGCATCGATTGTGCCGGAATTATTCAGCGACGAGCCGTTGCGGATACCGCCGGCACCGGCGATGGTGCTTTGGTTGGTTAATGTGCTGGAGCTGTTGTACCCCTCAAAATAACTGCCGGAAGACATAATCACCGAGCCGCCTCCCGAAAGTGTGGCAGCGCCTTTGAAGTATAAGGTGGCGCTCGTTAAACCACCGGAACTTCCCTGCACAGTGAGGTTGTCGTTATTTTGAAAATTGCCCGCGATAACCAGAGTGTTGGATGAAGAAACGGTAAAATCGGAATTGAAGATTACCTGGCTGGCGGTGCCGTCGAACGTGGTGGTCTGGTATGTGCCGGAACCAAAAAGCTGGATTTGGCCGCCCGATTGCTCCGTCAATGTTCCGCCTTGGATATCCATTCCAATCAAATTCACGATGGAATCGGTACCCGAGGCCAGAATGGTTCCACCCGGATTATTGACTGTCCCATAGTGGTTGAAAGCCAGTGTGCCCCCATTGGTGGCTTCCAAGGTGCCGGTGTTGGTGGTGGTATAGCCCCCGCCGAAGACCATGGTTTTGCCCGCGGCATTGGCGTCAATGGTTCCGCTGTTGGCGAAGCTCTGCAGATCAGAATTGGTGGCGATGGAATTACCGATGGTGCCGGACCCCTGGATAGTTCCGGCATTGCTCAAAGTGTTGTTGCCGGATGAAGTTCCGGCGATAAAGGCGGTGTTGCCGCCATTGTCCGCCAGGGTGATGGTGCCGGAACCGGAAATGGTGGTTGAACCGTTAATATATAACCAGGTGGTATCCCCGGTACTGGTGATGTTGATCTGGCCGTTATTGATGATGGCTCCCTGAAGAGTCAGGGAGTCGCTCGCGGACGCGCTGCCGCTGTCCGGTACGTTGATCACCGCCTTGTTGGTCAGGCCGCCGGAGGGTGTGCCATCAAGCGTTGCGGAAGTCGCTGTAAAATTCCCGGTGCCAGTGCCGGCCAATGTGCCGCCGGAAACGGTGGCGGCAAAGAGTTGCACGGTTGTGCCGTTGTCCGCCTGAATCGTGCCGCCAGTGTTGGTAAGCGAGCCGCTGCCGGAAAGCGACAGAGTTCCACTTTGCACTTCGATCCGCCCGGCGTTGGTGAGGTATGCGGCATAAATCTGACTGCCGCCCGTGGTGTCCATCACCCCGCCGGATTGAATGCTGATGGTGTTGTAAAAATTGCGGGCGGCATTATCAGTTAAAGTTCCACCGTGCCACACCGTGATGGTGCCGCCATACATATCCGCACCGGAGTTTACGGTCAGGGTACCGGTTCCACCTGCGCCGACAGAGTTACCGCCGACAAAAATCGGCCCGCCGCCCACTGTTCCATCGATGGTCACGTTGCCATTGGAGCCGGTTTGGGCACCGATAAACATTTGATTGGCATTGACATTCGCACCGCTGCCGACCGCCAGTGTCCCGGCCGTGGTATTTCCGACAACAAGATTATTATTTTTTACATTGAGCGTTTGGCCGGTGGCCAGGGAAACGTCATTTCCCAAGGGGCCGCCGGTATCGATAATCAGATCTGAATTCGTGATGGCCAGGGTGCCGGATGTGAAGGAAACCGAGCCGCCGCCGGAGCTTAGACCACCCGTGTCCAGTTCACCGCCGGAAATCGTCAATGCGCCTCCGGCGGCAGCAGTGGTTGTCCCGGAAATTTGCAATGTCTTACCGCTGCCAAGAGTAACATTGGATCCCAATAGGCCGGATGCACCGACGGTCATACCGCTGTTGGTTAAATCCAAGGTGCCGCCGTTGAAATTCAGAACGCCGGCATTGCTGATCGACGCAGCCTCCAGCAACCCGCCCTTGAGTGTCACCGATCCGCCGCTGTAAATGGTCGCAGCACCCGTGACTAGAAGGCCATAGGAGCCGCTTCCAAATTGGCCGTTGGTGCCGTTGATTAAAAGCGTGCCTGTCCCCCCCACGCCCGCAGCGCTGCCGCCGACGTAAAGATTGCCGCCGACTTTCAGCGGCGTCGGACCGAAACTACATCCGCCGACACTGGTGAGTTCAATATCCACCTTGCCGATGGAACCGGCCAGAGCGGCAATATCCAGATCGCCGCCGACATTGGCGGCGCCGGCGTTGATCGTCAGCGTGCCGTTGCCGCCATAGCCAACCGCCAAAGCGCCGGAAAGCTGCAGCGCCGTTGGCCCGCTGGTGCTCCCGGCGCTACCGATGGTAAGCGTTCCGACACTGCCGTTCGCCTCGCCGAGGGTGGCATTTACTCCAGTGAGCTCGCCATATCCATCGGTGCCAAGGGTAAAATTGGCGGCGGTATCACCCGAACCATTGCCCACAATCAGCGATTCAGTTCCCGAACCCACCGCTCCGGTTCCGCCCAGCGTGTAGCCGTGTCCCGCCGAAGCCAGAGTGAGCGTATTATTATCCACTACCACCTGACTGGAAGAAGATGCGGCCCCGAGAGTAACGGTATAACTTTGCGCCGCACCCAGATTGAATGCGGCGATGTCGGAAGCGGTGGGTACCGCTCCTGTGCTCCAGTTCCCGGCGGTGCTGAATTTGCCATCATTGGCTGCGCCGGTCCAGTTGTCCGTCGTGTTGGCTGTTATGGCGTAAGTTGCCACGGGGGCCGCCGCTATCATGGCCGCGGCCAGAATCAGAGATGATTTAATTAACGTGGTTTTCATGGTTTGAAACTCCCAAACATAAAGACACTCGAACGACATACGGCTCGTTCATGAGCCAAGTTGCGGTAAAAGATCACACCGTCCTTCGCCGCTTAAGCAGCAAGCCCAGCCCACCCAGAGCCAGCAGCGCCAGCGCCGCCGGTTCGGGTACCGGTGCAATCTCGCCGCCGCCGGTAAGCGAATAGGTTTTGTCACCCAAATACGCATTGGCAATGTTCGTGGGATCATAGTAAATATTCACGCCATTGCCGGTGATGTCCGCAATCTGGCTCGTGCCGCCGGCCAGCAGCAACTCTTTAGTATAAAATGCGCCCTGTACGTCATTAGCCAACCCCGTTCCTTTTCCCAGGATCAAGGAATCCCCGGAGCCGAGCTGCAGGATATTCCACGCAAAGTTGTTGCTGAACCCGGCGGTGGAGGCACCAAAATCGGTGCCGGCCACGGTCATGGTGTGCGCCGTTCCGAGGAACTCCAGCTCGGCCAACGCGGTGTTCCAGCTGGTGTTCCGGGTGCTGTTATTGAGGAAATTACCGGTGACCTCGACTAAATCACCGCTGCCCGCGGTTGTTGAGCCTGTCGTGCCGACGATCCAGTTGTTATAGCTCGTGGTGGAGGGGTCATGAATCGTCGTGCCGTTATCGGTATAGGTACCGGCGAAACTGGCGGTGGTCTGGGTGATAAAGACCGTGCCGTTGTTGACAACATTTCCGGTAAAGATCGCCGGATTATATTCCACCGTCATGGTGGAACCGGTGTCGTTGGTGACATTGCCGTTGATCGTGGTGGTACCGCCGGTAAATGTTACGCTGCCAGGGGTATACACGCCGGGAGAGCCTTGGTAGCCGTTTTCAAAACCACCCGTGGAAAACGTGCCGTAGCCGGAAACCTCGCCGGTGTTCTGCAAGCTATTACCGTTGGTATCAAAAATACCGCCAGTCAGGCTGATGGTTCCGCGGTTGACTCCCGGACTGTCAACCAGCAGCACTTTTGACCCGGCCGGTGCGGCAATTAAACCGGCATTGCCAAAGCTGCCGTTAAGAACCAGCGTACCGCCCAGCGCCTCCACAGTGCCGGTGCCGAGGTTGGTAATATTGCTTCCGACGCTGCCAAACCCCTGGATGGTACCACTGTTGATGATAGCGCCTCCGGTTAGATTTGCGGTTACGCCGTCCAACAGAATGGTTCCGGCGTTGCTGAAACCGTTGCTGATGTGGGTGGTTCCCGCCTGTAACAGCAGCGTTGCTCCGGCGTTATTGGCAAAACCAGCGGAGATCAGGCCGCTACCCTGAACCACGCCGCCGGCGTTATTGGTCAGCGTTGCCGAGCCGGCTACGGTCCCGCCGTTCAAGTTCACCGTGCCGGTGTTGGAGATGGGCGAACCGGAAAGCGTGAACACATAGCCGTCAGCCATGAGGATTGTTCCGGCGTTGCTGATGGTGCCGGTGTTGCTCAGTGTGAGGTTACCACTTTGCGCATAAGGACCGCTGCCGATGGTTTGCGTCAACAGGCCGTTGTTGGTAAAGCCGCCGGTACCGCCGATGTTCCCCCCGCCCGCGATCTGCCCGTTGTTGGTCAACGGGCCGCTGCCGTTGATGGTGGTGGCCCGCAGCGTTATCTGGCCGCCATTATTCAGGCCGCTGCCGTTGACGGTCAAGGTTTGTCCGACAGCCTGCGCGTCAATGACGCTGTTGTTGGTCACGCTTCCGCCCACGACGACATCGCCGGCGGTCCCTTGAATATTCACTGTGCCGTTGTTGGTCAAATTAGCATCAACGGCGCCGCCGGAAATATTGACCGTGCCGGAGGCGCTGTTGGTAAAGGTGAGATTCGAGCCACCGGTGATGTCCTGCAGCGTCCCTCCGGATTCATTGAACGTGCCGTTGTTGAGCACCGTACCCACAATGAAGAAGGATCTGTGCAGGAACGGATTATAAAACCAGTGCCCCAATTGCAGTATGCCTCCGGAAAGACTGTAGGTTCCCCGGCTGCCGGAGTTCGCCGCAATGGTCAAATTCGAAGCGACCGTGTTGGTTCCGGCGGATTGCGTGAATGTGCCCGAACCGTTATTTCCGATGGTCTCATTCGCGGCGGAAAGGGTGGGTGTTGTACCAGAGCTGCCTGTGGCATTCAGGTTGTAAGTTCCAATGGCCCCGGCGGAACTGCCTCCCAGATAAAGATTCGTGCCGATGCTGACCGCGCCGCCGCTCTGATTGAATGTTCCCGTGCCGTTGTCTCCCACCGTAAGGTCGGCGGTGGTGGTCGCCGTCGCGGTATAGGAGCCTGTCGCAGGTCCGGCAATATCATATACTCCGGTGCTTTGTGCCGCCGAACCGATCTGGATTGATGTGGCCGAGTTCAGCGAGCTACCCCAATAAGCGGCGCTTTGGCTGAAAACTCCCTGGCTTCCGGCTCCAGCGGCGCCGATGAATTCTGTACCGCCGCTGACTGTCCCACCACCCAGTGTGTATAACCCCTGGTAACCGCTACTGGAAAAAAAGCCAGGGGCGGCACCGACGTTTAAAGTGCCGACGGTGTTGGTGCCGGAATCTTGGAAGATATTCGCGGCAGTCGCCGCTGTTGTTCCGCCTGCGAGCGTCTCTGTGGTAGCGTTCAGATTGGAACCTGTTGTCAAGTTAAGGGCAATGTACCCCGAACTGCTAGCGCCGATGAGTAGAGAATTTAGCTGCGGATTGCCGGCGGCATCGTACAAAACATTTCCCCCCGACCCCAACTGGTTGTCTAATAGTGCAAAGATGGACACGTCATCACCGGCCACAGGAATCCCCACCTTCCAGTTGGCCGCGGTGTTCCAATTAGCGGACGAACCGCTCGCGGGTCCGCTGTAGTAGTCGGTGGTAGCCCGGGCCGTCCCGGCCGCAGCCAATCCCGCCGCCAGCGCTGCAAGGAGCGTCATGTTGTGACCCGTGTTTCCCCCGAACCGATGTGATTTGAAGCGTGCCATGGAAGTTCTCCCAAAAATGTTCCTGAAATACTCATTCCCCCGCGAACGCCGCCGGGGAGCCATTACCGGCAAAGAACCGGCGCGATCACGGGTCGAACACCATAACGAAGAACCCTGCGCCTTTTCTCCCTGTCTCTGGGGCAGGCCCCTGATACCATCTAGCGATTGGATTGGCGATGGACTTTATTTATCTTGCCGTCCCGCATGGCGACTCTCCGTGGTGCCTGCCGCGCCCGTGCAGTCCTGTGCTGAAGTATATTCCTATAAGAATCGCCCGCAATTCCCCTAAACAGGGGGTGCGGCCAAGCCGCCGGAGCAGATGACAGGAGAGAGTTGAAAGTAGAGCAAATAAGGGCTGGAACTACTGCGGAAGCGATTGCAATGATCAATGATCATGCATCAATAATGCCCTGGGCCGGGGGAACGCGGGGCAGGCCGGGGATGTCAAACGTCATGCGGCCGGCAGGAGCCTTGGCCAGTAATTTTGCCAGTAGTTCCGCTTTGGAGCACACGTTCACCCGGCGGTACAGGTTTCTAATGTACTGATGCACCGTGTGGCGGCTAAGCGTCATGCGGGCTGCGATCTGCTTTTCGGCATGGCCGGCCAAAAGCAGTTGCAGCGTTTGCCGGAGGCGCGGGCTTAGAGTTGCCGGTAAGGGATCGGCACGAGCATTATGCACATCGCGCTGGAGCATGATCACCAATTCATCATGAAATAACTCCACGATGCGCTGATGCCGAAGGGACAGGGGCGGCTCGCCCCAGCCGCGGAGCAGGTAGATGATATGGTCCCGATTCATCCACGGCAAAGGCCGCAGGGAGACGATGAAACTGTCCACACCGCTGGTGCGGCGAAAACGTTGGACATGTTCGGAGCGATACCACTGTGCTGATGACATAAATTGATCGCGAAATTTCGTCAGCGGTTCACCGACGTGCGGATAAATAACCTGCCAGGTTGGATCATCGGAGATATCGAGGCGGGAAAAATAGTCCTGCCATGCTTTGCGTTCCTGATCGCCGCGCCAGCCAAAATCCACGGGATTAGTAGGCCTCATGCGATCCAGGGTATAGGGCAATTCCATTTCGCCGGTAAGGCCCACGTGTGCCCCCAGCAGCGCCGTGAGGCCGGAGAGCAAATGCAGCCGCCAGGCGGCCGGATCGGCCCGCCGTTCACGGATTTCCCCTAGCAGCCCAAATATCTGCCGCACGTCTGCAAGGCCAATGATCTGGGATTTACTCATCTAGTCTCCTGCCAAGCTTGCGCCGACGCGCGCGTTTCGTACAGCCGTACCAGCAGTTCGGACCGGGTGTTGACAGCAAAACGCCGGTGCAGTTCCTTCACGTATCCATGGATGGTATTGCAACTGCATCCCAACTCAGCTGCTACTTGCTTCTCAGCCAGGCCGGTCCCGAGCAGGTCAAGGGTTTGGCGAAGTCGCGGAGAAAGCTGCATCATCGCGCCAACCCCAGCGCGGGGTAAGGTATCGACAGGCGTGATGCGGGCCAATTCCTGGTGGAACAACTGAACCACTCGGCGATGCCGGTGCTGGAAAGGGCGGTTATTACTCTGGCGCAGCACTACGAGCCACTGGTGGCGGGAAGGATTCATGAATCGGCGGTATGAGATTATAAAATTATCTATATAGGAATCTTTACATTTAATAGGGACAGGGCCGCTGATACACCAGGGGCGGTCATCGCACGCCTGCCTGCACACAAGCGTCCGAGCATCGCTGATCAGCCGAATAATTTCCGTCCGACCTGGATGAGCGTTTGGATTATCGCGGAGGCAACTCGCCAGAAAGTTTTCGCGCTGTTTTTCGGGGGTACACTTGACGACAGCCACCACGGATCGCGCCAAATCCACCGCCCCGGCGTCAAAGGTTTGCACGCAGATGCCGACCTGTCCGCCGATCAAACCGCACAGACCCGACAACATACGCTGTTTCCATAATGCCGGTTGTAAGCCCAGATCACGTACGTCATTGAGAAGACGAAATATGCCGCAGACATCGGCGAGGCGCAGCGGCTCAGACTTTTCCATGACCGACTCCTCGTTGATCTGATCAAACTCTCATGCCCCTCCGGGTATACCATCTTGAGAGCCAGAGCGTGCACGAACCACACGGCACCCCAAGCTAAACGAACCCCTTGCGTCGCCCGACTCGCTGCACCAAATTAGCTGAACAAAAACACAATATACCTGAAAATTCAGGCAAACGTCAAATTTTATTGATCTGGATGGATAATCGGGCGCGACGGTATTTTTCGATAAATGGAAGTCTCGGAAGATGGAGGCCCGGTGTTTATCCGCGCAGTCCGCGGTCTTTTTATGCTGCCCTGATCGGGGCTTGAGAATGCGCTCCCATGGGGCGGAGCTTCACCCACGCAGGATGAAAAAAGGCTATATTGTATCGCTTGTGCGAATGTCTGGCGATTTTTCAGCGCAGTCATAGACGGTTTCACTAATCCCCGCCGGATTAGGCAGGAGGGTGAACGCGGATGATGGTTTTAGCTCCTCAGAAGTTCTTGCATTCGGGCTATGTCACGGCGGCTTGGACGTATCGGGCGGATTCAATGGCCTGATCGGCCTTTTCCAACAACCGCGCAATTACCACCTCGCGGGCCAACTGATCGTTCACATCAGGACTTCTTCTGCCTGAATGCGGGCATGGATCGGCAGAGCCTGCAAACCACCGCGTTCCCATTCGTCGATTCCGGCAACTATGACGCTGAGAACCACATTGAGTTCCAGTTCAACGTCGAAAAGAGCGCCGACGATTTCAGCCCTGCCCGAAAAATTGCCCGGCGGCCGGCTACCGGCTACGATGATCCATAGCGGGCGATCCGTGGGACGAAAGGCGGTGAATTATGACGGAAGTTAAAATTGCCGACGGTAAACTGGTGATTTCTGTGGTCGGCTGGGATAAAATCTGGTCACTCAAAAGCAGCTTGGAAATTCCCCTCGAGCATGTTACCGGTGTGCATCCTTCGCATGAACATGTGCGTGGTATCCGGGCACCGGGCACGTATATTCCCGGCGTGATCACTGCGGGGACATTTCACGTGGATGGGGATAAGGTTTTCTGGGATGTACACGACCCGGCGAAAGCCATCTCCGTGAGTTTGCGGCACGACCGTTATGCGCAATTGATTATTGAGGTAGCCGACCCGGCGGCCACGCTGCGGCTCATCGAAGAAGCTATTCACACAGCGCCGCCGGCACCGCCAACAGTATGAACTGCTTCCTCGCTTTCTGCGGATATTGGGTGATGGGAGGTATTGGCCGGTCGCCGATGAAGCGGTGTGGGAAATACTGTAACGCAGGCCTCCCGCCTGCTGGTATCGTATCGCCGATGCAGGCAAGATGTCTGCGTTACGAAGGCCTATATCAATTTATACCATAATATTTCCTGACGTGGAATAATTAGGAATATTTGGGTATACTTTTTATAGAGGAATGGGGATCTGAAGCGTGGATACAGTCCGTCCGCAGCCCCATTTCCCTGGATGTCATTAGCCGATGCACTCCGCGGGTCATCACGCGGCTGGATCGCAATTTCTTCCGCGTGCGCTATGATCGTCTCACGCCTGGGGAAAAGAATTTTCTGCGGGCCATGGCGGAGTGCCGCGTGGTGCCGATACGCACCGGCGACCTTGCGGAACTGCTGAAAGTAAGGGTTTCAACGTTAGGCCCGCTGCGTTCAAAGCTGATAAAAAAAGGGATGATTTACAGTCCCGCGCACGGCGAATTGGCGTACAGCGTTCCCCTGTTCGACGATTTTATGAAACGCGCCATGCCGAATCCTTTATATAGCGAAACCTGAAAATGCTGGTATCATTCAGCAGGGTGACTATCCAACGGCCTTGCTATACTTCCAGAGGGCGGAGAATATTATGGTATTGGGTTGCACGGAGTAACCGATTATGGAACTGCCGCATCGTGTTCGCGGAGACAACGCACTTCCGCCAGGTGAATTAAGGGACATCCGTCGGCGATTACGCCTGATCGCTGGTCGCCATGATCTGGTAACAGTCATTGCTTGCGCCTTTGATCATCGCACGCGCATGTTACCTTTTATTTATGCCGACACGCGCATGGTGCCTGCGGGCATTCGGGCCATCGGCTCGGCCATGGTGGATTCGGGATTCACCAAGACGCGCATTGTATTGCAACAGTGGAACCGGAACTTCAGTCCGGCCCGCATGAGGCTCGATGGGCGAATGCCTGATCTATTTATGATTTCCAGCATGGGTATGCACCTGGCTCCGTGCCGCGAGATGATTCGCGACGCCCATCGCATTGATCCCGCGCATCGGCCGCTGATTATCGCGGGCGGCTCGCTGAATGTGTATCAGCCCTATGAGGTATTTGCCACAGGCCACCCCGCCATGGCCGGTGCGGATGTCGCCGTTACCGGCGAGGAATACGTTCTGCTAAGCCTCCTGGAGGTTCTGTTATCCATGCGCGGCAACGGGGAGTCGATGCGCGCGGTATTTGAACGCGCGCGGGACAGCGGGGCCTTGCGGGACATCCCCGGCCTGGTCTACGCGCACCATGACCATGGCCAATTTGCCGGAGAGCTTATTGATACCGGCGTGCAGCGCCTGGTGATGGATCTCGATGAATTGCCCGATCCGGTACTGGGGTATCGGCTTCTGGAAGCACCGAGCCGTGGTATGGAATTGGCACCCGCCGCGCTGCCGCCAAGTCGCGTGCGCCGGCTGACACCCATCAGTTCACTGGTGATGACCTTCGGCTGCAAATTTGCCTGCCCATATTGCCCGATCCCGGCCTACAACCAGCGGCAACACCGTGTAAAAAGCGGTGGACGCATCGCGGAAGAGATGTGGCGGCTATACCGTGAATTCGGCCTGCGCTACTTTTTTGGCACCGATGATAATTTCTTCAACAACAAGCCCCGAACACTGGATATTGTGGAGACGTTGGCCCGCGCGGAGTTTGAAGGCGTACGGCTGAGCCGAAAGGCCCGCTGGTATACGGAAGTTACCGTGCACGACACCTTGCTTATGAAGGAGCATTTGCCGCTGGTGCGTTCGGCCGGCTGCCGGGCACTTTGGCTGGGCGTGGAAGACATGACCGCCACGCTGGTGAAAAAGGGGCAAAGCGTCAACAAAACCACCGAAGCTTTCCGCAGCCTGCGGGATGTGGGCATTTGCCCCATGCCCATGATGATGCACCACGATACACAACCACTTTATACCCGCAACTCTGCTTACGGATTGCTGAATCAAATTAAGATACTGCGGAAAGCGGGCGCGGTGTCGCTGCAGGTTTTGATGATGACACCCTCACCGGGAACAAAACTTTATGACGGCACCTTTACATCGGGACAGGTTTTTAAAAGTGTCGCAGGCCGAAGCGTGCTGAATTATATGTATGACGGCAACCACGTTATCGCGTCGCAGCACAAATATCCCTGGAGAAAGCAACTCAACCTTCTGGCCGGATACATGTACTTTTACAATCCCGTCTGGCTGATTGTAGCCCTGATCCGGAGCCGGACGAAAGTGTCGCTTAAGCCCGCCGGTATGCAGATTTTGGGCATATTGGGATTGATACAAACCATTCGCCGGACCTTGGGCTGGGCCATCCGCCTGCGATTGGGACCCATTGAGCGTATGACTAACGCACCGGAAAGTCCGATTCCCATGCGCAGCGTGGCCGGTGAAATTGCATCACACGACTTGGTTAGTTTGGGCATTAGTGCACGACACGCCGAGCTTGAGCAGGTGTAAATCCCGGAAGTCACGGTACGGCGGAGGCGTTCAGCAATTCCGGAAACATGGCACGGAGCTTTTCCACCTTGGGCAACGCTACGCAGGCAATGTAGGGTTGCTGCGGGTTGAGTTGCGCATAATCCTGATGATTATCCTCAGCGGGATAAAACGTTTCCAGCGGTTCCAGCGCGGTGACAATGGCGTCAGAAAAAATGCGGGCACCATCGAGCTTTTGGATGTACGCAGTGGCAACATCATGTTGTTGCCGGTCGCTGTAAAAAATGGCTGAGCGATATTGTGTGCCGACATCATTGCCCTGCCGATTCAATTCGGTGGGATCATGAGCCACGGTAAAAAAGATTTTCAATAATTTGCCGAAGGTGATCCGGGAAAAATCAAAGGTGATTTTCACTACCTCGGCGTGGCCCGTGCGTCCGGTGCAAACCGCCCGGTAATTGGCCGTGTCCGCTGCGCCCCCGGCATAGCCTGACACAACATCCCGCACACCGCCGATTTGTCGATACACGGCCTCCACGCACCAGAAGCACCCGCCGGCGACAACCGCAGATTGCGGCTCAGCAGTGGACGGGATATCAACGGGCGGATCGGGAATGGTTCTGATATTCATGCGTTTGGGTTCCAAAAAGAACGACTCACAATGGTGAGGCTCTCCGAGTAATCGCAATCCCAGCTATTACTCGGATAGGCTCCTGAGTATTGTAGGCGGCCCAACTACCACGACAAGTTCCTTGATCGCAGCCATGCGGGCCGCCGCGATTCCCGGATTGCGTTAGCCGCCCACCCCGGGGGATAAAGCGTTAAACATCGCAGGTACGTGGCCCTTGTTTAGGCCAGCTAAATGAGCTAGGAGCCTGTCCGAGTAATGGCCGGGATTGCGATGGGTCTGAAATGTCCCGTATGCGCGACGGAGGATCGAGCCGACTCTTAATAATGAGTCTGCGAGATCCGACAACAAAGCAGGCGGGGCATTTCAGGCCCACCCTGCGGGGCGGTGTGCTTTTTGGCCCCCCTCGGCGGCGCGGCTCCTCGGAGTACCATCGTGTTGAGGTACGCCATCGTCGCCGCTACTTGATGGGAGCCAAAAATCACGCCGTCGCAACCCGGCGATTACTCGGACAGGCTCCTAGACTTATGTGTATGGCATCGACGTGTTCAGCTTTTGACGCAAAAAACCGCTTGGGGCGGCTCTTAGATCGGGTGCAGGCGGGCGAAGTGATTATTATTACACGCCATGGGCATCCCGTGGCGAAGCTCGGACCGGCCGCAGAGTCAGATTCAGAATCGGTGGCCGCCGCTTTAGCGGAATGCAAACAGATCCGTGATGCTATTGCCGGGTGGAAAATCAAAATCACTCGAAAGGAAGTTTCTAACTCGGTGCGCCAGGGGCGGAAATAAATGGGTGCCGTCATCGACGCTTCATTTGCTCCGACACTTTTCCATCCTGATGAAGCTTCCATCCGGGCGGCAGACCAGTTTGCGCTGGCTGCGCAAAGCGTGATCATTGCACCCGCGTTATGGCAGATCGAAATTACTAATATTCTGATTATGGCCCAACGTCGCAGGCGGATCACTACTGCGCTTCTCGGACAATTGACGGCAGTCATTGATCGCCTGCCGGTAGAGCTTGAGCCGGCATTAACTCCCGGCCAACGTGGGGCCGTGATTAATCTGGCATTATCTCACGGGCTGACGGCTTACGACGCGGTTTATCTTGAGCTGGCCATACGCCGCGGCTTTGTCCTGCTGAGCTTGGACGCCCCCCTGTTAAAGGCGGCGCGCGCCTTGGGCGTTGGTCTTACGCTATAAACCACTTCAAAATCGTTCACGGAGCAGGGACGGTATTACTGGCGTACATTACGGCAGTTGAGCACGCACACTGCACCCCCATAGCGGCGCTGGGATAGAGATTCCGGCGCGAATGGTTACTTGCAGACCAACACCGGCCAGTGGATGGGAGCCGCATCGTGGCGACGGCATTTAACCGCCCGGCAGAGCTGCTGCGACAGCGTAAGGTCATGGGCCAGACAATACCACTTCAGTAAGTGAGTTGCAGATGTCGCGCACGACCCATTTCGTGTAACTTCTGCTGAACTTGGGAGTCCAGTACCGGCCATGCGCCAACCAGTTCCGCAGCTTTAGCGCTTTTTTGAATTCACCTATGCAGGCCTTGTTCGCCGGGTGATACTTTTCCAAGCTGGCGAGAATATCCTCATCCAACCGGACCTTTCGGCACCGCTGTTTAGCCACTTTTCGAAACTCCCTTGACAGTGCGTCTTTCCTTTTTTCCCCAACACGATTCACAAAGTCCGCTCTCAAGTGTGCCTCGGTGGTTGCAAGCAAATCAAACATTGCCAGTTGGTCGAGCCGGAGGAAGAAATCATCGATCTCATCCGCAATCATGCCGAGGAATACGTGACCGGGTGAAGAGGGAGCGGCGGTCCTCTCCTGCTGCAACTGGTTATCCATTGTGCGGCGTATGTTTTCGTGGAGTTCAAAAACACCATTTATCGTCGGGATCGGGCGACCAATCATACTCGCATGACGTCCTTAACCGCTTGGAGTAATAAGTGCTCTGTAACAGGTTCTACCCGCAGTGTCGGACTGCGCGACACAACAATAGACCATCGTTCCGGATTCAACACGAATGTGACGACGCCCCGATTGCCCTCCAAGTCCAGCCTCCCCTGGGCACCAACAACCAACCTCCCTTTCGGTGAGAAGACGGCGACCTCATCGCCTATCTTGATGATTAAATCATCAATTTTGTATTCTCCCAAGGCTTCCTCAAAAAGCGTTTTTGGCCTGCGGCTGATTATGACCACGTTATCTTTGATCAGGCTCGCGAGGAATTCAGATTCGATGTCATGATAGAGCGCTGCGACAGAACGTATCCATTGCTGACGCATCTTTGTGGAACTTCCCGATCTTGATCGCTTCGCTTTTTTCCGAAAAAATTGTTCGAGCTGCTGCGTTGTCATACGACACTCCGGAAGAATACCCTGCCTGTTGTATGATATGTTAGCAAGGCAGGCCCCACGCTACAACTTGCGTTGAGCCGGTCGAGGCGCCCCATGCGTGGCTATTTTTCCGGGTAAAGGCAGAGATTCGCCAATCTGGGTGTAAAGCAAGCGGAGCCGCGTGGCCACCAGGGCGTAGGAACGGGTTGGAGAAAGGCGGGATTGCAGGGTCGCCGGAAAAAATTGCCGCGTCCGGAATGCAGGGCGGCGGCGATGCCGGTTGCTTTTCCGTTATGGACAGGCTAGTCTAGCTAGCATGATAGGTTTGGAGAATGATGATCATGCGTACCATCGGCATCTATGAAGCGAAGAACAAACTTTCAAAAATTCTGGAGCGGGTGGAGGCCGGCGAGGTCATCGCGCTGGCACGCCATGGCAAACAAGTGGCCCTGCTCACACCCGTGCACCCCGTGACGCCGGATGCGGGAAGCGTCATTGCGCGGTTGCGCAAATTGCGGTCCGGATCACGGCTGGCCGGCCTAAAAGTCAAGGATCTCCGTGATGAGGGCCGGCCATGAGCTGGATAGCCGATTGTTCTATTGCCATGGCCTGGTGTTTTGAGGATGAGGTTACACCGCGCACCGAATCATTATTGGAGCGCACGCGAACCGAAACGCTGATTCTCCCCGGGCATTGGCCACTGGAGGTTACCAACGTATTGCGCACTGCCGCTCGCAAAGGCCGCCTCACCGAAGCGCAAGCGTCGCAGCGGGCCGAGTTGCTCATGTCGCTTCCCATTCAATATGATTCATTGACACATGTTGTCGCATTCACCAGCACCTACCGTCTGGCGGCACGATACAAGTTGACCGTGTACGATGCCGCGTATCTGGAACTGGCAATACGTTTTGGCACATCGCTGGCGACCAATGACCAGGAATTGGCTCGTGCGGCGGATCATTGCGGCGTGGACATGTTGTAGAGTCGGAATTTCCCGGATTTGTTCCCGCCGGCGGAGCTGGGAGCTTTGTGAAGGATTTGTCGGCGGTGGGAAGCGTAAATATTGCCACGCGAGCGCCGGTTCGGTTGGCTCGTTTTAATATGGCCCATTTTAATATGTGAACACTTTGTTACGTATGCTTTTTGTGCCTCAAGCTCTACAATAGGATTGAGTGTTGGCGCATAGACTTTGTGACGCGGCGCGGGGATGAACCGGGCGGGGCACCCCATCGTATGGACGAACTTTGAAGGGCGAACTAGACAATGCGAAAAGCCAGCATTTTTACGATATTTTTGATTGTGTTTGTGGACTTGGTGGGGTTTGGCATTGTGTTGCCGAACCTGCAACTGTATGGCCAGCAGTTTGGGATCAGTAATTATTTTTACCTGACACTGATTGGCGCGACGTATTCATTTTTCCAGTTTCTTTTTGCGCCCATTCTGGGCCGCTGGTCCGATCATATCGGGCGGCGTCCCGTGCTGATACTAAGCCAAATCGGGACGATTGTGGGCTTTTTCATGCTATTTTTTGCCAACTTTTTTCAAGGGCAAATTCTTGGCATCATGCTGATATTTGCCTCGCGCATAATCGACGGCATCAGTGGGGGAAATATTTCCACCGCCAATGCCTACATCGCGGATATTACCACGCCGGAAAACCGGGCCAAGGGGCTTGGGGCGTTGGGGGCGGCGTTCGGACTGGGATTTATTTTCGGGCCGATCATCGGGGGTCTGGTGTCCCATTTTCTGGGCCTGCAATATGTGCCGCTGGTGGCGGCGGCGTTTTCGTTTGTCGCGTTGACCATGACCATCACCCAACTGGCGGAATCGCGCACGCCCAACAATCAGCGTAATGACGCCGCGGCGCGTCGCTTCAGTTTCCGCGGGCTGGAACATTCGCTGGTGCGGCCAATCATCGGGCCGCTGATTCTGCTGTTTTTTGTCAACGGCTTTGCCTTTGCGGGGATGGAACAAACGCTTAGTTTGCTGATTCAACACCGGAATTATCCCATTACACAGAGCGCTATGGTGCGGACAGATGAGGCCAGCGCGGCGCAGGGACCGGCGGGGTTAGCGAAGACAAAAACGCCCGCGGGAGGACAGGCAATAACCGCGCGGGCGGCGTTTGTAAAAAAGCAGGATGACCGCAGCAGCTACGCCTCGGGCTGGTTGTTTGGGGCCATTGGCGTGGTCATCGTGCTGATTCAAGGCGGTATGATCGGCCGGCTGACAAAAAAATACGGCGAATTAAAACTCACGCTGCTGGGGCCGGTCATAACTTCGGCAGGGTTAATTATCATCGCCCTGCCCGTTGATTGGGCGTGGCGCTGGACTGGTTTTCTGGCGGGAGGCATATTGCTGGCGATAGGCAGCGGCCTATTTAACCCGGCTATGCAGGCTCTGATAAGCCGCCATTGTCATAGTGATGAACAGGGGGAAGTGCTGGGAGCCAATCAGGGGATGGCCAGTTTGGCGCGAGCCTTAGGCCCTATTCTTGCGGGGCTGCTGTTTGAATATATGTTCCCGGCGATGCCGTACTATGTTTCAGCGGGATTGTGTTTACTGGTCACAGCCGGAATATTTATCAAGCGGGAAAAATTTGCGCTGCCGGAGTCAAAGTCCGTTGCGGCAGGCCCAGACGCTCCCCCATCCAAATAGCACACCCGAAGCCGCAGAACCAGCCGATGGTTCCCCCGGCAATAATGTCGGAGTAAAAATGGGCCTGCATGACGATGCGGGAAATGGATGTCAGCCACGCCACGAGCAGAAATAATCGCCGGCCTTTGGGGGACAAATAGGTTAGCCCGGCAGCCATGGCGAAAGCGACACAGGCATGACCACTGGGAAAGCTCAGATCAGTCTGGGTATGAAATCCGCGAAACCACTGCCAGACATTCAGGCCGTCATTTAAATGACCTCCGGGCAACATCCCGATGGGCCGCACACGCCCACAGACGCTTTTGAATGCTTCTGAAACCGCCCCCGCGCCAAGAATGGCGCTAGCCATGATGGCGATGCCCTTCCATCGCGCGGGATCATAAACCCAAACCAGTAGACATATAAATATGACTTCCGCGGGTACACCGACATCGCGTAACGCCCGCCAAGTGCTTTCGGTGTGATGGTACAACTGGGAATGAAATGGCGGTGTAACCGTGCGCCACCAGGGCGCATCGGGGTGCGTTTGTGGATTTAATCGCACAGCCTGCCAACTGTACGGCTGCTGATCACCCATGAGCCAGCGTGTGGCCCGCCATGCCAATGTATCCAGCCGAGCGTTAAAGCTCAGGAGAAAAATTTCCGCCAGAACCACAATTCCGAGAATAATAAGGTTCTTTTTCAGCGGCGAAGTCTTCCGCGAAATATCGGTAGAACACTGTACAGTCGGCATGAAGTACCTCGGAGCATCGCCTACACTGTGCCAACCATCAGGCCGTACCGGAAGCCGCGGCATCCGCGGAAGGTTCCGCAACCGGCTCCGCGGCGGCTGGTTTTTCAGATTCAGCCTGCTCTTCTGCCTGGGCCGTGGTGGTGCGACGGCGGGTGCGGTCTGACTTGGCTACCCGTTGCTGCACTTTGTCCTGTTCTTCCTTGGCGATGCGTCCGGATTTGCCTTCCATGACGGCCACGAGAATCTCCTTCATGATTAAATCAATACCACGCAGCGCGTCATCATTAGCGGGAATGGCGATATCCACCATATCCGGGTCGCTGTCGGTATCAATTAAACCGATGACCGGTATTCGCAGCTTGCGGGCTTCCTGAATCGCGATGGCTTCACGGCGAACATCAACAACAAACATGGCT
>DAHXLH010000049.1:0-14011 GCA_027366115.1 Phycisphaerales bacterium
ATTCCGCAATGCCCCAGGCACTCCAGCGTGCGTCCCGCTATATCCGGGCACGATGGATCCTGAATGGCGTTATGATCCGCAAATGGAACATGCTCCAGAATGGGCCGGTTCCGTGTGCGGTCAAATGCCGCCCAGCCGCCGTCATCATTCTGCATGGCCAACAGCCAATTCACGCCTCGGGCCACCGCCGCTTCCGCGGCTTTTCCGCCCAGCCGCTTCAGCGCCATGGTCACCATCGCGGTATCATCAACATCCGGATAATGCGGATTGTTAAATTCAAAATACCAGCCGCTGGGTTCACAATCCGGGCAGTTTTTCATCCAGTCACTGCCCGTGCGACATTCCTTGGATAACAGCCACGCCGCCGTCTTTCCCGCCACCGCATGCTCCGGCTGCATGTGCGTTTCCGCCAATGCATGCAGTGCAATTCCGGTATCCCATACCGGCGACCAGCAGGGTTGAATGCGAATCGTGTCATTTTCTTCAATAAATAAGTCACGCAAATCTTTTTGCGCTTTGACCACTACCGGGTGGTCATCGGAATAACCCAATATCCGCAGAACAATGAGAATGTAGACCATTGGCGGAAAAATGGCCCCCAGGCCGTCGCATCCTTCCATGTGCTCCAGCAGCCACTTTTCCGCTTCCCGGATTGCCAATGGCCGCAATGGTGTAATCGCCGTTTTTTCATAGCGTTTCAGCGACAAATCCAGCAGCAGAAACATCTCCCGCCAGCTTCGCGGCAGCCCCTTCAACCGCCCCACCGTGCTGTTGGCGGCCTCGGAATCATTAAACAATTCCGATATCCCCTTTTCCGCCGACAATTTTCGCACGGGGCGATACGCGCTGACAATCGCCAGCGGCAGAATCATCGTGCGACTCCAGGCGGAAACCGCATAGAGGTTAAAGTAGATCCATTTCGGCAGGAGAATAATTTCCGGCGGAATACTCGGGCACGCATCGTAGCTGATTTGCCCCAGCGCCGCGAGATAAAACTTTGAAAAGCTGTTGCATTGCTCAGCCCCGCCAAGATGCCGAATGACCTGTCGCGCCACACGCATATGCGGAGCGTCCGGGTCATCACCCATAAGCTTCAGGGCAAAATAGCCTTTAACCGTTCCGCTTAGATCACTGTTGCCCCCGGGAAACAGACTCCAGCCCCCATCCGATTGTTGAATGCTCCGCAGATAATTGGCTATTTTGGGCAGAGCCGGATCATTTTCCTGGCTTAAAATAAATTTCAGCAGTATATATTCTGATTCCAGAATACTGTCGCCCTGCAACTCTCCCACCCAATAGCCATCGGCATGCTGCTTGGCCAATAACGCCGCCGTGGCTCGGTCTACGGCGGCATCCAGTTCGCTAGTAGTCAATTCCATCTGATCGATCATAGTTTCCAGTTCAGTCTGGGAAAGCGTTTCCAAGGCTTCCAATGATGGTTGAGACGGTAAGGCAACATCGCGCAGCGTCTGCGTACCAACCGCCATTGCTGCCCGTGCTTGCCGAGTATTTCGCAACTTTAACCTCTATAACTGCCGGCCTCACACGCCCGGCACGGTTTTTTCCATCCGCCAACGTCCAAAACGTTAGCAGAACTTGCACCTGTCGGCAAGAGACAAGCGGTGCGCCAGGCCGGGTTGCATTCCCCGCCACGGTTCGCGTCACCCGGCACCAGGCAACAAGCCGGGGAGCCGGCACAGTCAGGATTATCCGTATGGATCAGCACGGGGCTGCGGTCATGCTCCCATGATCAGGCCGGAAGGCTCACTGGGCAGGCAGCTTGCCCGGCTGATTCGCCAGGAAACTCAGGCATATCGGCGATTCTCTCAATTATTGCAGCAATCCTCGGTCCAATTTCCCCGTACGATTTCTCGACGCCGTGGGGCCTGGCCGCATGCCGTTGGCGATTTTTCACCCGTTGGCGGGAAAGCAAACTGTATTGGCCGGTGAAGTTTTTTGAGACAGACTGGGAGACACAACGGGATTGTTGTACCTCCGTTTTCCGCCGGGCACCCACGGTGCTTACCCCTTCAGGCCATTGAGCACGGTGGTGAACTGGTCAATGGCCGTCTGGAGGTCATCGGTAATTTCCTGAGCCAGCACATCCGGTTCGGGAAGATTTTCGGAGTCTTCAAGGCTTTTATCCTTGAGCCAGAAGATGTCCAGACTTAATTTATCCCGTTTGGTGAGTTCCTCATAATCATAACACCGCCAGCGGCCATCGGGATTGGTTTGATTCCATGTTGGCTTGCGGCTGTGCCGGTTTTCAGGATTAAAGCACGCCACAAATTCATCAAGGTCGGAGCGTTTGAGGGGATTTTCCTTGAGCGTAAAATGCATATTGGTGCGCAGGTCATAAACCCACAATTTTTTAGTCCACGCCATTTCCTGGCCGGGGCGGTTATCAAAGAACAGCACATTGGCTTTGACGCCCTGGGCGTAAAATATGCCCGTCGGTAATCGCAGCAGCGTATGAACATCGCATTTTTGCAGTAAATTCCGCCGAACAGTTTCGCCGGCACCGCCTTCAAACAACACATTATCCGGCACGACAATGGCGCAGCGGCCGTTGGTGCCGAGCAGCGTTTTTACATGCTGCAGAAAATTCAACTGCTTGTTTTTGGTGGTGGTCCAGAAATCCTGCCGCTCATAGGCGACATCTTCTTTTTCCAGTTCACCGTCTTCCCCCACAATGGCAATGCTGCTTTTCTTTCCAAACGGCGGATTGGTCAGCACCATGCTGAAGCGGCGACCCGGATCAGCGGCAAGGCTATCCACGCCGCTTTGGATCGGGCAGGGATCGGCCTCAATACCATGCAGCAACAGGTTCATGATGCACAGCCGGGCTGTGCCGGCGACAAGTTCCCAACCTGTTACAAAACTTTTACGGAGATGCTTTTTCTGATCGGGATCCAGCTTTTTACCGAACTGTTTGACAACATAATCATGGGCCGCCAATAGAAATCCGCCGGTGCCGCAGGCCGGATCGCAAACGGTATCCTCCGGTTGCGGCCGCATGACATCCACAATGGCCTTGATTAATTCCCGCGGGGTGAAATATTGCCCGGCCCCCTTGGGCGACTCGGCCGCACTTTTGGCAAGCAGTCCTTCATAGATGTCTCCCTTTACGTCGGCCTCCATGGTGCTCCACGTTTCGGCACCGATCAGCTCAGTAATAAGCCGGCGAAGGGTGGCAGGGTTTTGTATATCCTGCCGCGCCTTTTTGAAAATTTCACCCAGCATGCCGGGCTTACGGCCAAGTTCCTCGAGAATATGCCGATAGTGGACCTCCAGTTCGTCGCCATCCCGGTTTTGCAGGCTGGGCCAATCCAGCCCTGCGGGCACGATCTGCGGCCGGTTATACGGCGGGCGGGTCAGTTCATCAGCCATTTTCAGGAACAGCAGGAACGTGATCTGCTCGGTATAGGCCATATAGGAAAGGCCATAATCGCGCAGGACATGGGCAAAATTCCAGGCTTTATTGACGATTTGTTGGGAATTGCTCATGCACCCGCCCTCTTGTTTTTTCCAGTCAATCGGGATTTTCTTCTCGGCGATTTAATACGAACAACTTTGTGATCATGTGCCATCAAAAACGCATCGGCTTTGCGGGCGGACGGCTGTGCCTGCCTCACAGCCGCGGCAGGACGCTTTGCACCAATATTGACAATCTTACCGGCTCGCAGAACGTAACAAGGCGTGCCGGTCTGGATAGCCAATCGCAAAGCGCTGCGAGCGGCGCGGCGCAGTGCGGGCAGAGCACCAAGCAAATCAGTATCTTTGGGAAGTCTGCTGTTTCTCATGCCGATTCTCCAAACTCAAGGGGTTGGGGCGTGTCGCCCGAACAATCATATATTATCCATTCATCCACAAGCGGGCGATAAATTTCAAGAAAGTTTTTCCAGCCGGCCGTGAAGCGCGAACGTATGACGTCTGCCGGCACATCATGCCCTCCCTGCAACACACGCGCTCTCACGCGATGCAGTGCCAACGCAACGTGCGGCAACCGCAAGAACACGATCTTCACGACGTAACCTGCCATCTTCCATTCTCGAATGCGATGAACGTACGTTCTCCCGGCCAGTGTGGTCTCAAAAGCAAAGCTTTTGCCAATTAACATCAATTTATCCATGCGATCCAGCATGATGCGGGCCGCTTCGACCGCCGCAACCTCCGGGACTAGCGGTGAAAGCCCCTGGGCGATTAGATCGGCGTTGATAAAGTCGGGGCATTGAGCCTCGCGAAGCAAAAACTCCCTTGCAAATGTCGTCTTCCCCGCCCCGTTGGGCCCTGCGATAATTACTATACGTTTCTTCACGCGGGCAATCTCAAAACCTGTAACAATTTCACCGGGCAAACCATGGCCGCATTATAACCAAACAACACGCTGGCAGTCTTGACACCGAAAATCGCCGCGGGGTTGGGGAACTCCGGGCAAGCCCGGAGCCATATGGCACGATGGATTGCCCGTAATCCTCAACCTGCCGCCGTAAAACCGGAAAGGGCCCCGGCAAAAGCCGCCTTTAACAGCGAATTCTGCCGGGGCCCAATACAGGAGAGTGTGGGATTCGAACCCACGAGAGGCACTCTCGTGCCTCTACCCGGTTTTCAATCGGGCTCTTTAAGCCGCTCAGACAGCTCTGTGAAGCCGGCCATAGGTGCCTTCACAGAGCTGTCTAATCCGAGTGCATTATATTGTATCGAAGACAATATTCGGTTGCACAGAAAAAATGTTGACGACTGCTCGGGGCAGTTCCGGAGCTGTTTATGCTGGGAACTGGCGACGGGAGGGTTCACCCAACATTTTTGGCATGGCCGCCGATTTATTTCACCGGATATTAAATCAGGTGTGCCTAGTGAAAATTACCCAAATAACTGATGGCACCAAACGCCCGTCCTTGGTGCGCCAGTGCTGCCAAATCGGGCACAGCACACAAAGGACCTGTCAATATGGCACCGGAGGTGCACTAAAATTCCTAACGATATTCCTAAAAATTGCGAACTGTGGCCAGTTGCTACTAAAGCTGGTTTGGCACGGCTTTTGCATTCCACTAGTTCAGCCCCTTGACCGGGGCCCCTGTTCATCGATTGGAGTCAAAATGGCGAAACGAAGCAATGATACCGTCGCGGAGGCCGGGAAAAGCAAAGTTCGCTTTGTCTACGCAGAAGTCGAGGGAAGTGACGACAGCCTGAAGTCATTTATGGCCACGATAGCCACGGCGATGGCTAGGCCCGCGACGAGCCACCACCGGGCACTTCCGGCTGAGCGTCCCGAATCGGTACAGCAGGACGGCGGTAATTCGCAGGTTAATCAGGCTGATGGCGCGTTGCCGAAGACAGACGACTCGGAGACGCTGGGTATTCCGGATTCCGGTCCAAATCCGAGCTCTAATGCGACCGCTAGCAGAGGGAGGCGGCGAGGGGGCGGGCAAAAGATGGATCGGAACTCGGGCCTCTCATTGGTGCCCAATCTCGACTTTGTTCCCACGGGGAAGAAATCATTAAAAGATTTCTTTGCAGAGAGGGGTCCGCGGACGAGCGAGGAAAAGATATTGGTTTATATCTCATATATGGCCGAGACGCTTGAATTGCCCAAAATAACAGTGAACCATGTGTTTTCATGCTTCCAGCCAACGGGGGAAAAATATCCAGCGGATTTACCGCAGACGATCCGCAATATTATTAAAAAGAAAGCGTGGCTTGCGCAGGACGGCGACAACCTGAGCGTCACCACGCAGGGCAGCAACTACCTATCGCACGACATGGGGCGCAGATCGGAAGGTGGGGCCAGATGACGATGCACATTCCCCTAGGCGAGTTTTGCAACATCGTGCGTGAATTGGAGAAGAGTAATCCCGAGAAGGCCCTCGCGATTTTATGGTACCATGACGTTGCGCAACCGGAAATTCGAATGCTCCCAGGTCGCCTCGCAAGAATAATGGACGACCATCATATCGGCAGACCAAATAGCACAGATTTAGCGGCCGGAATTCGCAAAACCGGGTTGGCCACTGGATACAAACAAGGCTTCTGTCTTAAACCGGGCAGTCGCGGGCTAATTCACGATTGGTTGCCGCCGGGGATCGAAAGAATTCAGCCAGCCATTAACCACGCAACTGGTTACCTTCCGCAGGAAATTTGGGAAGACACACGCGGCTACATCGAGAACGTTTGCAAACAACTTAACGGTTGCTTTTCCGCCGCGTACTACGATGCGGCACTGGTAATGCTGAGGCGTCTCGTGGAAACGCTCATCATCGAGGCGTATCAACATCTCAGTCGCGACAACGAAATTAAAGCAGCTGATGGAAATTATTTCATGCTCAAGGAACTCGTAGAGCGGGCAACAGGCGTTTCTAACCACTCGCCAGGATTACAGCTTGGGCGGAACTCGAAAAAAGCACTCGGCGAGATAAAGAAATTGGGAGATCAGTCGGCGCACGGCTGGCGGTTTAATGCAAATGCGGCGGATCTCGAAAAGATCGAAAGTGATGTACGCATTGTTGTGGGGGAGCTAATTCAGATTGCATCTCTCAAAAAGCCGGCTAGCTGATCCATCGGCGTGCTGCCAAACTTGCGGTCATCGCCGCCGGCACATACCCGCGCTCGCGCATCCATTTGATGCACTTCTCGATTCGTTGCCGTGTGAAGCGCTTTTTGGATTCGTGCCATGCGAAAAGCCCCTGGATGATATTTTCGGCGGTGCTGGGGGTGCCGGACGAGAGTAACTCACGCCAGACCGCGTAAATTGTTGCGAAAAGCTCTGCCTGTTCGGTGTTCATCCCGCGAAGATGCTCGATCAATTTATCAATATCAGGTAACTGCTTTTTGAACATGCGGTCGGCCCAGGTCAGGCGGTCCTGAATTTTTGGCCCGACGGCATATCGTGCGGCATCGCCGCGATTACCGGTGGCATAAAACCATTTTTGTTGTTTTGCATTGAATTCTATTTTGTAAATGTCCTTGTCGAACGGGCCGGCGGCCTGCTTTTCAAATTCAAATTGAAGATCAACGCCGATGTGTTCCTGCGCCAGGTACAGAAATTTCTGCAATTGCACATGGCCGAAGGTTGGCTGGTCGGCCAATGCGTTGATGGCGTAGGCTGCAATGGTGGCCCGGGCGAGCCATACCTTTTGCGACAACTTTGGACGAGTACTTCTAGCGGGTTTGGCCAACTTCGGTTTGGCTGAAGCAGCGGAACGTTGAGCTTTAATCCGCTCCAACAGGGCCGCCGCCGGTTCATCAGCGGGATCTTGGGCGACCAATTTGCCTTCGAAAGCGCGTTTCAGAATGGCCTGGCGAAGGCCGCTGGCACGTTGAAGCGAGCGCTCTACTTCAGCGGCGACTGCATCCGCCACAGAGAGGCGGCGTTCGGCCTCGGCGACGATTTGTTGCTGCTCGGCAATTGGCGGAAGGGATACTTGAAGCGATTGTAGTGTAGCCAGGTTAATGTTTTTCTGGGCAGTGGCTGAAGCTGCAGATTCCAGAGATCTTTGTAACGACCGTATACAAAAATCTACATAGCCGGTGACTGCTACCTCCCTGGCTGGCAGGAAACCAACGACGCTATCGGGAAAGCAGGCCTGGATACCAAGAACAGCAGTTTTAGCGATATTGGCTGCAATGGTAATACAGAGTGTTCCCTCTGGCCATAGCCGGCTCTGTGCAAGGCCCGCATCGCTGTACGTGTGTGCGTAGCTGGTAATAACACCGTTCGCTCGCGAAATTTCGCCAGTCTGAATAAAAGGATAGGAGCCACCGTACAGAAAGCTCGCATCGCGAGGGCGGTGGCGAGACCGGCCACGGTCAAGTATGCCTATTTGTGACATCGCCGCCCAACACCAGCCGTCTGGCAGCACTGGTAAGCCAACCGTACCCGGTAACAGCGGCGGCTGGTACTTTTCTTTCCAATCTTTTGGCGGAGTTTTGCCTTTCTCGGCAAATTTGCGGAGTTGTTCTTCTTCCCATTTCTTTTGCCGTTCGGCAAGAATGCGTTTCAGCAATTGCTGGCCGGTTTCGGTTGGGGGATTCTTTTTACGCCATTCGGTGGTCAATTTACCTTCCACCGCCGCCTTGAGCACCGCCGCCCGGTATCGCTTCAGGTTTGCTTTGACACGCTCGAGCGCCGCCACGCCGGCATCGAGATCGGAAAACAACTCTTCAATTTTCGCCACGATGCGGCGTTGCTCCGCGAGGGGAGGAAGACGATACTGCAATGACTCAAGGTGGTGCCTGGTCAGATTATTAATATTCGAGCCAGCCGCGAGTGATGACGCTTTAAGGCGGTACTCGGTGGTTTGCAGAAAATATGAAAGCAATCGCCCCCCGGTTCCCGCGTCCGGGCGTATCGCCATGCAAAAGGCGCCAAAAGAGCCGTTCCAATTATCCCGAAGCGCCGCCGCCTTTCCTACAACGCCGATGCTGCCGCTTGATGCGGCAATCAAAATGTCGCCCCTTTGAAGTACTTGCAGATTGGAAACGCGTTCGGCTGGCACGTATACCATATCGTCAAAATTTAGGGCAATACCGATGTTCACTGCCCGAAGGATTGGGACCCTTCCGGATTCGGGCTCCTTGGAGGCCTCCGCTTTTGTGTATGTGACTCCCCGAATTAGTTGGCTGATCTCTCCTAACACGCACGGCTGCCAGCCGATAGGTAGTTGTTTAGCCCCGCTCATGCCACCAACCTCCCATTTAACTCGTCGAGCAGCGACGGGAAATCGCTGCCGAATAATTCATAAGCCCGCCCAAGGCCACCAAGCTGATTGAACGGAATTTCCTGGAGATCATCCTGTTCAATGGTCAGGGCATTGGCAATATGATCCTTGATGGCATCAAGCCAGCGGCGCTGGTCGGGTGAAAATGTCACGCCGGCGGTTTGTTTTTCAGCCAACCAGCCGCGGTAGCGCTCTTCCACCACTTCGGCAATGGGTACCAAAGGCGAGTCGGGGGTGATGGCATGTTTGACCAGCGCAATCAGGTCCACCAGATGTTTGCCGGAACCTTTCACTTTTTTTGGCTCGACCGCTTCAAAGGCGTGCCAGAGCCGTTCCACGCTTTGGGGCTTCTGGGAATCCACAAAGAATGGGGGCACGTTCAGTTTTTGGGCCAACTCGCGCACCTGCCCATAGCGCAAACCCAACCGATACGGGCGGCTGTACAGAACGCGAATGGCCTCAATTTCATCCTTGTTATCTTCAATGAATTTCTTAAAACTGCTGATCATTGTTCCGGCCTTTTCCAATGCGGCCTTATCATAGCCGGCCTGCAGTAAGACATCCTGATTGACTTCATCAATTACCTGATCATTGCGATCCTTGGCCTGCAAGATCGCTGCACGTAACTTGGGATTATGGAATGGTTTCAGCGCCGCCGCCACCGCCTGCTGTTCCACAACGTTTAGCTGTTCTTCGGTGGGTTCTGTTTCCGGCGCAAGGTGGAATTGTTCGACCGCGTGCAAGGTGATTTTATCCGGATCAATGCTGCCAAGCAATTGGGCGGCCAAAGCCGCCGGTGTTTTCCCGCCGGCTTCGGCGGCAATCGCGGCCCGCTGGCTTTCATCAAGTTGGCGATCCAATCGGATCAGCCGCGCCGCCAGGGTGGAAGCAATATCAGCATTGGCAGCACCGGTGGCGACGGTGTTGAGAATTTTATCAAATGCCACGGAAGGCTTGCGATCCAACGGCTGAGAAAATGTTTTATCGGTTTCGGTGACACCGACGGCATCGACAATAACAAAGTGGCTTTTGGCTCGGGCATCGGGGGTAACACCCTGAAGATCATCGGATGAAATAACCCGGCAGCCGCGGCCTTTCATTTGTTCAAAATAACCGGCGGAATTGATATTACGCATGAACAACAGGCATTCCAACGGTTTTACATCCGTACCGGTGGCGATCATATCCACGGTAACGGCGACACGTGGATGGTAGGAATTGCGGAATTCGGCCAGCAGATCCTCCGGTTTGTGGCCGGTGGTTTTACTGGTTATTTTGTGGCAAAAATCATTGCCTTTGCCGAATACCTCGCGGGTGATGCGTGTAATGTCTTCGGCGTGATTGTCATTTTTGGCGAAAATAAGGGTTTTGGGGGCATCGTTGCGATCAGGGAAAATCTTCGGAAGCCAGTCGCGGAACGTGCTCAGCACCAGTCGTATCTGGCTTTCGTTTACCACATCGCGGTCGAGTTGTTTGCCGGTGTAGATCAGATCATTATCCAGCGCAGCGAAGCGCTTCTGCCGGGTGCTGCGGTCGCGGTGCGGAACGAAATAGTCGGGGTCCTTGGACAGGGTGGCACCATCTTTGGTGATCTGGGTTTCAATGCGGAATATCTCGTAGCCGACATTTACGCCGTCGGCCACCGCTTTTTCATGGGTGTACTCCTGGACGAGATTATTATTAAAAAAGCCGATGGTTTGTTTGGTGGGTGTTGCCGTGAGGCCGATGAGAAAAGCATCAAAATATTCCAGCACCTGCCGCCAGAGATTGTAGATGCTGCGGTGACATTCATCGATAATGATAAAATCGAACGTTTCAAGGGGGATATTCGGATTGTATACGACTGGCAGGGGCTGGCGAAACAGAGCGTTAGCAGATTCAAATTGCGAGATTTCCTCGGCGGATTCATCAAAATCCGGTTCTCCTTTGAGGATGGAATACAGCCTTTGAATGGTGGTGATGCAGACCTTGCACGATGGATCAATGGCGTTGCTGCCCAATCGCTGAACGTTGAATTCTTCGGTAAATTTGTAGGGTGAGTCAGGATTGGCAAAACGCTGGAATTCATTGAGCGTCTGACGCCCCAGATTGTTGCGGTCCACCAGAAAAAGGACGCGCCTGGCATGGGCGTGTTTGATAAGGCGGTATACCACATTACAGGCGGTGAAGGTTTTCCCAGAACCGGTGGCCATTTGAATTAACGCCCTGGGGCGGTTGGCGGCCAGGGATGCCTCAAGATTTTGAATCGCTTCGGTCTGCACACGCCATAAACGCTGAGTCTGCAATGGTGGCAACTCTCGCAAGGCCCGGCGCAGCTGGCAATCTGTCTGCACCAGACGCAATAATTCTTCCGGGCGGTGAAAAGCGAACACGTCCCGGCTACATGGTGACGGGTCAAGGTTATTTGTGAACCGGGTCAACTTACCGGTGGATTCATAGGCAAAGGGCAGTGGCAATCCCCAATGGGGAAAATTCTCCGGAAAACCACTGGTGTACTTGGCCGATTGTGCTTCAACGCCGGTGAGCGTGTAATTTTCCGGCTTGGCTTCAATAACGCCAATGGCTTTGCCTTCGGCGTACAGCAGATAGTCGGCAAATCCGGTTTGGAGCGGAAATTCACGGATCGCAACGCCGGTACCGGCTGAGATGTTCATTGCGGTATAATCCTGCACCAGCCAGCCGCATTGGATTAACATGCTGTCGATGCGATGGCGAGCAATATCTTCTGGACTTTCCGGCATTATTTCAGCACACCCTGACAAGGTTTTCCGGACCGATGTGAAAAGATAATAATCGATTCGGCCCGGCCCGTCGATATCGAATGCCGGAAGGTTGTCGGAGAATACGGGGTCAACGCACGGAAATCATGGCCGGAGTCGATCAGTTTTGCGTCGGCTGGATATATCGCCTCCATGCCAGTTCGATTGTCGTAGCGCGGTGCGGGGGGAGCTCCGGGCAAGCCCGGGGGTATTTGTTTGGTGGCGCGGGTGGGATGGGGGGAATTACAATTGGTGGCATGAGGGAATCTGTTGAAACGTGGGGTAGGACGTTGGCCATTCATACGGTCTGGACGACGTATTTATCATGGTTGCCGGGGGATCAGCGCGGCCATTGGTCGCCGTTGTTTGATTTCTACGGGCAGCTTGTGCGTGACGGGCACCAGATCAATGCCGGTGATGAAGCCACACGCCAGGCCGCCATAAGCATGGCCAAGGGGCAGCCAAAGTATTTGCGCGATGCTGAGATCAATTTGCTTGCGGCCAGTGTGGCGGAAATTATTGGTGGCGGCCCACAGGTGGGCGTTGCCGGTGGTGTTCCAGCGGCAGCGTGGACTGTGTACGCTGCCGCGCTGGAAAAGCAGCATGTTCACCTGCTGCTTGCGGCAAATGCGGAGCCGGTCAGCCGATTTGTTGGCCGGGTAAAAGGAAAGTCCAGCAGCCGCATCGGCCTGGCCGATGGGGACCCCGGCCAACGCGTGTGGACGGGAGGCTTTTGGCGGGTGTTTTTATTTGACTGGCCGGCCGTGCGGGCGGCCAGGAATTACATTGTCAATCATAATATTCGCCGTGGCATGGCCGCGGATCCCTTTGATTGAATCACGCCGCCGCGTGCATGAATTGGATGGTTCGGCGAATTTTCCCGGAGACTCCGGGCAAGCCAGGAGCCATGTGGTGGGGTGTGTTGCGCGCACATGGCAAAATAGCCGCCGCCTTGCCGGCGGGCAGGCTTTCGCCAATATATCAACTCGTTTGCCAGCGGATGCGTAAGCGCATAAGCTGATGGCTTACCTGGGCAGGAGAATCACATGTCGATGGTTCCGGATATTTTGGCGTTTAACCGGGAATTTGTGGCGTCCAAAGCGTATGAGGCGTTCAAGACCGACAAATTTCCCAATAAAAAACTTGTTATTATTACCTGTATGGATACCCGCCTTGTGGAGTTGCTGCCGCGGGCCATGAACTTGCGCAATGGTGATATCAAACTGATTAAAAGTGCCGGGGCGGTGGTAGCGCATCCGTTTGGTTCCATTATGCGCAGTGTACTGGTGGCGGTTTATGAATTGGGGGCCGAGGAAATTCTGGTTATTGGCCATCATGATTGCGGCATGACCGGACTGGAAAGCGACCGGGTGCTGAAAAAAGTGCGGCAGCGCGGCATATCCGATGACGTCATCGACACGCTGCGCAATGCGGGAATTGATCTGGAAAGCTGGCTCAAAGGCTTTGACCGGGTGGAAGACGCCGTGCATAAAAGCGTTAATTTAATTCGTAAGCACCCTCTGCTGCCCCGGGAAATTGTGGTGCATGGACTGATGATTCATCCTGAAACGGGAAAACTCGACACCGTGGAATAACGCTGTGACAACTCGGCGGCCTGATGCGACTGCAAATAGATGAAGCGGTTTTATCGGTGCGGCGCTTAACGAATCGGTCCGGGGAGCATAAACTATATCGATGAACGACGGCTTGGATGGCCCGGGCCAATAGTGATAAAGGATTTAGAAAATGCCAATTGAAATTACCATGCCGAAACTATCCGACACCATGACCGATGGCACACTGGTGAAATGGCTCAAGAAGGAAAATGCAAAAATCAAGCCCGGCGACGTGATTGCCGAAGTTGAAACGGACAAAGCCACGCAGGAACTGGAAGCCTTTGAACCGGGAACCGTGGCCCGGATTGTGGCGAAGGAAGGGGAAAAAATCCCCGTGGGCGGATTGATTGTGGTGCTGGCCAAGCCCGAGGAAGATGTGGCGGCTGTGGCCAAAGCCGCAGGCGGAAAATCTTCATCATCGGCCGCGGCCGCCCCGCAGGCCCCTGCCGCCGCGACACCCGCTGCGACGCCCGCACCCGTTCCGGCACCTGCCGCGGCTCCGGCTCCGGCACCCGCACCCGCACCATCAGCCGATGCTTCCCGCCCGGTGCGCAGTTCGCCCCTGGCTCGAAAAATCGCCGCCGATAAAGGCATTGACATTCAATCACTGCAAGGCACCGGGCCGGACGGCCGGATTATCAAACGTGATGTGCTCGCCGCCGGGACCGCTTCCGCCAGGCCTGTAACGTCAGCCGCGGCCAAATCAGCATTACCCGCGGCACCCGCACCCGTAGCCGCCAAGCTGGAAGCCAGGACCATACCGCTGAACAATATGCGACAGACCATCGCGCGGCGACTGTTGCAGGCCAAGCAAACCGTGCCGCATTTTTATGTCTCCATTGATGTGGTAATGGATGCGCTGCTGGAATTGCGCAAAGCCGCCAATGAACAACTGGCACCGACCAAGCTGACCGTAACT
>DAHXLH010000057.1:0-5788 GCA_027366115.1 Phycisphaerales bacterium
TATTTCAACCATTTTGTTTTTGCTCGGATTGTTAAGCAAAACCGCGGTATGCACGCTGCCGGTGGCCATTCTGGTGATTCTCTGGTGGAAAGACCGCTGGCGTGACCGGGAAATTGTTCTTCGGCTGATACCCTGGTTTATTATCGCGTTTATCATCGGCATGGTGACGATTCATGTGGAGCACACCAGTGTGGGCACACATGGAGCGGATTGGCGAT
The DNA here is from genome assembly GCA_027366115.1 of Phycisphaerales bacterium. Lineage (GTDB taxonomy): Bacteria > Planctomycetota > Phycisphaerae > WQYP01 > WQYP01 > JAMDCX01. The sequence continues at coordinate 219 of DAHXLH010000057.1, forward strand.
TTACCATCGGACAGCGGATTTTAATCGCGGGCCACGCCTTCTGGTTCTATATTATCAAATTACTCTGGCCTCACCCGCTGCTGATGATTTATCCGCAGTGGCATCTGGGAAACAGCATCGGATATATCTGGGCCATCGCTGCGGTTGCGCTGTTTGCATTTCTGTGGTTTATGCGGGGGCGCATCGGGCGCGGGCCGATGGCGGCGATGCTATTTTATCTTGTTACCATTGGGCCGGTGTTGGGCTTTATCACTTTTTATACCCAGCTCTATAGCTTTGTCGCTGATCACTATCAGTATCTGGCGTGTATTGGCCCGATGGTACTGGCCGGCGAGCTTATTTACTGGGCCGCCGATAAAACCGGCCCATGGAAGCACGTGGTAACCATCTGGGTTGCGACGGCTCTCGTGGTGATACTAGGTTGGATGACTTTTAATCAGAGTCGCCTTTATGATTGGGATTACACGCTTTGGCATTATGTGTATCAGCACAATAGGCATTCTTTTATCGTCAAGGCCCTGTACGGAGCCACGCTGCTGGAGCGGCAGGAATACGGGCCGGCGATGACGCAACTTGTCGCCGCCAATGCGATGCACCGCCACGCTATTGCGGTAATATTTAATCTGGCGGCGGGATATATGGTCACCGGACATTATCATCGTGCCTTGCATTATTATGGTTGGTATCTCCTGCACGACCCCGGGTCCGTTGACGCCTGGACGGATGCCGCCAATTGTCTGGTGGCTTTGCGGGCTTATGAGCCGGCGGCACGGGATTTGGCGGTGGCGTTGAAACTCAAGCCAAATTTTGCGGTCGGGTGGATGGAATTAGCCCATGTCAGTTATTTGGCAGGGCATTTGAAGTATGCGGAAAAGTTTTATCGTCATGCGATTCGCCTGGATCCTTCCATGGCCAAAGTTAAACTTGCTATTTCCGCCAAGATGCTGCCCCGGATTCCCGCCCGCATGAACATTTCGCGTCCCGCCGGGCATCCGGCGACCCGTTAAAGCCGCCGGCGGGTATCAAACGTATTAGAAAGTAATACATGGTTGCGGAAGGCCGGTAATACTTTGTATAATACGCTCGGCGGTTTTTATCAACGCTCTGGTATTAAGTGTTAAAGGTTGCCCTATGAATAAAAGTAAACGCACCGGTCGAATGCCGAAGGATCAGGTAATGGCCTTCAAGGTGGACGCAAAACTCGCAGAGCTGCTCGGCGGCGTAAAAAATAAAAGCGAATTAATTCGCGACGCGGTGTATGCGTATCTCGGGCATTTATGTCCATTGTGTGAAGGCAAGGGCACGATTCCCGCCAATCGCGGTCATGAAATTGAACTGCTGCTCAAGCAGCTTGAATTTGCCACCTGCACGGGCTGTCATACCGCGCTGCCGGTGATGCCGCGATTGCGCAAGCTGGTTAAAACAATGCCCCGACCGGATCAGTTGCGGCTGACTGAATTTGAAAAAACCGGTGAATTACTATGTGCCGATTGCTTTGAGAAAGCCGATCAGTGCAATACCTGTGGGCAGCACGTGCCGCACGGGCAGCTTTCATCGCATTTGGCACGCCGGCACGCGGCGGCAAGGAATTAAAGTTTTGTGGTTTCCAAGTGCGTGCTTCCACGGTGGGAGCAAAGCGCTGGTCGCGGGTGAACGGGGTTGTTTGGCGAGGTGGACACATGTCCTGGATGATTTTGGCGAGTGTGAATTTATGGAATCCCAGTGGTATGGGAATGACGGTGGCGGCGATTCTGGCCACGGCATTTCTGCTTGGGATGGTGCATGGTATTACACCTGATGAGCACACTTGGCCGATCACCTTCAGCTACAGCGTCGGAAGCTACAGTTGGAAAGGGGGCATGCGGGCGGGACTGCTGTTTTCGCTGGCCTTTACTGTGCAACGTTCCATTGCTTCAGAATTGGCCTATTTGTTTGTCAAGCCCGTCATGGCGTTAATGGGGGCGGATTGGTTCAACTATTCGGTTTATATTATCGTTGGAACGGTCATGGCAGGTTCGGGAATTTATATTCTGCGGCGCGGAAAAATCTGGCATCTGCTGCATACGCATAATATGCTGCATTCAGAAGGCGGAGCCGATCCGCGATCGGCTCCGTGGTGGATGCCGCTGGTACACGGATTTATCGCCGGATGGGGCACGGGCGCGTTTGCCATTCTGGTGTATACCGCTCTGGCTCCGCACATGCCCAATGCCTATGTGGGATTTGTTCCGGGGATGTGCTTTGGCTTGGGAACGATGGTTATGCAGGTGCTGGTGGGGGGGCTTTTTGGTCAATGGATGGCCAAGCGAAAATTCAGTGAAAATGCCCGCGTCATGATTGCCCGGCTCATGTCCGGAAGAGTATTGACATGGGGCGGTTTTGGGTTTGCTTTGGTGGGGATCGTGGGCTTAATTTTTCCGGCGGTCGGCGATCTTCAGATTAATACCGGGATCAAGGTGCATAATCTAGCCCATCTGGGCGTCGGATTCTTTCTGGCGGTGGTGATGCTCTTTGGTGTGGCGGCGGTGGCTTTTTTTAAATCTATTAGTGATGTTGCCGCCATGGGAACTCATGTGCCCGCGCCCGGTACGGATGCGGATCATGCGTCGTGTGCCCATCATCACCATCAACCGGAGACAAAACCAACGCCGGAATAGCCATGGCCTCAGGCACCTTTCCCAGTGACGGCCAGATCTCCGCACCGCGCAGAAAAACGCGCAAAACTTCACAAAGCCACCGGCTCCGCCGACTGTGGAATGTAAATAAACATTTCCCTCGACGCGTATCGGTATGAACCCCAGCCCCCCGCCCCCAGATTCCAGATTCCAGATACCCGTCCCCGTCTCCTTGTTGAAATTAAGGCTCTGTAGTAATCTATTAGGCGCTGAAATTGTGTTGTCGCATGGAGCGACGTGCAAATCAGCCTGGACCGGTCAGGAAATGGTTGCCGCTGGCGCTAATATGACTGGTTTCCAGTTTTTCCAGCCATGCGCAACCACTCAGCGGGAGTATTTTCATGCGCACCGACGCCAAGGTCGCTCTGGTCGCGGTACTGATCATTGTCGTACTGGTTATCATTTACTTTGCCTTCCATAATTCGTCGAACAAGACGGCGGAAAATAATGCCCTTCCCAGTGCGCAGCCCGCACTGGTGGAGTCGCCGAATCTGCCCGGCTCCAGTCCCGTGCCGCCGGTGCTGACCCAGACCAGTCAACCCCAGCCAGGGCTTATTTCCCTGCCGGCTACCACCGCTCCATCCATGCCCGCCACCATGCCCGGCATGACGGATCAAGCGGCAACTTCTATGCCTGCACCAGCACTTGATCAAACTGCGACGACTTCACCTGCATCTGATTCCAACGGACCACTCGGTGCGACGGCGGATAATTCCAATGCGACTTTATCGCTTAATACGCCGGGTGCGAATACGGACAATTCGAGCGTTAATGGCAGCAACACCAATACTTCAGCCAACACTGGTGCTGGCACCAGTGGCTCGGGCACCGCGGCCGGCAATACCAACACCAATGCCACGCTCTATATCCCGCCTGTAACCACCGGCAGTACCGGATCATCTTCGGGCAAGTCTTCGCATGTTCGTCATCGCAGCCGGACGCTAAGGCTTTCGGCCCCGCGCAGCGGCGTGTATGTGGTTCGCAAGGGTGACACGCTGGCGTCAATTTCCCGTCGCATCTATGGCAATGAACGTATGATTCATGCGCTGGAACGGGCCAACCCGGGACTGGATCCGCGCCGCATGCGCATTGGACAAAAAATTCGTCTTCCACATCATGGTACCGTAAGCGCCGCGGCCAGACATCGCACGTCGCGGCGGCGTGGTTACGCATCCTCCGCACGCGGCGGACGAACCTATGTGGTTCGTGCCGGGGAAGATTTATCCGGAATCGCCCGTAAGTTCTACCATAACCCCGCCATGTGGAAGAAAATCTACGATGCCAATCGGCGGGTCATCGGATCCAGCCCCAACAAGCTTCGCGCCGGCGAACGAATCGTTATTCCGGCGAGATAATCACGGCGATTAAAAAAATCATACGCGTAGTGCTATCGCTGCATTCTGAACGACCCGAAGTGGCACCGCGGGGTTGCGGGCACTGGTACCCATTTGGTGCGGGGGCCCTACCCTTGCGCGCCAAGTCTGACCAACTCTGACTGTGGATAACCTGTCAGTAAATAATTATCGTGACAAAAGCCCCGTTTCTGCGACAATGCCACCGCCTCCATTGGACAATGGGCGGACGCCTGTTGTACTATAGATAGTATGGTTAGCGGTTTGTTCGGATATTAAATTGTGGTTCATGCTCGAATCGCATAGAAACAGGATAGGGACTTTACGATGGAAATAAATCAGATTTATCAGCGTGACTGTATTGAAGGTCTTGCCGAAATCCCCGAGGCAAGCGTTGATCTGGTATTCGCTGATCCCCCGTTTAACATCGGCTACAAGTACGATGTTTATGAGGACAAACGCGCTGCCGAGGATTATCTGGCGTGGACGCGGCAATGGGGGGCCGGCGTTGTGCGGGCACTGAAATCCGACGGGACTTTCTGGTTGGCGATCGGTGATGATTTTGCGGCTGAGTTGAAAATCCTTTTTCAGCGCGACCTGGGGCTGACGTGCCGCAGTTGGGTGCTGTGGTATTACACATTTGGCGTGCAGTGCAAAACCAAATTTGCCCGCAGCCATACGCATCTGTTTCATTTTGTAAAAAATACGAAGAAGTTTACTTTCAATGTTCCGCCCATACGCGTGCCCTCCGCGCGAACACTGGTATATGGGGACAGCCGTGGAAATCCCGATGGCCGGCTGCCGGATGATACATGGATTTTGCGCCCGCAGGATATTCCCGATAGCTTCCAAGCCAATGAAGATATCTGGTATTTTCCGCGTGTGTGCGGCACTTTCAAGGAGCGCGCCGGCTGGCATGGCTGCCAGATGCCGGAACAATTGCTGGCACGCATAATCCGAGCCTCATCAAATGAAGGCGAACTGGTGGTGGACCCGTTCGGTGGCAGCGGCTCAACTTTGGTGACAGCTAAAAAACTGGGACGAAAATTTATCGGCTTTGAACTCTCACCGGAATATGCCACGCGCATTGCCGCTCGGCTGGATGCAACAAAAGTCGGCGAGCCGTTGCTGGGGTCGGATGTGCCATTGAAATCCGCCCCCTCCACCGCCAACGGAAAAATCCGCATCAACGGTAAACGGGTGAAAGCCAAAGCCGCGGCGCAGCAACCCTCCCTCTTGATCCCACTCCTGCCGGCCACGGGCACGTAAAAGAGATCCTTGGCACTACAATAGGTCGGTGAACTAATTCAGGAGAGTCTCCATGCAAACCGCCGATACTTACGTCCGTGCTCGCATCGACAGCGCCACCAAAAAGCGAGCCGCTAAGGCACTTAAAGCGATAAGATTATCAACTTCCGACGCCATTCGTCTGTTTATGGTGCGCGTCGCCGACGAACGCCGCCTGCCATTCGAAGTCAGGGCACCCAATACTACCACGCGCAAGGCCATTGCTGAATTGGAAAAAGGCAAGGGCAAAAAGTTT
>DAHXLH010000069.1:0-4644 GCA_027366115.1 Phycisphaerales bacterium
AGTGTTGTTTTTCTTCCATTCCAAGGCCCCGGCGATTAGCTGTGCCACGCCGCCATAGAAAATTCCCATCGCCAGCACCATACTGCTTAATTCATAAACGCCTGCATTGGCGAAGTTCAGAAGTACGGTGGTCATGCCAAAGGCTAATAAACCTAAAGGGGCGGGGTTTCCTGAATTGTCGCGAATTTCCAGCGGGGCTTTTTCATCCATCGACATCGGAGAGTTCCTTCCATCTTAGACGAAATCTTGGGACGTTTTAATTTAAACGGGAGGCGGGGAATTTTCATCGCCATTGAGGCGGTATCATGCCAGCACGTGACGGGAAAGTCAAATGACGCGAATTCTGATAACCTGCAACTCCTAAACTTCAACGGGCAACCGCGGGCCACTCGCCAAAGGTAGCCGGTGCCTCTATTATTGGAGGATAGAATGGTGCTTTTACACTGGCGGTGAAGCTGCTCATGGAACAGAATGATTCGAAATTCCCTTTGACCAAGATGATCTCTATCATCGTTGCCGGATTTATGCTGCTGTTAAGCTCCGGGTGCGTGGATATCTCCGGGCGGCCGGCTGATCCGGTGCAATCCGCGGTGGTGACCAACAATCGCACGCCGTATGAATTTGAAGGACATGCCTTTGGCATGCGCGGATTCTTAGGCGTATTTAGCTTGGGGATTGACGGATTGGCCAATCATTTGAATGGTCACCACATTATCCAAGCCGCGGCCATTGCCGATCACAGCAAAGGACAATTTCAGCGTATTTTGCTGCGGGACTACCGTAAACACCTGATGCATGGCCCCTTGATTTTGTATGGTCATTCCTGGGGTGCCGATGATCAGATACGCGTGGCGCGGGCGTTGGGGCGGCATGGAATTACTGTGCAACTGCTGGTGCTGGTTGACCCTGTAACCCCTCCGCGGATTCCTCCCAATGTGCGGCGCTGCCTGGATATTTATAAAAGTCATCCTGACACTGATTGGCTTCCGATCTGGCGCGGAGTGCCTGCCACGGTGAAAGATATTTATCGCACAAGGCTTACGAATATTAACCTGCGTTTTGCTGATGTCGGTTTTCCCACTAAAAAGCTCACGCACGCCACCATTATTGACAGCCCCGGCGTACAGAAGATGATGCTGCATGCCATTTTAGATGCTTGCCAGCGCTGGCAGGCCCGGCATCCGCGAATAAATATGGCATCGAAACCAAAGGAAAGGCTCCTATACAAAACAGCCAAAGTGTCGGATAATCCCTCCCCATGATTACGATTACTCTGCCCGACGGGGCAAAAAAACAGTTTGATGCCGCTTCTGTCACACCTTTGCAGGTGGCTCAAGCCATTGGGTCACGCCTTGCCCGAGATGCCATAGGAGCGTTGATTAACGGGCAACTAGCGGATATATCCACACCGATTGAGCAAGATGCTGCTGTCGCCATTATTACCGTCAAGGCCGGCGATCCCAATGCCGTTTATTTGCTGCGGCATTCGACGGCCCATGTCATGGCCGAGGCCATTACGCGGCTTTTTCCGGCAGTGCGTTTGGCGTATGGACCCCCTGTAGAGACCGGGTTTTATTACGACATGGAATTGGCCCAGCCGATCCGGGAGGAGGACTTTCCCCGTATTGAAGCGGAAATGGAAAAAATTGTCGCGGAGAACCGCCCATTCACGCGTTACGAACTGCCGCGGCAGGCCGCGTTGGCCAAGCTGGAACAGGAAGCAAATCCGTACAAGCTTGATAATGCCCAGCGGGCGCTGGCGGCTGATCCGCAGGCGGTTATCAGCTTTTATGCCACGGGAGAACCGCACAAAAATTGGGAAGATTTGTGCCGCGGTCCGCATTTACCCGCGACGGGGCGAATTGGCGCATTTAAGGTTACCAGCGTTGCCGGTGCCTACTGGCATGGGGATGCGTCGAAGCAGCAATTGCAGCGCATCTATGGAACAGCATTTTTCACCCGGCAGGAACTTGAATCACACTTGGCGCTTATTGAAGAAGCCAAACGGCGCGATCATCGGGTCATCGGAAAGCAACTTGGACTGTTCACGATTTCTCCCTTGGTGGGCAGCGGTTTGATTCTCTGGATGCCAAAGGGGGGCGTGGTTCGGCAGGAGTTGGAGAATTTTATGCGGCTGGAATTAATCCGCCGCGGATACAACTCTGTATATACGCCGCATATCGGTAATATTAATTTGTACAAAACCAGCGGGCACTATCCGTATTATAAAGAATCCCAGTTCCCCACTATTAAAATGAAAGAACGGGATGACGGGGATGAAAGCGAGTATCTGCTCAAACCCATGAACTGTCCGCATCACATTCAGATTTATGCCGCCGAGCCACACAGTTATCGCGATTTACCCATTCGCCTGGCGGAATTCGGCACAGTCTATCGCTTTGAGCAATCCGGTGAGTTATCGGGTATGACGCGGGTACGTGGATTCACCCAGGATGATGCCCACCTGTTCTGCACGCCGGAGCAGGTGGAAGCGGAGCTGCGATCCACTGTGGAAATGGTATTGCTGGTCTTTCAGACATTGGGCTTCACGGATTACCAATGTCGGGTGAGTTTGCGTGACCCGGCATCGGATAAATACGCGGGTGATCCAGCGCTGTGGGACCGGGCCGAGGCGACACTGCGTAAAATTGTAAAAGACGTGGGAATTCGCCATGATGAAGCGATCGGTGAAGCGGCATTTTACGGCCCTAAGCTGGATTTTCTAGTAAAGGATGTCATTGGGCGGCAGTGGCAGTTGGGCACCGTGCAGCTTGATTATGTTTTGCCGGAACGCTTTGCGCTGGAATATATCGGTGCGGATAATTCCCCGCATCGCCCCGTGATGATCCATCGGGCACCATTTGGTTCAATGGAACGATTCACAGGGATTTTGATTGAACATTTTGCCGGAGCATTTCCCACGTGGCTTTCTCCGGTGCAAACCATGGTGTTAAGCATCAGCGAAAAATTTGTCACTTACGCCCAAGAAGTTAATGGCGCCTTATTGGCTGCCGGGGTGCGTTCTGAGTTGGATTCCGCGGACGACAAAATCGGAGCCAAGATTCGCCGCGCTCGTGAACAGAAAATTCCTTATCTATTGGTTGTCGGGGCCAAGGAAATGGAGGCAGGTGCCGTGGCGGTGCGCACGCGCAAAGACCAGGACCTTGGTGCGATGCCGCTGGCGGCGTTTATCGAAAAAATTATGACTGAAATCAGTACTCGTGCATTAAATGAAGCGAAATAACTATTCGCTAACCCTACGGAGTCTTATCAGCTTATGTTGCAACACCCCGATCACAACGCATTGGTTCAGCAGGTTACCGCCATCGGGCAGGGCCATCTTTTTGCTTTTTACGATAAGCTTAACGAGTCGGAAAAGGGGGAGTTGGATCGGCAGGTTGCATCCATGGACTGGCCGCTGTTGGCAGAGTTGATTCGAACGGTTGTCTTAAATCCGGAAAGCCTGAAGTTGCCGGAGAATATTGAGCCCGCACCCTTTTTTGAACACGTGGCCCATGATGCACCAACGCGCGAAAAATATCGTCAGGCGCAGGCCATGGGTGAATACCTGTTAAAAAATAATCGGGTGGCCGCGTTTGTCGTTGCCGGCGGGCAGGGGTCGCGCCTGGGATGGGACGGCCCCAAGGGCACATTTCCGGCTACGCCCGTCAAAAACAAACCGCTGTTTCAATGCTTTGCCGAATACCTTCAGGCCATGGAACTGCGCTTCGGCTGCACCATACCCTTTTATCTCATGACCAGTACCGCCAATCATCAGGCCACCGTGGACTTCTGGAGCAAGCACAACTATTTCGGGCTGCCTGAATCGCAGGTCATGTTTTTCTCACAGGATATGCTGCCGGCCGTGAGTCTGGAGGGAAAGGTGCTATTGGAAACACCCGGCACGCTGGCGCTATCACCCAATGGCCATGGCGGATCCTTGCTGGCATTGTATAAAAGCGGTGCCTTGGCGGATATGAAAAAACGGGGTATTACGCAGATCAGCTATTTTCAGGTGGATAATCCAATTGTGCGATGCGTGGATCCGCTGTTCCTCGGGCTGCATGAAATAGAAAACGCGGATATGTCCAGCAAAATTCTGCCCAAAGTCTCCAGCACGGAAAAGCTCGGTAATATCTGCCTGGTGGACGGGAAAATGACCGTCATTGAATATTCTGATCTGCCGTCGGCATTAGCGGAACAACGCACCGAGGACGGCCAATTACGCTTCCGGGCCGGCAGCATTGCCCTTCATGCCATCCGGTGCGATTTTGTACAGCGCCTCAATGCCCGTGGCTTTGCGTTGCCGTATCACCGGGCCGAGAAAAAAGTATTATGTGTTGATATGTGTACATGTAAAACCATCAAGCCTGAAAAGCCCAATGCCGTCAAGATGGAAACCTTCGTATTTGACGCGCTACCGCTGGCTACCGGCAGCATAGTCTATGAGACGGATCGGATCGATGAATTTGCGCCGATAAAAAATGCCCAAGGTGTGGATTCCATTGAATCATCGAGGCAGATTACCACCCTGCGCAACAGCCGCTGGCTGGAGGCGGCCGGTATAAAAATACCGCACAAGCCCGACGGCACGCCGGACTGCACCATTGAAATCGCCCCGTCGTTCGCATTGTATCCCGACGA
>DAHXLH010000072.1:0-4662 GCA_027366115.1 Phycisphaerales bacterium
CGATCCGATGGCGCTGTTATCCAAGGCTTGCCGGAAACAGGGTATCCGATTCTGCACCTATTATTCGATTATGGACTGGCACAGCCCGGATCAGGCGGGTGCCGATCCAGCCCGGCATATTTATAATCCCACACATATCAAGCCGGGGAAAAATTTGGATTATCTGCGTTATGTGGAGCGGCAAACCGGTGAGTTGATCAGGCAATATCACACCAACCTTATCTGGTTTGACGGCGAATGGATGCATGGATGGAGCCGGGCGGACGCCAAGGCGCTGTATTTTCACATCCGCCGAATGGATCCCACCGTGATTCTCAACGCGCGGATCGGTTTTGGTTATGGGGATTACATGACGCCGGAGCAGAATATTCCGGTGCGCGGCCTGCCCGGTCCTTGGGAAACCTGCATGACCATCAACAATACATGGGGATATGTTTCATGGGATCATGACTGGAAATCGTCGGCCATGCTGATTCATCATCTCATTCATTGTGCCAGCGGCGGTGGCAATTTCCTTTTGAATGTCGGCCCCACCGCCAAGGGGATTATCCCGAAGCCTGAAGTGGATCGTCTGCTGACGATTGGAAAATGGCTGAAGGTCAATGGTGAAGCTATTTACGGCTCGCATCGTACGCCGTTTACCAAAGCGCTTCCATTTGGCTATGCCACGCAGAAGCCGGGCAAGCTGTTTCTGGAAGTGACCAAGTGGCCCAAAGACCACACGCTGGTGGTGCCCATGCGCAATGCGATTACCAAAGCCTATTTGCTGGCCAATTCATACATCCACTTGAAAACAGCCTTAGGGAATGGCGGTCAACTAGTGTATCTACCGGCCGCTGCGCCGGACTCGGTAGCCGCCGTGATTGTTCTGCATGTGGCCGGCCCGATTCATCCGTTGAACCAATAAAAAGGATTAATTTATGAAGGTATTCTCCACGTCGTTGTTGCTTCTGGTGCTATTTGCAAGCACCGCGCCCATGGATGCCGCAACACCTGCCGTTATTCCGGTTTGGCCCCATTTGCGGGTTCCCATGGCGTTGCGAGCCTATAAAACACAAATGTATCCGGGGGCTGGAAAGATCATCGTCGCGCCGGTGCGCTGGCCCACGCTCATGGCATATCCGGCTCCCAAAAACAAAGCCAATGGCTGCGCGATCATTAGTTGTCCCGGCGGAGGTTATGGCGCTGAATGCGTGTATTTTGATGGCACAAGAGACGCCAAGTGGTTCAACCGTATTGGCGTTTCATTTTTTGTGCTGATATATCGCATGCCGATTCCGGATGGTAAGTTGCCGCCCGGCGGCGTGCCGTGGCCGTTACAGGACGTTCGGCGTGCGATGCGGATTGTTCGCGCCAACGCCAAAAAATGGAATATCAATCCTCATGACATCGGGGTGGCGGGTTTTTCCGCTGGCGGGTCGGTCGCGTCGTTGGCCGGCGTACATTGGCTGCCCGGCAATCCCAATGCCGCTGACTCGTTGAATCGATTCAGCACGCGGCCAAATTTTATGATTTTGGGCTATCCGACAATTTCCATGATGCCCAGCATCGCCCAGATTGGAACGCGCAATAATCTGTTAGGCACCCACCCGCCGCTGGATGTCGCCGAGTATTTTTCCAGCGAACTCAATGTGACGCCCCTGACGCCTCCAGCCTTTATCTGTTATGCCCGTGACGATAAGGTGGTAATGCCGCAAAACGAAATTCGTTTTTATAAGGCCTTGCGGCATAACGACGTTCCGGCTGAATTACGGGTTTACAAGCGTGGCGGTCACGGCTTTGGAGTGGGGAAAAGACGCGGTATAGACAAGTGGGGCCCGGCCTGTGAGAAATGGATGCGGCGGATGCATTTTTTGCCGACAAAATAAATGAGTAACCGTTCATGGGCCCAAAACCACAAAAAGCGGAAGAAATAACGTGAAACTTGAAGTTTATACGTCGCAAAAACCACGAAAACAAGATCCGGAATGTAAAAAGTGGCGTTTTCCCGCTGATTTTGCCACTTTTGCCCGTGAACGATTACAATCTTTGTAGCAGGCTTCACTTTGAAAGTCTTGCTGATTTTGTCCAGATAATTGCATAGCGGAGAAACACAAATGGATCAAACTTCGGTTCGGCTGCAACGGCGCGATGTCATAAAATTTGCAGCCTCCGCGGCAGCGACGGCGGCGGGAACGGTATTGGCCACCGCGAATGTCCGGGCGGCAAAGGCCGGGAGAATTATCCACGTTGAAGATTTGGATATCAGCATGATGCTGCAGGGTTGGGGAAATCCAACCAAAAACAAAAGCGTCAGCGGAAATGCTTTAAGTGTCGGGGGTAAAACGTACCAGCGCGGCATTGGAACATACGCCGAAAGTATTTTTCGTATCAATCTGAAAAAGGCGGCGGCTACCTTCACAGCTGCCGTTGGCTTAGATGATGACTACTCGAAACAAGGCGCGGTGATTTTTGAAGTTCTGGTGGATGGTAAAACCAAAGCTCGCACGCCCGTCATGCGGCTGGGAGATCCAGCACGCAAAATCAGCGTGAATCTACGCGGGGCCAAAGAGCTTACACTGCTGGTGTTGCCGGGTGTTAACAGCATTGATTATGATCGCGCTGATTGGCTTAATCCGGTGATTACCCTGACCGCCGGTGCCACCGCCCGCCCCGTGGCTCTGCCGCTCTATCCGGGTGCCCATGATTATCCGAAGATTGCCGGCGGTGATCCGGAAACACCGGAATTTCATGGCCCGCGTGTATTCGGTGCCACGCCCGGCCACGATTTTCTCTTCCGTGTTCCCTTCACTGGCAAAGCCCCCGTCAGCCTTAGCGCCGTTGGCCTGCCGGATGGATTGACGATGAATGATAAGGGAATTATCACCGGTAAAATCAACCAGCCTGGGCAATACAAGGTCAGGCTGACTGCAAAAAACAGTCTGGGCACAGCGCACCGCACACTGCGACTACTGGCCGGGGAACATAAACTGGCCCTGACCCCGCAAATGGGCTGGAATTCCTGGAATGCCTACGGCGAAAACAATGACGCCAAACGCACCCGCGCCGCCGCGGATGCCATGGTAAATAGCGGTCTGGCGGCCAAGGGATTTATGTATATCAATATTGATGCCGGCTGGCAGAATGGCCGCACCGCCGATGGAGAAATAAAAACCACTGAAAAGTTTGGTGATATGAAGACCATTGCGGATTATGTCCACAGCCACGGCCTGCGCTTCGGCGTGTATTCCTCACCGGGGCCGAAAACCTGCGGCGGCCATACCGGCAGTTTTGGCCATGTATCACAAGATGCCCACACCTACGCCCGCTGGGGTGTGGATTATCTCAAATATGACTGGTGCAGCTATGGTGGAGAGGTCCCGAAACATCCAGATCTGGAACAATTCATCAAACCGTACAGGGAAATGGGCGAAGCGCTATATAAATCCGGACGTGATATATTCTTCAGCCTGTGCCAATATGGGATGGGGCACGTCTGGACATGGGCGGGCAAATCTCCGGTATGGGGCAATAGCTATCGGATCAGTGGTGACATCAACGACTCATGGGGGGCCATGACCCGTAACGGCTTTGGCAGCGACGGCATGTTATTTCCGTTTGCCAGTCCAGGCTATTGGAATGATCCGGATATGCTGGTGGTGGGCTGGGGATATTTTGAGGATGGCCCATTGCATTGGACCAAGCTTACCCCCCATGAACAACTTACGCATATAACGCTCTGGTGCATGCTCTCAGCACCGCTGCTTTTGGGTTGCGATCTTGAAAAACTCAATAAATTCACCACCGACCTGATGACCAACACCGAAGTTCTGGCGGTCAACCAGGATGAACTGGGCATGCAGGCCCAGCGTGTGGATCGGCAGGGGCAGGTGGAAGTCTGGGCACGGCCGCTATGGGATGGCACCGTGGCCGTGGCAATATTTAACTTGGGTGCTATACCCCGAACAGTTTCCATTCCCGCATGGGACATGATCGACCCGGTTCTGCGGCGTGGAGAAAAATCCATGCGCGGCAATCAGCCCGTACGGGATTTGTGGCAACGCAAAAGCCTGGGCGTTAAAACATCCTTCAGCGCCACCATCCCGTTGCACGGTGCAATCATGCTCAAGGTTGGTACGCCCAATCCGGAGAGCCGGATGCGTTAATTGCGCCCGTCCGGTTCGGAGGGAGGGGAGACCGCAATAAAAGCGGTCTTCCCTACCCCTATACTGGGGATTTGTCGGCGTTCTTGCTACCGCAGGGAGGTTTGCTTTAGCCTGTGCCGGGCGACGGAGGTGAGAGTTTGAAAAATCAGAGATATGTTGATTATTAAAGGGCATTTCATGTCGCCAAGCGCAGTGAGCCTGTTTGCGATTGCCGGACTTTTTGTACCGCCGGTCGTTGCAACGGCGTCCGGGGGTGTACCGCCAACCACACCGTCAGCGGTGTTCCAATCCCTTGGACAAAACGTCGTAAACGCTACGTTATCCGACTTCCAAATTGCTGGCGAGAATTATCTGGCGCAAACCGTCGATTCGACATCCGGCGGCGGCTACCAGAGCAGCGGCTCGGCGGGGTATGCCTGGACGGAATCGCTTGAATTGCTGCTGCTCGGTGAATCTGTAAGTGCGAGAACCACCCCGGCTTCAACGCTTAATACTTTTGTGACAGGATTAACTCCGT
>DAHXLH010000078.1:0-8128 GCA_027366115.1 Phycisphaerales bacterium
GCGGAGTGCGTTCAAATAAATGCACCGCTTTTCGCACGCGGTCAAATACGCCGCGGAATTCTTTGCCGTTACCCAGTGGCCAGTTCATGGCAAAAACCTGCAGGCCCAGCACGCGCTCCAGTTCATCCAGTAAATCCAGCGGCTCACGCGCGGGGCGATCCAGTTTGTTCATGAACGTAAAGATCGGCACGCCGCGGCGCCGGCAAATTTCAAAAAGTTTTCGGGTCTGCGGTTCAATACCTTTTCCCGCATCAATTATCATAATCACCGCATCAACGGCGGTCAGCACCCGGTACGTATCTTCGGAAAAGTCCTTGTGTCCCGGTGTATCGAGCAAATTGAGCCGATAGCCGTTGTAATCAAACTGTAAAACCGTGGAACTTACGGAAATACCGCGCTGCCGTTCCAGTTCCATCCAGTCGGAGGTGGTGGCACGTTGCGATTTGCGGGCGGTCACCGAGCCTGCCAACTGCACCGCGCCGCCATAAAGCAGCAGCTTTTCAGTCAACGTGGTTTTACCGGCATCCGGATGGGAAATGATGGCAAAAGTGCGTCGGCGGGCGATTTCATCGGAAAACATAATGACTTTCAAAGCGAGAGATTTTAAAGTAACGAGGGATTATTCGTTTTATCGTGCTTGCCGCGTTATTTCGCGGTGGACGAGCATACTCATGAGGCTCACTAGGGAGGCGTCAGATGCACCTGAAACTGGCTCGTGGAAAATGCGTTCATTCCATTATATTACCGTATTTACCAACAAATTCCCAGTACCCCGGTAACATCAACGGTTGATGCGCAACTCCGGCTAACCTATACTCTTTATGTGAGTAGAATGATGGATATTAACCTTTCCCAGGTCCCGCAAACGCCACAGACCACGTTAATTCAACGTGTGCAGGTGGTGCTGGACAGCTTACGGCCCATGATTCAGTGGGATGGCGGCGATGTGGAATTGCTGGGCGTCAATGAAAATGGAGTAGTTTCCGTGCGTTTTCACGGTGCCTGTGTGGGGTGCCCAAGCTCGCAAGCCACGCTGCGTCTGGGCTTGGAAAAAAATATACGCGAACGCATACCCGAGATAACCGCTGTTATATCCGATGATGAATCCGCTTGATACATTGGCCATCCGTGACGGGTACCTCCCGCGCCGCGCCATGGCGATGGTACTCGAATGGGCGGCCGCGCACCGCGAGGAACTGTACACAGATTGGACTTTGGCGGCAGAACACAGGCCTCTGAACAAGATTGAACCGTTGGAGTAGGTAAAGATGGGTAAGATCGTTAAAAGGGTACAGCCATGCGGTGGGTTCGAGTTGGAAATCGAATTCACGGACGGCTTGTGCGGGCGACTGGATGTTTCGCAACGTCTCTTTGGACCGGTATTTGAACCGTTGCGGGATTATAGTCTGTTTGAACAGGTTTATGTCGACCAGTTCGGTGCAGTATGCTGGCCAAACGGAGCAGACCTCGCACCGGATGCCCTTTACGACACCTTGGCCAAGGCCTGACACATAGGTAATATTCCGGCCTGAGACGTTTCGCGCACAATCGCACGGTGCGCCAGGACACCCATTACTCGGACAGGCTCCCAGACGGATATACTGAATAAGTCGGTCGGGCTCTTGGAGCATATAATAAACTTGCTTACGTGAACGTAGCATGTAGGTCGTTAAATAAGGAGCACATCATGGCGGTAAAGGTCATCTATCACGGTCATTCCAATGTGGAACTTCATGCCGATGGACACCGAATTCAGATTGATCCCTTTTATGATTCCAACCCTCTGGCGGATGTAAAATCGGATCGACCTGACCCGCAATTTATCTTTTTAAGCCACGCCCATTTTGATCATGTCGATGATGCCGAACGCATCGCCAAGCGGAATGGCGCAATTATCGTAGCCAACTTTGAAATGGCGACCTATTACGAAAGCCGCGGCCTCAAAACCGTGGGTATGAATACCGGCGGCGGCAGCGCCTTTGCTTTTGGCCGGGCCAATCTTGTCCAGGCTTTTCATACCAGCACCTTTCCTGATGGTGCCGCGGGCGGTGCACCGGGCGGCTGGATCCTGCAGATCGGCGGCAAAACGATTTATTTCGCGGGGGATACGGCCCTGTTTGGCGATATGGCTTTGTTTGGCAAGTTATGGAATATTGATTTAGCCTTTTTGCCCATTGGCGATCACTTTACCATGGGGCCGGATCACGCCCTGCTGGCTGCGGAAATGCTAAAGGCATCGCATGTCATGCCGATTCATTACAACACATTCCCCCCGATCAAACAGGATGCCGCCGCCTTTGGACAGCGCTTGCGGGATAAGCAGATTAACCCGGTGGTTCTCGCCGCGGGCGGGGAATTCAATCTGGTATAATCTTATAACTAAATAGAGCCGCCTGCTGCAACGCACAGCAGGCGGCTCAGGTTATGGGAGGAAAACTACAACTGCGACCACCTTTCTCATCGGCAAGATCTGCCGGACACTTGAATATTTTTGTCTTTTCCGCGCCAATAGGGCTTGCTGAGGTAATAATCCTCATTATTGCTTTCGGATTTGGTCCGCTGGAGTAACCCTATGGCAACCACCCCCTTTTTCACTCCCGAATATCCTCTCCCGATTGCCGTACTGGTCGGTGCCGGCCCCGGTGATATAGGACTTTTTACCCTCGCCGGCGCGCGGGCACTGGCTTTGGCCGCGGTGGTCATTTACGACGCCCTGGCCAATCCCGATTTACTGGCGTTTTGCTCTCCGGAGGCAGAACTCATCTATGTTGGCAAGCGCGACCGCCGCCACACCCTTACACAAACGGAAATCAACGCCCTGCTGGTCGAAAAGTGCCGGGAATTTATGGCTCGGCCCGATTGTCCCAGCCGGTGTGTTGTGCGGTTAAAGGGAGGCGATCCCTTTGTTTTCGGTCGCGGCGGCGAAGAAGCCCAGGCCTTGACGCAGGCACAAATTCCATTTGCGGTTATTCCCGGTATCACCGCTGGCATTGCCGGGCCGGCGTATGCCGGTATCCCGGTCACGCACCGGGATTTTACCAGTACCGTAACGTTTATCACCGGGCATCAGCAGGAGGATTCGTCGGATAAGCCGTCCTCGGGAGAGTCCGGGGATGAAATTTCAAATGTGGACTACCCCGCCTTGGCCAAACTCGGCGGCACGCTGGTTTTTTATATGGGCGTGAAGAATCTGCCCCATATTACTCAACGCCTCATGGATTGCGGCCTGCCCGCCGACACCCCGGCTGCGGTGGTTCGCATGGCCACACATCCCGAGCAACAAACCGTCGTAGGCACGGTGAAAACGATTGCCCAACTCGCGCAAAAAGCTGAAATCAAGGCCCCGGCCATTACCATCATCGGCAAGGTGGTATCCGTTCGCGAGCAGATGAACTGGTTTGAATCCCGGCCGCTGTTTGGTCAAACCATGCTCGTAACCCGCACGCGGCAGCAGGCCAGCAAGCTTGGTGATCAACTTCTGCAACTCGGGGCACGGGTTATCGAAGCCCCCACCATTGAAATAGCCAAGCCCACAGACCGGCAGGCCGCTTTGACCGCCATTGAAGACATGGGTGAATACGATTGTGTGGTGTTCACCAGCGCCAATGGGGTGCATTCCGCGCACCAGGCCATGATCGCGTTGGAATTGGACGCCCGTGATTTCGCGGCCGTTGTAGCGGCCATCGGCCCGGCCACGGCTGATGCGTTAAACTCGATTGGTATTATTCCCGATATTGTTTCCCCGGATGCAGTGAGTGAAGAACTCGCCGTTGAATTGATCAGTTATTTCGGTCGTGCTGATCCGACCAAGGAACCGGACAGTGCAACATTGGATTTAAGCGGGAACCGCTTCCTGCTTTTGCGCGCCGAAATCGCCCGTCCATCGCTGGTGGAAATGTTGCGTAACGCCGGCGCTGCCGTGGACGATGTACCGATTTATCAGACGCGCATTCCCGAGAGCTTGCCGGAAGATGCGATCGAAGCTTTGCAAAATGGCACCGTAAAGTGGATAACTTTTACCAGCGCCTCCACCGCCAAAAATCTTTTCACCATGTTGCCCGAAAATTTGCGCTCCACCGTCGGAAAATGTAAGCGCCTTTCCATCGGCCCGACGACTTCCCGTGCCTTGGCCGAACTTGGATGGCCCGCCACCCTTGAAGCCCGGCACCATGATATTCCCGGTATGGTGGCCGCGCTGGTGGAAGAGATACTTCGCAGCACCACTGCTCATGCGTCCTAAAACGGTCATTACCGGTTCAATCCGCGGAAGTGCTGCGGAGATTCCGCCATACCCGTGCGGTGAGAAACGATCATCGCCGTCATCATGGCGGCGGTTTCCGACAGCAGGTGCGGCCAGCCGGGATGGGAAGAAGAGGCCGTGGTAAACTGCCGACAGAAATTTTCCAGTTCCTTTAACGCCTGCGCGGCGGGCGTGGTTGGTGCGGTAGAATCTTCTTCTATCAGTTCGTCCCGGCTCGAGGCCCACCGATAGCTGAATTCGGAAAGTTTCACCCGGCCGTCCCGATTCGCAGCGCAGAGTTCCCGTTTCAAGGATGCTTCCTGATCAGAAATCCGCAGAACCGCGGTGGCTCCCTCAAGCGTTTTCATTACCACGCCGACATTGCCCGTGACATCCGTAAAGTTATCCTGTTGTCCGCTGTTGCCATCAATGGACGCGTAAAGCGCTGCCGGCAGGCCGAGAATTTCAATCGCCGTACGAAACGCATCCCACGCCAGAACCGATAACGACCGCACCGCGCCGTGCTGGATGTTTCGCACCCGTGCAATCGCATGATTGGCGGCGGACCAATCGCCGGAAAGGAATTGCACCCCGCGAAAGAAATTTTCCGTTTGCTGCGCCTGGCTAAATCCCCATGATCCGGAAAAGCGGGGGGCGGTGTATAATAAATGCGTTCTGGGTTCCAGATGAATGCTCAGGCGGTGCGCTTCTTCCAGCGTTTGCACCGGCGGCCCAACGCTCAATATACCAATGTTCTGCTGCACACAGGCTTCAACGAAGTCCAGTGACATGTCCGCGGGTCGGTCCAAAAGCACCATCTGAGGAGGAGTTTCCAGCAACATCCTTCGCAGATCGCCGTAAAAAGGGACATCAAAAATCTGTCCCACCTCGCGCGCTAACGACAAATTGCGCTCACCTACGACCACTATTTTGAACCAGTCAGTTCCATGGGCCAGTTTTAATGCCTCAATCCAATCTTTTTGCATCGGATCAAGTCCGACAATCGCGCATGCAACGGCCACAAATACTCCGCCTGTTAAATAACCTCGCCCCAGTCCCCATACAGCGCCTGGCCCGGAACACCCGGTCCTCATCCGCCAACCCTCCCGCAGGGGATTATATGGTCTTGTCGGCAATCGGGGCGAAATTGTTCAGAAATACGGAAGCTTTTAATGCACACGCTGCCCCGGTGTGGCCCGCGGATCAACGGACAATAAAAATACATCCTTGCCGCCCGGCCCGCTGGCCAGAATCATTCCTTCACTGGTGCCGAATTTCATTTTTCGCGGGGCCAGATTGGCGCAGAAGATCACCAGCCGTCCGGTAAGCTCTTCCGGCGTACAGGCCTTTTTAATACCCGCCAGAACAGTCCGCTTGCCCAGCGGCCCGGCATCAATTTCCACTTTCATAAGTTTATCGGTAGCCTCAATGGCCTCCGCATGGATCACTCGTCCGACGCGTAAGTCCACGGCGGAAAATTGCTCTATGCTGCATTCCGGAGCCAGCGGTTCCTCAAGGGCCGCCGGCGTCGCTGGAATTCCGGCTGTGGCCGCAGCGGTTGTATCGGTCTTATTTTCCTCAAGCATGGCCTGTATTTTCCTTTCTTCAACACGTCCGGTTAAATGTTCAAATGGGTTAATCACATGCGATTCCATGGAATTTTGTATGTCACGCCACGATTGTGGACGGATATTCAGGCATTTTTCCACACGCGCTGCCATATCCGGGACGATGGGCTTTAGATAAATCATCAAGATCCGTCCGCATTCCAGAGCGGCCGTTAATACGCCCCTTGCCGCTTCTTCATCTGTTTTCACCAGCGCCCAGGGGGCCTGTTCTTCCACAAATTTATTGGCCTTATCCGCCAGAGCGCAAATCCGGCGCGTTACTGCCGCAAAGTTCCGCTGGTCATAATCCATCGCAATCTGTGATTCCGCATTGCGGAATTCATTAAGTACCGGCAGGGCGTCGACTGTTACAATTCCGGTGCGGCCGTCCAGCAGGCGTGTTAAGATCGGTGCGGCCCGGCTGATAAGATTAGCCAGTTTGCCCACCAGTTCGCTGTTGACGCGGTTGCAGAAATCCTCAAAGCTCAAGTCGATATCCGCCGGTGACGCCGACAGCCGCGTGGCAAAATAATAGCGCAGCCACTGCGGATCCAGATGACGGGCATATTGGGCCGCGTTGATAAATGTGCCCCGGCTCTTGGACATTTTTTCGCCATTGATGGTCAAATGTCCATGCACGCATAATTGTGTCGGCGGCTTAAGGCCCGCACCCATGAGCATGGCGGGCCAGAATAAGGCGTGGAAATAAATAATATCCTTGCCAATAAAGTGGTACACTTCCAGATCATCCATTTTCCAGTATTCTTCGGCATCGGTGGCTCCGCCACCGAGATTCTTCGCCAAGGCCGCCAGATAACCAATCGGCGCATCGAGCCAGTTGTAAAAGTATTTATTTTGCTCCGACGGAATGGGAAAGCCAAAAAATGGCGCATCGCGGGAAATATCCCAGTCTTTCAGTTCCTTCCCAAACCATTCTTCAAGCTTATTGGCCACCGCCGAATCCACCAGACCGCCGCGAATCAGTTCCAGGAGCTGCTGGCGAAAATCCTCCAGGTGCAAAAAGAAATGTCGGCTGGAGCGACGTTCCGGTGCCGCACCGCTGACGGCACTTTTGGGATTAATCAAATCGGTGGGGCTGTAATGTTTGCCGCAAACTTCGCAGGAATCACCATATTGATCCGGCGCTTTGCAATTCGGACATTGCCCGCGGATAAAGCGATCGGGCAGAAAAATATTTTCCACCGGGTCAAAAAACTGCTCAACATCCCGATGTACAATGTGGCCGCCGGCCTTCAGCCGTTCATAAAACATATAACAAAGCGCTTCATTTTCCGGTGAATGGGTTGAATAGTAGCAGTCAAATTTCACGCCAAACCGGGCAAAATCCTCGCGATGTTCCTGATTCATCCGCGCGATGAATTGCTCCGGTGCCACGCCTTCACTGCGTGCCCGCAACATAATGGGCGTGCCATGGGCGTCATCGCCGCACAGATACACCACACGATTCTCCATCAGCCGCTGAAAGCGTACCCAGATGTCTGTCTGAATATATTCCACCAGATGCCCGATATGAATGGCCCCATTGGCGTAGGGTAACGCCGAGGTAACCAGTATATTCCGTTTTGCCGCCGCCATTTAAATCTCCAACGCGGATATAAAGATCATTATTCTAGCGTCTTTTTATCAGACTGTTGTGTTATCGGAAAGTTTGTCCGTCCGATAGCTGAAAAATCGCCGGATTTTTCTTGGAAATTGTTAAAGCACGAACTATAGTTAAGACAGTTCAGTTCGGTTCAGTAACCTATTTGGAGAGAGAAGATGATAAGTCTTAACACCTCAGCGTTAATGGGCGCAGCAACCAAAGTATGCTGCCAATGCGGTATGAACGTCGCCGGGCGCTTACGTACCAAAGATTCCTTCGGCAATTACTCTTGTGCCCCGTGCTTCCACGCCCAGCATGATCAGGAATTCCGGGATTTGCTGGCCGCCCAGATGCCCGAGCCGGAGTTGTGGCGCAAAGTTCCCCTTGAAGCCTACGCCGTCTATGCATAAAGCCTATGCATAAAGCCGCCGGCCAACCCTGCTATTTTACTGTAAGGGCTTTTTGCGGGCGTGGCAATATTTCCGGGGCAGCGGCATGTTGAGCCTCGCAGGTTGCTCTACGCACAACAACGCCAACATCAAAGGACCGCAGATGAATGCGGCAACCTGATCTGAAATTCGGACATGCGGTATGCAATCCGGAATCCCTTGAAAAATAACCGCGAATTACGCGGATCTCGCGGATAAACGCAAGGGATTAACAACCAGCAATTTTGAA
>DAHXLH010000122.1:0-28540 GCA_027366115.1 Phycisphaerales bacterium
ATGCCCTTCCACCAGTACCGGATGACCTTTTTTGAGATACTGGCCCATGGTCTGGCCCGGCTTGCCATAAGCCGCGCAGTCCATGAACAGCACTTCATCCCGCATCTGACCGTCGGCGTCCTTCCAGCGCCGATTAACCGCCAATCCGAATTCACAGACCGCCGCCCCGCTGGGCAGCGTGCCTGTGCTCGGATCCCGGGTCAGATTGCCCAAAAGAACCACTTTGCTGAAGGAACCCATACAACACCTCCATAAAATAGGAGCCAAAACGTAGAGAGCCTAAAGGCGCGTCGGCCCATCGCCGCCGCATTTTTTTTCACCTCCGGCCTACGCCAGACAGCGAGGCCGCGAGGTGAAAAAAGAACAAAAAGCACTCTGTTTGAGCCGGGGATGTCGGAGGGAGCGGAAGAAAGACATGCCACCGCGCACGCCTGGAACGAAGCATCGCGCAGTGAAGCCGGAGCATGGCAAGCGCAGCGGTGGCTTTTTGTAGCGCACGACGACCGGGACCACGACGACTTCCATATTGACCGTCCGTTAAGCAGTAGGATCAACAGGAGGAGCTTGCCTGATCGTGCATTGACGCCATCGTTACGCTGGCCGCAATTTCCGGGTTCCGATGCGATTCAAATAGCAGTTCGATAGACAGATAACTTCGCGCGGGACGGCGAGAGATCGGGATTGGAGGGTCATGGGTAAGGGCTCGGCGGGTGTGGGACGAAAAAACGTGAGACTTTGAGACTTAACCGAACAAAAGGCCCTTTTGCACGGCTTTACGGGGGATGATCCAAGTCTCAACAGGGCATTGTTTTGAGACGGCCGCGGGGGAAATTCGCGGAGTCCGGCGTCAGGGCGAAGGGTGTTATACGCGTATGATCCATTGCGGTAGTGCGCGTCTATCGTAGCGCCAATTCCATTCAGGTTGGGTCTGCCAATTTTCCCGGCACCGAAGCCGTTGGGATCATATAAAAAGTTTTTTTGTCACTTCCAAAAAAGCCGGCACAGATGACGAAATTTTCTACCACACCTGTAACCTCGTCAGACCCTTCAGGGTGAGAAGCGAAATGGCGTTTGTTCTTGTAAGAAAAACATGTTATTATTCCATACATGATTTCAGCGAGAAAATCGTCGCATTCCATTGAATACCGCATCCAGGCGTCGATTCGGGGTCGAGGACACGGTTGTGTCGTTGTTCCGACGGACTTTCTGGACCTTGGAAGTCGAGAGGCAGTTGATCTGGCGCTTCATAGGCTGACCCAAAAAGGGATCATCCGACGACTGGCGCGAGGCGTGTATGACTTTCCGAAGAAGCACCCGGTGTTGGGATCGCTTACTCCGTCTGCCGAAAAGGTGGCTGCAGCCTTGGCGATACGCGACCATACACGTATTCAGCCCGCAGGAGCCTACGCGGCCAATGTGCTGGGACTTTCGGAGCAAGTGCCAGCCAAAGCGGTGTTTCTGACCGACGGCCCGACACGGACCGTGAGAATCGGTTCGACCACGATCCAGTTGCGGCGGACAACCGCGCGAAACATGGCTGCCGCGGGACGATTGAGTGGTCTATTAATTCAGGCATTGCGAGCCATAGGCAAAGAACACGTGACCAAGCAGCATTGGGAGCACTTGAAACGTACCATCCCGGCCAGACAGCGCCGGGGACTGCTCAACGACCTGACGCTGGCACCGGCGTGGATGCACCCGATCTTTCGTGAACTTGCGGGAGAGAATCCATGAACCTCAGCTTCCTCGCCTTACCAGCGGACGAACGCCGGCTATATATCGAACAGGCGGCAATACAGCGAAACTTGTCACCCGTCATCATGGAGAAGGACTTTTGGGTATGTTGGTTGCTGGGCGTACTGTTCGAGTCAGAATTTGCGGACAGCCTGGTTTTTAAGGGTGGAACGTCCCTCTCAAAAGTGTTTGGCGCCATTGAACGATTTTCAGAGGACATAGATTTATCGCTGTCGCCCGAGTTTCTGAAACTCCCACCCACAGGTATAAACCGCAACCAAGCTGGCAAATGGATGAAGAAAGCGGAAGCGGCGTGCGGCATCGCCGTGCAAAACCAGATCGGCCCGGCGCTGGAAGCGGCGGCCAGCAAGGTGCTGGGAAAAGGTAATCCCGCGTGGTTTGAATTCCAGATTGATGCCCATACGCAATCGCCGGTACTTCTGTTTCACTACCCTTCTTCGCAGCCGCCGGGCTTCCACTACCTGCGGCGTTCGGTCAAGTTGGAATTTGGCTCCCTTACCGACCAGCAACCGATCGGCCGTCACTCGGTACGGCCTTGGATCGCCGATGCCTTTCCTGGTGCGTTCGCAGATTGGCGTTGCGAGGTAATAGCGCTGGAAGTGGAACGAAGTTTCTGGGAGAAGGCGACGATCCTGCACATGGAGTATTACCGGCCGTTGGAAAAGCCTATACCAGACAGGCTCGCGCGTCATTACGCCGATCTGGCGGCGCTCTCGCAACATCCGGTAGCCGGCAAAGCAGTGGACCGGGACGATCTGCGTATACGGGTGGTGAGTTGGAAGAGCCAGTTCTTTGGCAGCGCGTGGGCCAATTACGATCAGGCAAAACCCGGTACGTTTCACTTGGTACCACCATCAGAAAGATTGCCCGGGCTGCGGCGCGACTACCAGGCGATGCGGGATATGTTCGTTGCAGAACCGAAGGGTTTCGACGAAATACTTACGACGTTGGCGACAGTTGAAGAGCAGATTAACCGTACAGTTGAACAAGGGCCTATCTGATGAATCCAAAAACCTGAAATATCTTCGGTTCATCGCCAATCTCGCCATGGCTTGGAAGTGAACCGCCAACTTCTTCATACCGCGTGTCTGGCCTTCGTTTAGTTGAGTCAGTTGACACCTTGACACCGTACTGCACCACGTTGCGGTTGCGATACGTAGCACGTATTCGTATCCTTGCATTATGTTTTTCAATTAAGAAAGGGTATGACATGAAAGAACCCGGACTGGACAGGCGTTACCTGACCGAGACGTACCGAAGACTGGTCGCATTGATCTGAAGCGAAGCAATGCACTGAACAAGAACTTGCCGCAGCCGATTCCAGGATTTTCCGCGAATGCCACAGTGGGCTACATGCGGAAAGAAACCGGAAAAACGAACTTGGCAGATATTCGCAAGGCGGCGAAGAAGCGCTGAGCGGTAAATGATCCACGTCTACCGGTTTGTTACCGTTTTGATATAAAAATACCGCCTTACAACACCAAAACTCGCAACGTGTGGCGAAGCCTTGCAAATGGCATTTTCCGCAGTAAAATAAAGGAATTGCTGGGATTCATGAGCTTTTCAGCAGCACGATTTTAACTGCCTTCGAACCACGAGGTTGCAGGTTCGAGTCCTGCCGGGCGCATTGGGCCAAAGGCCCAATAGAGCAGGAGAATTTGGAGCAGGCGATCAGGAGAGCAAACAAGGATGGGACACAAATGTGGCTGTCGCCGAAACGAGCCACCCCTCCTGCGGTCTACTCTCTACTTTCTCCTCTCCACGCCCCCGGCGGCATAGGGCTTGGAGACTTTAGAACGCCCACGGCACAGCAAAGTAACGCCAGGAACCACATTTTCACAGAGGCAAAGGCATTATGACAGAATCAGATCCGTTGGCAGGCCTTCGAGAGCGCATTGATCAGCTTGATCATAATATTGTGGAACTGCTTAACGCGCGGGCACGCGTTGTTGTGGACATAGGCAAAATTAAACAGCAATCCAATGCGCCAGTCTACGCACCGGATCGGGAAAAAATTGTTTTGGAGCGAATTCGCAAAGCCAATAAAAGTGTCGGCGGCCCGCTTCCGGATTCATGCCTGGAGGCCATTTACCGGGAATTAATGTCCGGCAGTTTTTCTCTGGAAAAACCCTTGCGTATCGCTTATTTAGGACCCAAGGGAAGCTTTTCCCACTTGGCATCGGTTAAAAAGTTCGGTTCGTCGGTCGATCATGAACCGGTGGCCGATATTGCCGCCGTGTTTGACGAAGTGGCGCGCGGCCACGCGGATATGGGGCTGGCTCCGATTGAAAATTCCACCATCGGCGGGATCGTGGAAACGATGGATGCGTTTATTGAATACCCCCACGTCACGATTGTCGCGGAAATGCAGATTATTGTGCATCACCATCTTCTGGCGTTGTGTGAACCGGCAGAAGTGAAAATAGTTTACAGCAAACCTGAAGTGTTGAACCAATGCCGGCGCTGGCTTAATGCCACTATGCCCGATGTGCAACGCCTGCCGGTAGCATCCAGCAGCAAAGCCGCTGAATTGGCGGCAGCGGAAACACATGCCGCGGCAATCGGTTCATCGCTGGCCGCAGAGCTTTATAACCTTAAAACACTTTTTGCCAACATTGAGGACAACGCCAACAACGTCACGCGATTTCTGGTCATCGGCCGCCAGCCTCCGCGCCGCAGTGGTGATGACAAAACCTCCATCATCTTCACCACAGCCCACAAATCCGGAGCGCTGGTGGATGTCCTGGATGTGTTCCGCAAGCACGGAATCAATCTTACCAACATTGATACACGGCCAAGCCAGAAGCGGAATTTCGAATATTATTTCTTCACAGATCTGGTCGGCCACAGTGAAGACCCCGCAGTTAAAACAGCCTTGGAAGAAGTGCGTTCACATTGTCTGCATCTGGCGGTTCTGGGGAGCTTCCCCCGCGCCGTCGAGACGCTGTAAAACTGCGGACACGGTAATTTTCAGACGGAACTGAACTAACATTTTATGTCACACTTTACTGCGGAGCTGGCAGGTCGCGGATAAATTCCACCAGATCCGCCAGCGATGGACTCGCGGCGTTGCGCACGTAGAATCCGCTGGTGGCTGTCCCCATGCACAACGATTCCGCAAGGTTAAGCCCCAGCAGCCGCCCAGCAGAAAAACCCGCGTTAAAGTGATCACCGGCCCCGGTGCTGATTTTCGGGTGTTTAACGAAGGGTCCGGCAAAACACGCTGAGCCATTGGCATCCGCGGCGGCACCTCCGGACCGCGGGTGAATCACGACGGTTCCAAGGTCCATTTTCTTTCTTATTGCAACGGCGAGAGCTTCGATTTCCTTTTCGGGATCGGCGGAAACCGGTATGGCCAGCGCGGCAGCCACCTGCGTGGCTTCTTTAAGATTCAAGCCCAGAATGACATGCATAAAAGGCTTAAAAACCGCCAAAACATCCAGCCCTGTACGCAAGTCTTCGCGCGTGCGCTTTTCCGGATCAGCCAGATCAACAAATAAAGTTCTCTCGCCCGGTGGCACCTCCGGCAACACATCAGCGGCCATACGCCGCCAGATATCATTCATGTAGGGCAACATGGTCCAGTTCACCGTTCCGATGAGCCGCGATGACGCCACCAGGCTGACCATTTCATCAATGCCAATGCGTGACACCAAGGTGTCCCAGGTGATCTCAGCGGTGGGCGTGAGTTTGCCGAGCATTATTTTGCCGTCGTCAAATTCCAGCGCATCGGTATGACATGCCTCGGCAATACTCAGGACCCGGGCATGCTTGGCAAGCTCATGAAATACCGGATGAATATCGGGAAAGCCCAAGCTGCCGATGCAGGTCACACCCAGGCCGATGGCCGCCAGAGCGTTGGCCATGATCGGCCCATTGCCGCCGAGCTTCTGCAGTTTTACAACCACTTCAATATTGGCACTTTGCCCCCGGGCATCCCGGATGCGGTTGGCGAATCCTTCGATGGTAGCCAGACGGTCAAACTCGCCGGCGCTGGCGCGTTTATCGACAACCTGGGAAATTTCATCAACAAAACCGTCTAAGCCGATGACCGCGCCGATGGACGCAACATCCACCTTGGAGAGTTTACTTGACACCGCTAGACAAATTGCCGCACGTGTTGTTTCCGCCATAAATTCTCCACCGAATAATTATTACAAGTCCGTGAACTGCATTAATTCAATTTTTTCGTGGTGTTCCGGCAGCACCACTGCGGCATATTCTGCCAAGCCCAACTCCGACATCATCCGCCGCACGGCCGCGGGGTCATACGTGCCAGCCAAGTCCATCAAATCCCAGAAAATGCTGCCCGTAGACCGCGTATTTTCCAAGGGAGTAATGGCCTGCTTAAAGGACTGAATCAGCCCCGAATAATTTTCAAAGACGCCAGACTTTTCCGCCCACGTGCATACCGGCAACGCCAAAGAGGCCTGCGACACCAAGCCGTCCGGGCGGGTGCTTAATACCAACAGTGTCTCCACGCCCGCCACGGCGGTCTGCAATGTTGCATCAGCATGGCCAAAGGGATCAGCCAGAATCAGGGCTGTTTTAACCTGACCGGCTTTTATTTTACCCTGTACATCCGCGAGCTTGCATACATTACCCGCCAGTTTCGCCAGGACCTTCTCGGCACCCCGCCGATTAGGAGCCTTTTCCGCACGAAGCGTGTAGGTTACAGCCCCGGTCGTGGGATTTTTGAAAACCTGATCTTCGCCGTCAACCTTCGGCTCGGTCAACGTCAGCCACGCTTGCGGATCAATACGGCGGACCCACTGCGCGGCAAGGAACATTTCTTCCGTTGAATCAAAGGCGCTAAGAACAAGTAGTGTCGCACCCGGTGTCACAGCGGATTTTTTCACCGCCTGATCAAGTTGGCCGATGCTCTGCGCTGCGGATAATTCCTGCGGCACACCTTTGGCCGCCGGAGTCTGCAAGCGATTGTTGTGAATAAAATCCCATCCGTAACGGATGTCATCGGAAATCCACCATTTGTTGACATCCGCGTTGAATCGGGGTTTGATGCGATAGACGCGTCCCTGATTATGCTCAATGGAAATATTTTCCCCGCCGCTGGAAAAAGGGGAAATGCTGGGAGTTTTTTTCAAAAACCAGACCCGCTGGGTAAACAGGAAATCTTTATCCAACAGCGCGCCAACCGGGCAAATATCTATGACATTGCCGGAAAGCGGGTTATCCAGAGATTGGCCTTGAAAAACATCAATTTCTTCACGATGGCCGCGCCCAAATACGGCCAATTCACCGGTGCCGGAAATTTCCCGCGTGAATCGCACGCAACGCGTACACATGATGCAGCGATCGCTGTAGAGCACAACATGCTTGCCAATGTCTTTTTTGGGCTTTTTGGCTTTGTCCTCTTCAAAACGACTTTCCGACCGGCCATACTCATAGCTGTAATCCTGCAGGTGGCATTCGCCGGCCTGATCGCACACCGGGCAGTCCAGCGGATGGTTCAACAGCAGAAATTCCATAACCGCTTTCTGGTTAGCCCGTGATTTGGGGGAAATGCTATGGACTTTCATGCCATCGACGGCGGGCGTCTGGCAACTCGGCACCAGCTTGGGAACTTTGACCAGCTTAGCGGGATCTTTCGGATCCGGAGATTCAATTTCCACCAGACAAATCCGGCAGCTTGCCACAATTGAAAGGCCCTGATGATAACAATAATGCGGAATCTCCATGCCGGCATCAAGG
This sequence comes from Phycisphaerales bacterium, assembly GCA_027366115.1. Lineage (GTDB taxonomy): Bacteria > Planctomycetota > Phycisphaerae > WQYP01 > WQYP01 > JAMDCX01. The sequence continues at coordinate 7,468 of DAHXLH010000122.1, forward strand.
CAGGCCTGGAGGATCATTTTTTTGCCATCCCAGGCAATTTTTTTTCCGTCAACGTCCATTGTGGGCATAAAAATCACACCTTATAGCATTGTGTCCACAATTATTTGCGGACAGGTTTTTCCGCTTCCCGCGGATTCGTTTTTTACACCGCTGCGGCGGCTTGTGCATCCAGCGTCACGCCCTGCACATGATCCGATTTTAAACGGGCTTTGAAATCTTCCGGGAATTTTTGCAGGAAGGTTCGCACCGCCCAATTCGCACCGTCCGCCAAACCGCAAATGGTTGTACCCGGCATGGACCCCATACTTAGGCCAATTTCCATCAGCAAGTCAAAGTCCCGCGGCTTACCATACCCGGCCACAATACGATTAAGCATTTTGTGCATCCATGCGGTACCTTCCCGACATGGCGTACATTGGCCGCAGCTTTCATGGGCAAAGAAACGGACGATATTCCGCAGCATCACCACCAGATCTGTTTTGTCGGTCATGACAATCACACCGGCGGTTCCCAAGCCCAGCACGTTATATTTTTTTCCAATGTCAAAATCAAGTTCTGCATCGTACTGGTCCGTACCCAGAACCCCCATGGATACGCCGCCCGGAATTGCAGCGCGGTATTTCCCACCTTTTATTCCGCCGGCATATTTTTCAATCAGGGTGGACATCTTAATGCCCAGCTCTTCTTCATAAACCCCCGGCTTATGCACCAATCCGCTGACGCCGAAAAGTTTCGGCCCCGCCGAAGAGGCTGTCCCCATGGACTTGAACCAGTCCGCGCCATATTCAATGATGTACGGCAGGCAGGCCAAGGTTTCCACGTTATTAATAATGGTGGGTTTCGCAAACGCCCCGGCGATGGCGGGGAATGGCGGCTTGATGCGGGGCCAGCCGCGCTTGCCTTCCAGAGATTCCAGCAACCCGGTCTCTTCACCGCATATATAGGCCCCGGCTCCGCGATGTACATAACAGTTATGTACAATATCCGTACCCGGAATCTTCTGCCCGAAAATTCCTTTGGCATAGGCTTCTTCTAAAGCCGTTTCAAGAATTTTCGCTTGCAGGTGGTATTCACCACGTATGTAAATATAGCTATTAGTAATATGGTTGGCGAACGCCGCGATGGCGATACCTTCCAGCAGCACATGGGGATCATGTTCCGCCAGGTAACGGTCTTTAAAAGTTCCCGGCTCAGATTCATCAAAATTAACCGCCAGATAGCGCGGATGCAGGTCCTTGGGTAAAAACTTCCATTTCGATCCACAGGGAAATCCCGCCCCCCCGCGCCCGCGCAAATTCGAATCGATTACCAGTTGTATGATCTGCTCCGGCGTCATCGCCTGGGCTTTACGCAGCGATTCATAACCACCGGTCGCCATATATTCATCGATGTTGATGAGCTTGCGCTTCGCCGGATCATCCGGAATACGCTTAAGTAGAACTGGGCCGGCAAACGCCATAATTAAACCTTTCCTGTAACCGTTCACGCGCCGGACTTCCCCCGGCACACTTCACGTTGGCCACGGGTTTTCCCAGGGCCGCATTTCATTTTTGCCGATCGATCAGTGCCCTGCGGCTGGTTGATCCGGCAACGCCTGCAACTGCGCAACAAACGCCTGCGGGTTAAGGCAGCCGTGCAGGTCTTCGTTCACCAGTGCACATGGAGCCTGCTCGCAGGCTCCAAGGCATTCAACTTCAAAGAGGGTAAATTTATCGTCGTCCGTGGTTTCACCTGGCTCAATGCCAAACACATCACGAATTTTATCCAAAATCCCCTGGTGGCCGCAGAGTTCACAGGAAATCGAGCGGCAAACATTGACTACATATTTCCCCGACGGCTGGAGCCGGAATTCCTCATAAAATGTGACCGCGTCCTGCACTTGTGCGCGGGTAATTCCCAGAAAGCCAGCCGCTTCATCAATGGCCTGAGGCGCAATGTAGCCGTAGGTGTGCATGATGGTGTGGAAAAGCGGCAACAATGCCGCCTGCTTGCGCGGATAGCGCGGGAAATATTTTTGCTCAATATAAGCTTTAATATCAGCGGTGAGGTAAGGCTCACTGCGCTTCGGTTGGTACTGCTTCAGACGGTCTTCAACAATCCAGGCCATAACATTCCTTGCGTTTAACGATCCAATTCCGCGGCGATGATATTCAAAGATCCCAAAACCGCCACCACATCTGAAATGGTATGGCCTTCCATCATCTTGGGCAGGACGCTTAGGTGAATGAAAGACGGCGGACGGCATCGTGCCCGCCACGGATTTTTTCCGCCGTCACTGACAATATAAAATCCCTGTTCCCCATTGGCGGTTTCACTGCACGCATAGACTTCACCGATGGGCGGCTTGAATCCGCGATTGGTCATGACCAGTTCAAAGTGCTGAATAAGTCCTTCGATGGAGCCATAAACCTGCGACTTCGGCGGCAGAATATCTTTTCCTTCCGGGCTGACATTAATCGGCCCGCCGGGGATATCATCAATAAGTTGCCGGATGATTTCAATGGACTGCTTCATTTCTTCCAGGCGTACAAGATACCGCGCCAGAACATCGCCGGTTTTCATGATGGGGACTTTGAATTTTACCGCCGGTGCGCCTTTGCCATCCCAATTATCCTGGAAGCAGAAATACGGGTCATCTTTGCGGACATCCCGCATAACTCCACTGGCCCTGGCCAATGGACCGCTAAGGCTCCAGTTAATGGCTTCCTCACGGGAAATAATGCCGATACCCTGCGTACGATCAATGAAAATTCGCAGACGATTGAGAAGCTTTTCAACGTCCTCAATCGCCCGCGGCAGAGAATCATTAATAAACGCCTTTACCAGCGGACGAAATATGTTGTCGTCCGCATCTTTCATCACGCCGCCCACGCGGTTCCAACTGGTGTGGAACCGGGAGCCGGTGACATATTCCATAATATCATACACCCGTTCGCGTTCATTGAATCCGAAGAGAAACGCGGTAAACCCGCCCAAGTCCAACGCGGCGGCTCCCACACACAGCAGATGGCTTTGAATGCGCGCCAATTCACCCAGAATCGTACGATAGACTTTACAGCGTGGCGTAGGTTCCACACCAAAAAGCGTCTCCACCGCACGGATCCATGTCATTTCGTTGCCCATGGGGGCTAGATAATCCATGCGATTGACGATGGTCATGTACTGATTGTAATCCAGTACTTCCGCATTTTTTTCAAAACCGCTGTGCAGGTAACCGATAATCGGAACGACTTTAACTACCCGCTCGCCATCAATTTCCATCACCAGACGGATCACGGTATGCGTGGCCGGATGCTGGGGGCCGAAATTCAGGGTCCAAAGGTTGGAATCATCAGAAAGTTGAGGGGTTGTCATGGGGTCATCCCTCAGCAGGGACGCTCCCTTTTCCATTGTGTATGGCATGTCCAAAACTCCAGCACAGCATCTGCCCTGCGCAGCGTTATTCGCGGGGCAAGGCCCGGGCGGCCCGCTACCGGCACCACCCCCTGACTTACTACCTTGTGATGTTATTCACAAACCCCGCCTTGAGCAAGCGAAGCAGAGTAAAACGGCTATTTTTTTGCCAACCTGAATGCAATCCACAACACACTGGGCGCCAATTATCCCAAAATCCCTTAGCTCAATGCGGAAGCGTTGAGTTTTCCTCGGAATGTGACCTGAAGGCACGATGCGCCACCCCCGTCGCGAACGGCACCATGCGTGCCGCATCAGAACGCGTCATGCTTCCCAGCGTGACGTATCGCCGGCTGGCCGCATGTTCGATAACCAGATGAACAGACTGCGGGTTGCGTCCGAGCTGATCGAAAATCAGAAGCGAGTTTTTTCCGGCTTTGAGCCAGCAGGATGGGATATATAAACCCATGGGCATATATGGATCAGGATAGCGCCCTAAGTTGTGGCCGTTGATCCACATGTATCCGCCATCCAGATCGCCCCACGCCACCCGCAGGACCAGGTGGACACCTGCGGTTCCGGGACGGCAAATAAAACTGGTACGATAAAAAGCGGGAACATCCGGCACATGGGATAATTTCTTCCATCGCCCTGACAGGTGATCCTGCCCGATGCCACCGCGCATGCGCCAATGCTCAACGTTTATCGGCTTGGGTTTGGAGCCGGCATGCGTCAGCAGAACGTGCCCCCAGATTCCCATGGAGGCAATGGAATTATATGGACCGATATATGTCCATAATTTAGGCCGTCCATCCGAAATCGCCAGCACCGCCAGAGTATTAACACCGGCGGACAAATTTACAGGAATCGACTTCTGCGAACCCGCCTCCACTAGCCGGCCGTTGATAAACACGTCCGCACTGTTACGCAGATGGGAAAATACCAGACGATACTTTCCGCCATGTGCCGTCGTGATCTTGGCACGATACCATTCGTGCAGTCCGGGATAATCTCCCACGCCCATCTGTACCGGATTTACACTGGCTATCCAGGACCTGTCATTGTATTGCGGCATGGCGGGCGCATCAGCTAACTGAAACTGCCAGGAACCTAAGGCCGGAGGCATCACGTTCCGCGAAGGTGAAGCGGCCCCGGCGGCCGGCGAAATCGTAATAGCCCGAGACGAATCACCAAAATAGACGCTGGCCGCATGGACCTTCCCGCCCAGCGGCGTCTGCGTATCAAGGAGAATTCTTCCATGGACCTCTGATGCCGAACCCACGTAATCCGGCCCGCAAACCAGCGCCGGGCGGCCGCTTATATTCACATACCAGGTATGGCGCATGGCGTGGCGGCTTTCCACGAAAATGCGCAGAATATTCTCAGGCGTTTTTATGGAGTAAATATCCGCTCCATGCGCCGGCACTTTTACGCGCAGGACCAGATGGGAGGGAACTTGTTGGGTAAATGCGGGAGATTTGGCAACGATCCCGGCGTTCACGTGAACGTGAAACAGCACCTCAGAACCGGGCGGCCCGTAGGCTACCATCGCGGTCGTGGAAGCCTGTTTGAAAATTCCAAGAATTCGGGCACAACTTAACCGCAGGGTAAAAATTTTATTGATGGCAAAGTTTGAAACCACCGCAAACAGATGTCCCCCCGCAATGGTTTGCCTGCAATGACCGGGCATTAACACACGCCGCGGCAGGTAGAACAGATTTTGAAAAAAAGTGATGGTGCCGTTGGGGCTTTTTCGCGCAAAGACGCGTACCCTTTTAACCGCCTTAAAGGCCACATGCCGCACATTGACGCTCGTTTCAAGAATCCGTTGGAAACTTCGTGCAAAATAGTTGGCGGTCTTATAGATGTAATATAGGGGCCGCAAATCACCGGCCTGTCCGATGGGGGCGCAAAAATCGTAACTGGGACCGACCGGCCCATTAGCGAAATAGGATGGTGTGGTGCCCCCCACCGCCAGATAGGCGTCGTAGCCATTTCCGCCATAGGCAATAACCTGCCACATGGCCTGATGGGTCAGGCGGCTAAGCCAGGGCGGATGGGTGCGATATAAATTAAACCAACCGGTGTGCATCTCCGTGGTTAGCCACGGACAGGTGCGATTTCGGGTGCTCCAGGGGCCGGCCCCGGCCGCGTTGGTACCATGGTGCATGCCACTGAAAAACATCGGCACCTCAAGCCCCATGGCACGAGCTTTGGTATAAAGAAATTTGTAATAGGCATTGGGAATAACATTGCCCCAGCCTTGAGAATCTTCATTTTCCAACTGAACCATGATGACCGGCCCGCCATGATTGATCTGACCCGCGGCGACAATCGGAAGGAGTTTATTAAAATATCCATTGACGGCGTTAAGAAATGGCCTATCGCCTTCCCGCACGGCAAGACCGGGAATAAAGCGCAGCCACACCGGCCAGCCGCCTTGACTCCATTCGCCGTCGCAATATGGACCCACGCGCAGGATGGCGTACATGCCGAGTTTGTGCACCAGCGTAAGAAATGCCGCCAGATTATGGCGACCCTTAAAATTAAATTGTCCCTGCCGCGACTCTTGATAACTCCAGAAGATGTACGTTTCAACGGTATTAAATCCGGCACGTTTCATTTTCAACAGACGGCCGGCCCATAAAGCCCGCGGAACACGGGCATAGTGCATACTGCCCGATGCAATAAATACCCGCTTGCCATTGATGAGAAATCCTTGGCCATCAAAATTAATAAAGGATTTGGCGGCGGCGGTGGGCGGAAACATGCCGACATCTTCGGGGCCGAATGCGGCAATAGGCGACGCGATGATGCCAAGGGGGATCAGAGTCATTAACGCTAGTGCCCTGTATCCGCGGCACCGCCATCGCCCCATAAAAGCACAAAACTGGTAATACGCCGTTCGCAAGACTGGTGCTCCCGCTAAGAGTCTGCCCGAGTATCCGTCGGCATTGCGCTTAAACTTTATCCGGACAGTTCGCTGCTGTCACTGGGAGCTATGCAAAATTGCACGTCGCCGACAGGCGGACCGATCGATGACCAGATGTACCCCGGCTGGAGAATGCCCGCGCTCGTCAAAAACGATCAGTGAATTACTACCGGCTTTAAGCCAGCATGACGGTATATACAAACCCATGGGCATAATGGGATCCGCATATCGGCCTAAATTATGACCATTGATCCACATATATCCACCACCCAGCCCATCCCACGCGGCGCGTAGCACCAGATGCAGCCCGTTCTGGTTCGGCTGATAATTAAATGTTGCGCGATAAAATGTCGGCACACCGGCAGCGGCGGTAAAAGTGTTCCACCCACCGGCCGGGTCAACCGAACCGATACCGCCGTGCATGCGCCAGTTTTCAATTAAGCCGCCATTGGGCAACGCTGGACTCTGATCCCATTGACTTATGGAAACAGGCCCGAGCTTGATCATTTTTCTTGTGGGATTTTCAGTCAGTATTTCCAGGTTATTGGCGGAGGCACCGTTCCAGCCGCCACCCAGCACAATATGCAGCAATCCGTTTTCCGGTGCCAGCAGGGTCACGCGGCGACCATTGAGGAACACTGCCGAATTTGCGGGTAAATGCTGTAAGTTCAGAACCAGTCGCGCCGCGGATACCGCGGAAAACACCATTTGAATCGCCTGTGTTCCCGGTGGACATTCCAACTGCCGATGCTGGACGGCTACCTTTTTCCATGCTGGCTTAAATTGGCCTCCGCCGATAGCGGAAAGGCCTTGCGCATAGGTCTGATGAACCGGTGCCATGGACCAGGATTTTGTTTTCAGAAGCGACACGTGCGGTACACATAGATGCAAAGCACCCCATAAGCCACGGGCGTTGACGATGTTGTAGGGGCCGATCCAACCCCAGTTTTTCGGACGGCCCTCATCCACGGTAAAAATCGCCAGGGCATTTGACCCCTGATTGAGGTGAAGATTAATCATCCGAGGCGCACCGGTTTGCACCAACTTGCCATTAACAAAAAATTCGCCGTAATTTTTTACAGGGTTCATGGTCATGATGAATCGGCCCGTGGCTGGTGCGATAATTCGCGTGCGATACCATTCATACGCTCCAGGATAATCATCAGCGCCCATGGGCTTGGGCCGACGCACGCGGAGCCATTTTTTATCATCATAGTTTACTTGTGCTGGCGCGGTCGCAACCCTCATTTGCCAACCCTGCAAGGACGGCGTTTGAGCTTTCAGAAATGTCGCAGTTTTCTTGGCCGCCGTGCCGGCGAAGGTAATGGGTGTTGCGGATGGGCCAAAAGCCAAAGCGGAATGAATCCGACTGCCCGGCCGGTTTCGTATCTGCATGGTATAGCCGTTCGCCCCGGCGGTAATAGCACCGACATATTGTGGCCCGTAAAGCACCCACGGCGTTTTGCCGCGATTGATAAACCAGGTGCGCCGGGCTGCCGAGAGATTTTCCGCCAGAACCCGCAGCGTTTGCCCCTGGGTTTTCAGCGTATAGACCTTCGGAGGCCCCGCAGCATATTTGATGTTTAATGCCAGCGTAGCGGGTTTACCGGCAAGCCTGTGAAATGCGACAGCAATGGCCCCGGCGATCGGCGCGGTTGTCGTAACTTGTAACGCCCCTTGGGAACCGGTGGGACCAAACATGACCAGCGTGGTGGTTGAACCTTGTCGCAAAAACCCTAACGTCCGGCCATAAAGACGGCGAATGGTGATGAATTTGTTCAGCGGATAATTTAATACAATCGGTATAATTTCATTGGGTTTGATGGTCAGCGGCACGCCGCCGCGGGGTGTGGTCTGCAGCGGGGCATTATTGTAGTTGGTCATAAATGCCAGTGTGCCAAACGGACTTTGACGCGCATAGACGGCAGCGTGCGGAGCAAAGCCGCGGTATTGGGCGGTGGCGTTGTCGCTGTCCTCCAAAATCCGCTGAAAAGAACGGGCGAAATAATTGGCCGCTTTATAGGTGTAATAGAGAGCTCGCAAGTCTCCACCCTGACCAATCGGTGCGCCAAAATCATAGCTGGCACGCACCGTTGAGCAGTTCCAGTGAGAAAAATTTGTGCCTCCCACCGCCAGATAGGCGTCGTAGCCGTTGCCGCCAAACGCGATAACCTTCCACATCGCTACATGCGTTAGCTTAGCCGGCCCGAACCAGCCGCCGTTGGCCTGCGGAGCAGTACCATATTGCGTGAACCATCCGGTCCACATTTCCGTCGTGAACCACGGCGATGTGCGTGTTTTACTGCTCCAAGGCCCAACCCCGGCGGGACTAAAGCCATGGTGCATGCCGCTGAAAAACATCGGTACTTCAATGCCTTCCTGCCGCGCTTTGTGATACATAAAGTTATAATATCTATTCGGCAACACCGCCCCCCACCCCTGCCGATCCTCATTTTCCATCTGCATCATAATCACCGGGCCGCCGTGATTAATTTGATTGGCCGCGACAATCGGCAGCAATTTATCGAAATATTTTCCCAGTTGCTTGATAAATGGCGGATTGTATTCACGGATGGCCAACCCGGGAATAAAACGCAGCCACACCGGAAAACCGCCGCTGTCCCACTCGCCGCAATCGTACGGCCCCACCCGCAATATGGCGTAAAAGCCCATTTTTTTTACCAGCGTTAAAAACGCCTGCAGATTATGCCGGCCCTTAAAATCGAAGTGCCCCTTGCGCGGTTCCTGAAAATTCCAGAAAACATACGTTTCCACACAATTAAACCCGGCCCGTTTCATTTTCAGCAGGCGATTGGCCCACAGCGCCCGTGGCACACGCGCATACGGCAAGCTGCCCGACGCAACGAAAACGCGTTTACCATGAATAATAAAACCTTTGCCATCAAAGTTAATAAATGGTTTGGCGGCCGGCAACGGCGGAAACATGCCGGCATGCGCTCGGGGCGCAGCCACGCTAAGCAGCAGCACGCCAAAGGCCACCGCCGGAAAAAATCCCAAAGGTAATGAAATGATCCGTTTAATAGACTTAATATAGCTCATTTGCCGCAGCCGCACTCGCGAAACACCAAAACATATCATACCAACGCGCCAAAGCGTGCAATGTTGCGAAAGATCGGCTTTTCCGGATTTCGGAAAAAAGTTATACTGCGGAAGCAAAACCCGAAATCGTCCGAAATAAGATTTCACCCGCGCGGCGATAAATCGGCTCAGGTGTTGGGAATGTGACTTTCCACAACAAACCGTTCTCATACCCGTTGGCTGTGATACCCGTTAGCTTGCATAGCCTGGCCATTTTAGGTAATTTAATTGCAAGTTATGGGTTGCAACTAAATATCCAGTAATGGATAAACCAACGGGTATCTGAAGAGGCCGCACATTGACGTGTGCGATTTTTCAGCATGGATGAACTCCCGTGGAAAGGACCATGGACGTGTCCGGAAGAAAAACAGCCCGCATTCCCTCTATCTTTGCCACGTTTGGCAGGGTGCCCCGGCGAAGAGATTGGATCCCTTGTACTTATGCCGCAACCTTGATCATCGCAGCCTCGTACGCTTGCTCTGCGAACGCTTCCACCACTATTTCATGGAATTTCTCCACCGCTCCCGGGTCGCTGCCGAATTCCGAATCTTATCTCGGTAACATTACCTCCGGCCCCGCCCTGCCCGGAAATCCGAATCTCAACATGCTTGCCACAGGTTATGAATCCCAAAGGATAGGCACGAAAAAAGCCCAGATAGCCTCCGCAGATCTATACGGGGAATCATTAACCAGCACAATCAACGGATTAGGCTTGAATTACGCCACGCTGCCGTATCCGCCGGGCAGCAACACCCAGACAAATAACGAAGTCTTTAAGTACACGGTTAAAGTTAAAAAAGCGACGACCACCTATCTCGGTTTTATACAGCTTGATTTAAAAGCGATCCTCACCTTGGCGGCCCAAGCCGGTTCGCCCGACACCGCCACGATCACAATCGCCGGAACCTCCGGATCGGACACTGCCACCCTGGCCGACACCGCACAGGCAGGCACCATCGGCACATTATTTCAAACCATCAAAGCTCCGGCCGTCGGTGGCACGACCACCGCCACATTTTCCCTGACTAATTTCACCGCCACGAAACATTTCCTTACCGTCCGTGCCGGAGCCGGTGAAATATTGCTCAATCAAATCACCCTGACCATTCCCTCCACAGCATCCGCAGTTGCCCTGCCGACAACCCTCAGCCTGGTCCTCACGGGCACCGCCGCCTTGGGCCTGCTCCTGCTGAAACGACGGCAGCCCAGAATAAGCAATGAATAATAAATAATGAACACACGGAAGCGCTGCGATTCAGACATTTCTATCGGCGCGAAAGGCCTGCAGTCTGAGACTCAGAAAGCGCCGCCGGAATCGGCTCTCGCAGATTGTATCAGCGTTAGCCATCATTACCTACCGTTCGCACTTTCTCGGAAAAGCAACCCATACACGCCAGCCTTATTTGCTCTGCTCTCGGCGAAGCCACTCTTTTGCGCCGGCCGAATTCTCTCTATTTTCGACTCTCTGGAATCAACTGCTCTAATCTGGCCGCGCCCGATTCGCTCTTGCTCAACTCTCTAAATTCTCTGCTCTATTTTTGCCTGCGGCAAAAATGCGCCCGACAGGGATCGAACCTGTGACCTGCGGTTTAGGAAACCACCGCTCTATCCAACTGAGCTACGGGCGCCCGGTCATGTCCGGCTGGCCCAAATTATAACCATTTATCAGGCTATTGCCCAAATCCGGTAAAGGGCCACGTCAGGAAGCGTAAGGGGATAGGCGCTATCACCGGCTTGGCCAGCGTGCCGGAAACACGTAGCTCAAGGAGTTGCGAGCGGGCAAGTCCAAAAAGTACGCCCAGCAGGGGCACGCGCGTGCCGTGAGGAGATTGCGTGATGAATCGAAGATCCAGATCTGAGCTTTGCAGATTCAAGGAGCCTTCGCCTAAGAGATTAACCCCCGGGCTGCTCAAGGAAATGGGCTGAAAGCGCACAATATTATTGTTGATGATATAACGCACATCCGCGTGCTGGAAATCTGAGCTGATGGGCAGCCGCAGAGTTACGATCTGCATGAGGCCCATGGCCATGGGCACGTCATAAATCCGGGCGCGACGAATCACGAGTTGTCCACTGCCATGCCGGGTCGGTTTTTTTCCCAATATCGCACTGAGATTAAGCGAGGCGTCAACGATTCCGGTACTGGTCCGAATACCTTTGGCACTGCGGACATTGGCGGGAGTGACCAAAAGTTGGGCTAATTGTGAGCCATGCAATCGGCAGGCGACATCATAAGAAGGTGCGGCGCTGCCGGTATGGATATGAATTTGCCCCGTGAGCTTGCCGCCGGCGACCATTCCTTTGATTTTATCAATCGTGATTAAGTGGGTGGACGAATTGGCGGTAATCTCGCCGGTGAGCGGATCGGCAATCCGGCCCTCCCAATTTAAGCGTGTCACGTCAAATTGCCCATCGAGCATGGGCAGAGTATTGCCGGGTGCGAGGTCCAATGCGATGGTCACGGTTGCCTGCTTCGCTTTGAGTTTAATGTCGCCGGCTGTCGCAAGGTTATTAAGCAACAATGAGCCGGTAACATGCCAGCGATAGGCTTTGCCCACCTTGATGCGCTGCAACTTGGGCAGTTCAAGGATCCAGCTTGCCTGCGGTTTAAGTCCGGCGATAAATTGACCCGTGGAGCCGGGAATTAAAGACAACCATCGTTTGGACAAATGCGGCCCCTGGGCAGTCACAGAAAGTCCCAAAGAGTCTGATTCGGTATGGTAAACGCCGGAGAGCTTCATGTGCTGCGCGCCGGCGCTGGCTTGAATATCTTTCATGCCAATGATTCCAGGCGTCACATCCACGTCGCCGGTGACGCCGGATAGGGGTGCCGGCAGAAAGGCCGGAGTTGCTGTCATCCCATCGGGTTGCACCTGCACATGATATTGCTGATCCTGCATAGAGCTAACGCCGGTAAGCCGGTTCTTGAGGGCATTAACCGAATAGGTAAACGTTCCGTTACTGGAGCCGCGAACTTTCCATTTGTTCCAAAAATCCGCCATGGCTTTGGGAACGCTGGCCGGGGCCGGAGCGGCAATCTTCACGTTTTTCCAGCCTCCGTTCAGGCTCACGTGCACTGGCCCGGTAGGCGGTTCTGCGATAGCGCCGGTTACCGTCAGCGTACCCTTGCCATCCGATCCGGTTCGCCCGGCAACACTGTTGATGACTAACCCGCTGGGACTGATATGCGCAAACGCCGTGACATCCCGCACGGGCCACGGCAGTTGCGTGGGGGTCATTTCACCATGGGCAATCGTCACAGTTCCCTGTACCGATGGATTTCCCCCCGCGCCGCGGGTGATCATCGCATCCAGGTCAGCATTACCGGCTTGGACATGCAGCAATTTAATCCATTTGGCCCATGATGCCGGAAGGCTTCCCGTTAAGGTGGAATTAATCGGCACGTTGACCGCCTGCAGGTGGACCATAGGCTGAAGCTTGGCAAGATTATGCGGTGAATATGTCACTTTACCGGTAAAGATAATATGACCCGTCTTACCCACCGGGGCTTCGAGCTTGATGATTTTTGTTTCATGATCGGTAAATATCAACGAGCCGTGGACATGGTGCAGCGGAAAGGGCAGATCACGGTATGCACCGGAAACATCCTGCGGAAAAATATGCAGCACAATCTGCGGACCGCCGCGCGTACCGGCGGCATGCGTTACATCGCAGACAAATCCCCCCACCCCCACCGGGTTAAACCGGTTCCAGATAGGCCGAATGCTGGCCGGCAGGCTCGCCGCAAGCCTGCGATCAAAATACGCGCGCGGCGAACTGATCACCAGATGAATCGGGCCATCATTTTCGTTGATGGCCACGCTGCCATTGAGCGACACGGGGAATGCCTCGGCGCTGGCCTGAACATTAACAAATCTGATATGGTGGGTTGTAAAACGGATCAACCCATGCACATGGTCCATCGGGTACGGAAAATTGATGTATCTCGCGTGAACATTTTTGCAGTTAATTTCCCCGCGTACTACCGGCGCTGCATGTAATTGGCTGCGGTCCACATGCACCGTGACGTTCAGCAACCCGCTGGGACGCAACCGGTGAAAAATAGCCTGAGCCAGGGAAAAATCACGCGTTGAAAAAATCTTCGGGTACGGCAAAGGAATATTGACATCAGAGAGTTTCACCGTCGCATGAAATGGAGCGCCGGATTCAAAACCGTCAAAGTGGGCGCTGGGCACCTGGAATTTCCAACCCAGTACCACACCGCTCAAATGGTCAATGGTTAAAGCGGTGCCGCTGACGGCCACAGAGCCCTTGAGATTATTTAATGGAATAACTTGCGGCCCCAACCGGCGGCTTGGCGCAACGATCACCAGCGATACGCCGTCAAGCATCGCATGAACATGCACGCCGCTTCCGGGACTGACCCGAAAAACAATATTCCGCAAGCCCCCCTGCAAATGCAGCTTACGCCAAAGTTGCTGCACCGGCTCGGGCAAAGTTTGACGAAAGCTCGGTGTAAATTGAATCTCGTTGATCCGGGCGGAAAATTCCCGCGTGCTGATGTTGTACAGCCCGGTTAGAACAATGCCCGGATGCCTGTCAAGGCTCTGTTGCTCCATATCCAGTTGATAGGTCGAATGAGATTTGGCACTCGGCCCCATTTCAGCGTTGATCAGGCTCTGACCCAAAATCTGATATGTGCCATGGCGAATTTCTCCCCAGCGCACCACAGCATCCTGCAAATTGATGGCGGGTAATTGTGTGGGACGATTGTTGCGATAGGCTGGAGCATGAGCTGTGGCCGCCGGCGCAGATGGTCCGCTTGCGGAATGCGCAAATCCTTCATAGTTCCATTGCCGGGCGGCAATATCATTGACCAGATTCAGCATGGGGCGCACCGCCGTAATCTGCGATGCATGCAGGCGCCCACTCAGCAGTCCCAGCCAGTTAAAACTGACCGCCACCTGATCGGCGGAAAATAAAGTCGTCGAAGGCATTTTTCCCGGATTGGTCCGCAACCGCACACCGCCGAGACGCAACGTTCCGTTCCAGGAAAGTTGGGCGTTTTGCACGGTTACGCGAGCCCCCAGGACGTGCGAGAGCAGCAGCCCGGACATGGCACTTAAACGTTTGGGGTTGGTCAGATACCACACCGCACCGATGATTAACGTCAGCAGCAGTAAGATGAATATGGAAATTAAACGACGCACCCGTCCGACGAACAGGGCATGCGGCGACCGATGCACGCGGCCGATGGAAGCGGTTTTCCACCATTTGGCGGGACTGGCACGAGGAAATTCAGCCATGAAAAAACACCACATCCATGATTCACGCGACGCTTACAAATTCTTGCTTTCGCCGTATCGCAGGGGCCATACCCATGGCCGTAAGAACCACTACCAGCGGCATAACCGGAACTCGGTACCGAACCGACCCGAGAAACACCGCATGCATTAACGTAAAGTATACGATTGGAACCAGCAGGACTCCAAATAAAGGCGACCAAACGGGGTATCGGAATAAACCGATGATCGCAAGAATAAATAGCGGCGTATACCAAAGCGTCAGCACTATATTGAGCCAGACGCTGGCATATCCTCTAGCGTGCAACCACGGAGACCAGGTACGAGCGATTTTAACAAACCCTAATTTCACTACACGCAGCGGATGTTTGACCATATCCGTGAATGCCCGGTGGGTCCACGCCAAGTCGCGCCGACTTTCATTAAGACGTTGTATCGAAGGCGGTATGATCAGGTCAGATTGTCGCGGTCCGCCGGTCGCACCGGAATAAACCGATTCGTAAAGGCTGATCCCCTGCATGGTGGTAAATCTAAAAAAATCTTGATGGAACAGTCGATCATTGCGTATCCACCATGGCAAAAGACATACGCCCACCAGCAGCACCGTCAAAATACTGCCCACCGCGCAGTTTTTCCGCTCCGCCCCTCGCGACGCAACCAGAACACCCCAGAGCAATAGCGGAAACAGGCACAGTGAAACCTCAGCGCGAATATATATACCTATAGCCCATAAAAAGGCAAAACTGATCCAAAGCCCCCAGCGGTTCGGGTGCTGCATAATTTTGAAAAATAGATATAGGCTCACCACAAACACAAAAGTAAACAGCGGTTCAGTCAGCAATGAAGCGGAAAATCCGATTCCCAACGGGTCCACAGCCGCCAACACACCGGCCATTAAACCGGTCGCCGGGGAAACATATCGGCCAAATAGCGCGCAAAAGCACGTGGTTAACGCACTGAAAACCGCCTGCGCCAGCAGGATCGGCAAATGGTGGAACCCAAATAATGCATAAAATCCGGCCATGAATACAGGATACCCCGGCATTCGTCGCGCCAACTGTCCATGTACCTCATAGGTGTGGCCCGTGGTGATGGCCTTGGCCAACGCAGAATAATCCGCTGAATCCGGCAGGTAATACGGATGCACAATCGCCGCGACCACACGCAGGATTAGCGCAAAAAGAAATATCCCCACTACCGCGCGGCGGAAATGCACGCCCTCCGCCGCCCAGGAATCAAGGCGGTTCCAAATCCGAACGTAGCGACTCAGCATGGGATCGGCCTCCGGATTTTCTCACCGCTACCGCCAACGCGAAATATGTTAATGCGACCGCTGATCACTTTCAGCCGTATCGCCCGACCAAACTGAATTTCCCCGGCCACAGACCGCGCTTGCAGTCTATCCAATACTTCCAGTAACGTCGTGGTGTTAATGGCGTCTTCATCGCCGCCGGCATCCACAATGGCCATACGCAACGCCAGTGCGGCCGGTGCCGGATGCGCTTGAGCCAGGGCATTAACTGAAACGCTTACCGAATACCGCCCCCGACGATAACGCCCCGCCCGCAGCACTTCCCGCGCATGAAGCTTAAGAAAATCCGCCGCTGCCCTGTCGTGGCGGGCGTTGCGCTGCAACAACTCCCGAATTCGCGGCTGATACGTTTCCAGCACCGGCAACAACTCATGCCGAATTCGGTTGCGCAAATAGTGTGTCTCCTGATTGCTCAAATCCTCCCGCCACGGCTGATTGATCCCGATAAGCCATTTCTTTAATTCTCCACCGGGCCAAGGCAATAATGGTCGCACCAGTTCCAGCTTTCCGCGCCGTTCCTTTTCATTCATGCCCGCCAGCCCCGTCACGCCGGCCCCGCGCAGCAACCGCATAAGAATCGTCTCCGCCTGATCATCGGCGTGATGGGCCAGGACCACAACATCACACCGGCCGGCGGCAGCCATGGCCAGTAACGCTTTATACCGCCCCTCGCGCGCCGCATTTTCACTGACGATCCGCTTGACCCCCGCACCTTTAAGATTAAGTTTTTTGCCGCGGAACGGCACACCCAGCGATTTGGCCAGATTTCGAACAAATGCTTCATCGCGCTGCGATTCAATGCCGCGAAGTTGATGGTTGACATGCCCGACGATCAGTTTCCAATGCCAGTAATCCGATTGGTTGATCGCGTGCAAAAGCTTTAATAAGGCCACGCTGTCCGCCCCGCCGGAACACGCCACCAGCAGACGCATCCCCGGCACAAGCAACCTCCGACGGTGCAAATATTGATCGAGCTCTTGAACAAGGCCGGCAGGTGCGGGCATAATACTTCCTATGAAATACCAACGGTATCTTAACGGCACAGCGTTGTTGCGGCTATCCATCAGGGCCCGCAATAAATTCCGTGCGCGGCAGCGAACCGGCAGACTGCTGAACCGCATTTTCACCGGCGACTTCCGGCAACGACTTGTCGAATATTATGCCGCGCCGCGAGTGCCCCGAGGTATTGCAGGAATCATCTCATCTCTTGCGACGATTGTGTTTCTCTTAACTGTGCCGCCGGCATCCGGGCAAAGCCTTAACAGTATTCTTTCCCAGGCGCAGAAGGTCAAAGCTCCGGGCAGCGGGCAATTTAAACCCAACGAGAACGTCCACCCCTTTGGCACATCCAACAGCACCACGTCTCTCGCCGTGCGAACAGGAGTCGTCACATTAAGCAATGGCAAGGTCCTTTCGGGGCAGGTATGGACAACGCTGAAAACACCTTTTCGCGTCTGGCTTGCGGATATTAAGCAATATCGGGATATTGACATACGTTTAATTAAAACGATTCATGTGCGCGTGCTCAAGGCCAAAGAAATCCGAGATTGGCGCTATCAGCAGGAGGGCAGCGATATTAAAAATTATTCCGGCAAAACCCGGCCCCGCATCAGTTTTGCCTATCGCTTTACCACGGTGCATGGCAAGCCCATCACCGGCACGCTCGACGCACCCTTGTTTGTCCGCGCCGGCGGCCATACATTCAACCTGATTCTGTATAAGCGCGTAGAGGGCAAGCTGGGGGAGAAACTTTCATCAGTGGTCTATGTAAAATCCGTTACGCTGAAAGTGACACCCGCCATTGTGCATTACGCCGCAGGACTGACGCGCAAGCTGCCGTTGATTCACTGGCGGAAGATGCTGGCAACACTCTCGGCGACGGCAAGTTCCACTGCCCGGCATTAACGTTTCAAAGCTTTTTCCACCGCCGCGTTGGTGATCTTGCCCGCGTGGATATTCAGCCCTTCCATCAGGCCGGGATCATTCTTGGCCGCCTTTTCCCAACCGTTTTGCGCAATGGCGGCCACATAAGGAAACGTCGCGTTGCACAAAGCGAACGTGCTGGTGCGGCCCACCGCTCCGGGCATATTGGTTACGCAATAATGCACGACACCATCAATAATATAAGTCGGTTCGTGATGCGTCGTGGGCCGGCTGGTTTCTGTGCAACCGCCCTGATCAATCGCCACATCCACCAACACGCTTCCATTTTTCATACGCTTGAGATCTTCGCGTGAAACCAAATGGGGCGCACGGTCGCCAGGAATTAAAACCGCCCCCACCACCAAGTCGGCATGGGTTAACGCCTCCCGCACGGTTTGGGCGTCCGAATAAACCGTCGTCACATTCGCGGGAGAAACATCACTTAAATACCGCAGGCGTTCCAGGTTAATGTCCATCAGCGTGACCCGTGCCCCCAGGCCCGCAGCCACTTTCGCGGCATTCTGCCCCACGATTCCCGCGCCCAAAATCACCACATTGGCCGGGGCCACGCCCGGTACGCCGCCCAAAAGAATTCCACGTCCCATCATGGGCTTCTCCAGGTATTTGGCACCTTCCTGAATTGACATTTTCCCCGCTATTTCACTCATGGGCGTCAGACACGGCAAGAGTCCCCGCTTATCCCGAATGGTTTCATAGGCGATGGCGGTTATGCCATGGGACATACACTCCATGGCTAATTGCGGGGCCGCGGCAAAATGAAAATACGTCAACACCATTTGACCTGGCCGCATCAACGGATATTCCTCGGGCTGTGGCTCTTTGACCTTCACGATTAATTCCGCCTGCCGCCACACATTTTCCGCCGCCGGAACAATTTCAGCGCCGGCCTCACGATACTGCGAATCTTCAATTCCGCTGCCCATGCCGGCCTGCGCCTGCACGACCACCCGATGGCCGTAGTGCGTCAGGAATTCCACCTCGGCGGGAATCATGGCCACGCGGTATTCATCACTTTTAACTTCTTTCGGTACACCGATGAGCATTTGAATTCTCCTGTAACGGCTCCTTAACGGCGGTTGGCCAGAGTGGCGGCGAAAAACCGGCGCTTGGTGCGCTGGGTCAGTGTCAGCGTTCTTTCCGCCGAGCGAAGAGCGGTAAAATCGCCCGTTATCCGTGATGGCCCGATCGCGTCGATAAAATTACCGCTGGCACCCGACAGGCGTAAATCACCTTGTACCAGAGAGGCGTGCATTTTTCGGTCATGCGGACCGTTATGCAATCGGACAAAGCCGGCTCCCTGGTACATACCACAGCCGTGGGGTGTAAAAATCACATAGCGTATCGTGGTATTGATGGCCGTGCGGACAATGGGAGTCACGCCCGGAACCGGGGTCCAGAAGACTCGGAGAATCATCACCTGCCGCACCGTACCGCCATGCGGCGTTTTGGTCGTGGCAAAAAGAATAAAATGGTAGACCTGATCGCGGCTGAAACGGAAATATCCGCTGGTAAAGTTCGGGCGCAGGGTGGCACCAGTGCTGGAGCTGACGGGTTTAATGCGCATGGGGCCAAATGATTTGCACCCGGCCAATGTCATGGCAACTATTAAAAGAGCCACCGTTATAATGTTACGTTGCTTCATGCCGATAGCATAATCGCCTTTGTCCTCGTGGGAAACCGCCGAAATAGTTCCGACTTCGCATGGCCATTGCCTGCTGCAACTTCCGTTTGGGAAGATTTTCATTGGGGCCTATGGCAGCATGGCAAAATCAATGGCCAAAAAAGCTTGGCAGGTCATTGAAGATGGTCACATATAAAAAGATACCCGCAATCAGCGTGATGCCCACAAGCTGAATAGCGGTTTGAACTTTCACGGACAGAGGCCGCCCCCGAATTTTTTCAATTAACAGCATCACAAATAAGCCGCCATCCAATACGGGCAGGGGCAGGAAATTAATCACCGCCAGATTCACGGAAATTAATCCCAGAAAATACAGCAGCATTGTATTGCCCATACTTTCCGATTCATACAGGATCGGCACAATGCCCACCACGCCATGCAATTCATGCGCCGGGACCGTCCCGGACCCTAATCCGCGCAACGTGGCATACGTGCGCAGCACCCAATGCCAGGTGTGATTTAATCCCATGGCCACGGCACCATACACGCTGTGGCTTTTTTGTACCCGCATGGCCGGCAGCAGGGCTAACCCAATGCGATAGTGATACTGCCGCAGAAAATTCATCAGCCGGCCGCGCAAGGGCAAGGCCACGGGCTTGGATTTCCCGGTAAATGATATCTGAACCGTTTGCCCATTGAATTTTTTGGCGGCCCCAAACAGCTCATACCAGTTTTTAACACTCTGCAGCTTGGACACCGGCGTTCCCACCGGTCCGATGGCCGCCAGGGTTGACCCCGGCCGGATTCCCAGAGCAGCCATCGGGCGCGACACGCTGCCTATTACGGGCGATGCAAAATCCAACCCCATGGCCACACCAAGAAATCCTTTGCCGGACTGGCTTGCCGGTGTGCAGCTTAATGTTATTCGCTTTTTACCGCGCAATACCTCCACGGCTATCTTTTGTCCCGCATTTTCTTCAATGCTCTTGCGGAACGAATGAATATCCGGATTGGTCAGTGTGCCGATCCGCAATATAACATCCCCGCCGTGCAGACCGGCCTTGGCACCGGCACTTCCCGGTTCAACGGCATCTAAAATAATACGCGGATACAATCCCAAAATCGGCGGCATGGAAGTCACCCAGCTACGCGGAAATAGCGTTGCGTTACCTGTGCTGTGGTATATTTTTCCGTGTTTGGACCGCAGCGTAAAGTGCATTGTCCGGCCATTGGAAGCCTGAATCACTTTATAAAGTTGTCCCCAGTCATGCACCGCAACGCCGTCACACGCCACAATGCGACAGCCCGGCCTGAACGCCGCCTGATTCGGATCCAGCTTGACCAGCTTCTGGAAATTTGATTTTGACATAGGCGGAATATTCAACGACGGTGCGGAAGCCACACCGATACCAAGCAACCCACCGCCGGGAGGAATGACCGCCTTAAGGGAAACATCACGAATCTCGCGGCTACCGTCGGGATGATATTGCAGGTTAATCGTCTGCCCG
>DAHXLH010000271.1:0-5213 GCA_027366115.1 Phycisphaerales bacterium
TAGTTTGGTCAAGGAATTCAAAGACTCTACGTTGTTGCGAAGTGCAGGTGGCGATGGCGGCCCAGATTGGTTCACACCACTTCTGCCCTCGCTCACCGTGAGTTCCCTGCGTGACATGGTGATCCAGCACGACGAAGCGGATGGCCAGCACCCGGGGCCCAGGCTGCTCCGCAATTGCGCGCCAACTGATGGGTTGGTTTTGACCATGCCTTCGCGGCTCCGTCACAAAGATGGAAAAGCCGAGCGTACCGGTCAATCTCTTTCCTCTCAAAAGCGGCTGGTTTTGAAGCGCCCGGTGATACGTTGCACCCTGAATCCTTGCTCCCTCCGGACGAGTATAACCGACGCCAGCAACGGAACTCCCAGCGACCACCCGATACTCAGTCCCCCGGAGGCTGGTGCGGCGGAACCACCAGTACCCGAACGATTGATGTCGTAGCCACTTTCAATCGCACGCTCGCGAACAGCAGAACGAGCATTCTCAGTGTAGCAGTCAGTGCAGCGGGGAGGATGAAGAGCATCATTCGGAGCCCAGAAACCGCGGCTACCTCGGTGATGAAAAATGCCATCGCCGGGGCTGTTGCCAAACAGACGACAACGGTTCCCCACTCCAAGGATATTCTGACCTTGCTACCGCTTTCAGCGGGAAGAATGGACACGACCACCTCACCCCGGCCAGCGAACGCGGTGCATGAATTCACCATAATAATTCGCCTTCTCCAAAACCATTGTCGCCTGGGCCAGCCATAAAATATCTCGCCGTTCTGCAACGGATGCCACCATGCCCATCGATACCCATGACATCGGTGGACGGTCGAGGATAATAAAGCGAAGCAATCGTCTGCCTCGATAGGCGACTGGATTTCGCTCGAGCGCCAGTTCGCCAGGCACAAAACCGAGCGCAACGGCGGGGCGTACGGGGCAGCGGTTTGAGAATCCGCAGCACCGTCGAGTGGCGGTGGGAGCGCTCGAGTTGCCGCCGCTCTCCTGTTTTTCCGAACGCGCCAATAGAAAAAGGGAAAAAAAGGCAATGAAGCAAAGAAAAGCGGCAGGAATATCGCAGCAATTGTGGCCATTGGCGCACCACCTCATCGGCTCGGGCAGCAGGGGGAGGCGGTCCCGCCGACGTCAGCCACACCCAGGAGACCGTAGCCTTCGCCTCCCGTTGTGAGCGATGCTCCCCTGCCGAGGCTAAGCCCGAGGTTCCAGTTGGTCACGCCGCCGTTCCAGCTCTTGTACAGGCCACCGCCTAACTTCCAAAATTGTACTTGGCCGCCGACAAACCAGCCTGTGTACCCGCTGGGGGAGCAGAGTCCGTACCCTCCGGTAAGACCAGCGGTTCCCCCTGCGACGACCGGGGTGCCGACGCCGACCTCGCCACCGCCATAGAGGTAAAACGCCACCTGCCTGCTGGCACAGAGCAGAATCGCCTGCACACCGCCGATACCAAGGCCTCCCACGTACTCGAACGCCCCAGCGTCTCCGCCTAAATTGATTCCGATGTACTTTCCTTCGCGCTGCTGCTTACAGCCGCAATTCTTGCGGAACAGCGGCTCGGCAACCGCGTTGAGAGCCTCCTCGGCTAGAGCCCTTAACTTTGCCAACGCATTCTGGAACGCCGATATCGTGCCGGAGCCTACCCCGTATAAGCCGCTTCCAATCCAGTTCGTGATGGGGTTGTTCCAATACGACGACCACAACCCACTCGGGTCTATCTCCACCACCGCCCGTCCCCCGACATATTCAAACAAATTAATCCCGCCGGAATAGCCGATCGGATCGCGCTGAATCCAGCGGCCGATTCCCGGCGAATATGTACGATTCCGCACGTAATACAGTTGCGTTTCCGGGCCGCTTTGATTGAGCGGGGCGGCGGAGTTGCGGCGTAATGGCGAAGCATCAAACAATCCGCAGAATCCCGCCACTCCGCAAATTACAACGAAGCCTCCGTGTACCTCTTCCGACCTCTTTGTGAAATCAGAATCCCCAACCACATCCGGGGACACGCGCCCTTCTGAGACCAGATTCCCGCAGTGCGAAAACTTTTCATTCAACGCGACCATAAGAAGCAATCCGAAAAGCCGATTGGTTCAGTGCTTGCATTGTATGGTGCAATGCGCCTCCTGCAAAGCAAAATCCGCCTTAATTTTTTACCAACTATTGGCATGGCATTTTTACAGCCAACTTTGTGATGAATTCCCTCCCCCACCTCCTGTACCTCTTTGTAAAAAAACACTCTTCCCTGATCCTTTTTATTTACGGTTATTTACAAGGAGGAAACGGAGGTATGTTGAGGTGGGAAAGAACGCAGGGTTTCGCCAGCTTCACGCACCGTTCTGAAATTTTGCAATTGCCAATGCAACCATGTTCGTATTCCAAAAAAGTGCCTCCCGAACGTGCTAAGCAAATCGTGCCACCGCGCCTGCTTTCGCCACCCATTGCAAATCAGTTGAAGTTCTGGGGTCTGTGGTGGTTTGAGCTGCCGAGGTTTTATATCGTCCGGAATACACGCTGGCCGTGTGACCGAGGAGCATTCGCGGCCAGTCTAATCAGCCCCCACGCCAAGGCCACCGTCTGCGGGGCCGGCCAAGCCCGGCATTAATTCCAGATGTATTGGCAGGAATTAAATTCGAAAATGGAGCCAGAGAATCAACCGCCTGGTTCAGGCGATCCACAACATTTGACAATAGCCCTGCCTCCAAGTCGTAGCACCGTGCACGATAATGACTGAATTCCTCCTTGCGTTTGTCATGTTGCTTGGGAAAATAATTAAACCGCTTGGCCAGATGACGGTATTGCGCCATGCTGACGGTCTGATTCGCGACCGGTCGTTTGCGATGTTTTTGCGTTTCACCATCCATGGTGAGATCAAGCATAACACCAATTACCCGAGCGCGCCAGTGCCGTTATTGTGAATATTTGCCGCGGAGCGGTAAACAGTTACCCTATCGGCTGGCCGCGTAAGATTGCTTGGGCTTTTATAGCGTTGTAGTATTAGCCACGTCCTCGTCTCGCTTCTCACATGGCCTTGCTCACCGGGGTGCGCCTCAATAGTCGTTCCGCACATTCCATCCTATCGCCCAGATGCTCGGTGCCGCCGCAGCGCCTATTGACGCAGCAACCGCCGCCCAAGCGAGTTGATGCGGTGGCATCAGCAGTGCCGCGCCAGCACAGAGAACCTCAACCGCCAGTGCCGTGTGAATCATAAACCTGCTTACAGCGAGTTCGGCCCTTTGCCCGCGTGTCGCTTCGGTACCAGGAGTGGCCGCAGACCGTACGCGTATCCATCCTCTAACAAACATCCAGACGACGAATGTCTCGGCCAACGCCAAGGCCACTGAGTTCCACCGCAGGAAGGTATTCTGTGATCGCTCCATTTCCAAAAACATAAAATGGAGCCATGATAGGAAAGGGAGAATGCTCGTGAGTGCCACCAGCAATCGGTGCTTGTAACGGATTTGTGGTTGCGTTGACATTAGATACTGGCCCTGTTAAAGACGTTTCGTGAAATCCCCTCACGGTTCAGGTGTCCATTTGATTATCTTCTTGGCCTTCTCGGCCAGTTCTTTGGCTTCCTTGAGCAGTTCCTTAACTTTGTGCCAATCGTCTGTGGCCCTCTTTATGTCCGCCTTCATCGACCTTCGGTTGTCCGGGCACGGATCGCACGCCTCGCAGGCCCGCGCATCGCCGATAAGCTCCTCCACGGCCGCCTTCGTCTTCCAAACCGCCACGACGAACACAGGCACTAACGCAACGTCGAATTCCTCGCCACCGAGCAACGAAATGATAACAGCCCCGCCTGCGAGAAAAGCAAGGGTACTGCTCAGAACGACGTTGGCCATGTCGAATGGTACCCGGACGCAGGACCAGCATGTCGTCCCCCACGGATCCAACTCCGCCACCGTCCGTCCACCCACATACTCATACAAATTGATTCCGCCGGAATAGCCGATTGGATCGCGTTGAATCCACCGGCCGAGGGCCGGCGAGTACGCGCGGTTGCGAACGTAGTACAGATCGGTTTCCGGATCATAGCGATACCCGCAATAAATGATTTCATTGGCCCCGTAGGCTGATTGCACCGCCGAATCGCTCCACCAATTGTTGGTGGAATCCGGTGCGGTAAAGATCAACGTATTTCCATACGCATCCGTGTCGTACGCTTCGACGATATTGCCGGTGGAATTTGTGAGAGCCACCGCTCTGAATAATAAATCCTGCAGCAGGTAATATGCCCCGGCTGGCACGCTCTGTGGTCCCAGTACCGCCAAGGTCGTCAACTGGATACACTCATCAATATAGGTTCCCCAGATATATTGTCTGATGGGAGCATTGCTGGAATTGCGTTCTTCAACAACTTGCCAACCGCTCCAGGCGTAGTCCGTGGTACCGTCTGGAATATTCCCCGTAAGTCCGCCATTTGTGACCGTTTTCCGTACCCTACGGTTCATGGCGTCATACAGATACGTCGCGATGACGAGACCATCGGATACCCGATTGATCTGAATCGGACGGTTGAATGCGTCATAAGAATAAATCAATGTGCCGTCGTTTTTCAGGTTGCCGTTGCTGGCTCCGGCATTGCCATCGTATTGGAATGTAACCGCCGGATTGGTTCCCACCGTCCGCTGAATGATCTCGTTGAGCTTGTTGTGATTCCTCTGATCCGTTATCGCGCTGGTGGCCCCTTCCGGCGTATACACACTGCTGGTCCAGTTGCCCAGAGCATCGAGATTATAACTTCGGCTCTGATCCGTATTGGGCAACGCAATCGGCGTGGTGACGCTGCCACCGCCGGTGGCCAACACGCCGCGCTGATAATCCAGTAGCCGGTTCATGGAATCGTATGAATCATACAGGCTGGCTCGCTCTTCCGCGTGCAGCGGGCGTTCAAAGAGTTTGTTGGAACTCATATCATAAGCGCTCGTGAAGCCCACGATGACATTGGTGCCGCTGAAGAATCGCTTGCCGATCATGCGTCCCGCACCGTCGTAACCGAGCTGGTCTGTAGCGATGCTGCCCCAGGCGGGTGTGGGTAGGCCGGATTGAATCGCGGACCGACTCTGCGCGTTGTTCATATTGGAGCATACCAGGCCGTTGCCCAGCGTTACCGTGGCAATTCGGCTGGGCCCAAAATATTGCCAGCTTGCGATCACGGCACTCGTGGCCGCTTCGATAATCTGTTGCCTGCGATACAGCTTGTCAAAGCTGTT
>DAHXLH010000127.1:0-6446 GCA_027366115.1 Phycisphaerales bacterium
CGCGCCGGGATGGTGAATCCCCGTCGTCCCTCCGCGTTGTCAAGTCCTGATCAAAAGTTGGCGCTTTGATAAATGGTTCCCTTCAGGGAACCGGCCCCCCCTGCGGGGGGATCGCGTGCGTGTGCCTGATCGCGGAAGCAGGACGAGCGCAGCGAGACCTGCTGGAGCGCGCAGGCACACGCACGCGGCGATTTTCCCCCACCATACCCAAAATCCAAACCAGCTTGGCCATGACCCGGATCACATGGTGCTCCAGACTTTCCACACGCCTCACCTCTCCCATGCTTGGGATCCATCGCTTCTTATGCCGCCAGCGAGCCCCCCTCATGCACCTGCTCCGGTACGCGATAGCCTAATGCCGTATGCGGACGATACTGGTTATACAACACCACAGCCTGCGATACCGCCGACGCCACCAACTCTTTGCTGGCAAACGTGTTGCCCAGCCCATATTCCTGCTTGAGTATCCCGTTCAACCGCTCCGCCTGGCTGTTCTCATAGCAGTGGTTCTCCTGGGTCATGCTGATCCGCAGCCCCGCCTGCTTCAACTGCTCTATATACGGCCCGCAACAGTACTGAATCCCTCGGTCCGAATGATGCGTCACCCGGGTGCCCACCGGCAGCGGTTCAAGCGCCATCGCCAACGCACGCAGCGCACCCTGCATCTCCAAACTGTCGCTGCAATCGTAGCCCACAATCTTGCGACTGAACGCATCCATCACCAAGCTCACATACATAAATCCTTCCATCGTGCGGATATATGTTATATCGCTCACCAGCAGCTCATGCGGACCAGAAAGCGTCATTTCCTTGGCTAAATTGCTATAAATCGCAAACCCGTGCCCGCTCCACGTGGTGCGCGTGGTACGACGGCTACGCTCCAACAGCAGATCCGCGCGACGCAACACAGCCATGAAGCGGTCTCGACCCAGCGATACACCTGCCGTCTGAAGTTCCGGCCCTATCAGGTGCAGCAACTTCCGGGTGCCCAAACGCGGTTGCCGCTGCCGCTCCTGACGGACAAGACGCAATACAAGTTCTTCATCCACCGCCTGACGGCAACGCAACCTACGCTGTTGGTAATAGTTCTGCCGGCTCAGGCCCGTCACCTGGCATAATCGGCTTACTGGAATGCTCCCTGCTCCGGCGGCGGCGTGAACCGCAACCCATCTGCTTTTTTTTTGAATTCATCCACATCTCGACCCAACTCCTGACACGCCAACTCTAAGAATGTGGCATTCATCACATTCTCCGCCTGCGTACGGCCCAACACCTGCTCAAGCTCCGCTATGCGTTTTTTTAGCGATCCAATTCGGTCTTGTTCATCGGGCATTTCCACACGCACCACCTTGGGTTGTAAATGATTCCTGCCATAGCGACGAAGCCAACGCTGAATCGTCGAAGTACCGCAAATATCGTAATGCCGTCGGGCAGCATCTATTGATGCAAAACGACCGGCTTCCAACTCCGAAATCACCTGCATCTTGAAGCACTCACTATACCGCTTGATTATACGTTCACGCATCCTGAACTCCTCAAAATAACCCTTGAGGAGCGCCAACTTATATCAGGACGGGACACCTGCGGTCTACTCTCAACTTTCTACCTGCATTATTGCACGGCCCATGGCGGTCACTTTTAACAAACTCATCGTTTGCCAAAAAAGCTATTGAATATGCCACTCAGCCTGCTTAGAATTCGCCCGCGGTTAAAACCTCGCATACGTCCGCTCGCTCGAGGGTTCCCAAATCTGCCCCGGCAACCACTTCTTCCGGACCCATGGCAATGCCTGATGGATTAATCTTCAGGCCGGCGTAGAGCCGCCTGCCGCCCTGATCAATGCTCCACATGGTTCCATTGGATTTAAATACGGTTGTATCGCACTGCCGGTGAACACAGGGAATGTGCCGGACGACGGGCAACTGCAGCCGGACATCAAGATGGTGGAGCAAATAGCTCCAAATCGGCTCGGGCCGTCCAATCATGGAAAACAAGGGCCTTCAAAAACGCAATCCTTTGACACCAAAAGTCCTTCAGGCACCAAGACTCATTCTCCCTTTCAGGTTGAACCAGAAAAAATGCTGAAAGTTACCGGCTATATTCCCAGCCTGCTGAAATTTTCTCAAAGATCGGGAGAATCTTTCTGCAAGCCCCACGAAAAAAGACCTTGCTTACCTGCAAAAGCCCGCGTCGAGCCGATGGGCATCTACTGGTTCATTCGCCATGACCAACCTTTCAATTACTGCCTAAGGTCCAGTTTCGATTCTCTATCTGCACTCCGGTGGACGTGGTGGAGCCACCGCCCCAGAGTTGTGCCGAAGTCATCGTAGCGGCGTGCCCATCAAAGAAAACTACATTGGCACTTCTATTGTGCCGGTAAGCAACACGGTCCGAACCCGCAGTAACATTTTCTCCAAAAATATTGTACCCGAAGCTTGTGTCATCGGGATTTGCGTGCGACCAGAAAGCCCACGATCCGCCAATGGAGATATAGTCCACCATGAATATTTTGTCGGCTAAATTACCTCCGTTTGAGTTAAGCTGATTCAAACTCAGGCTGTCGGGCGGTGGCCACGGCAGATAATAACCCACGTTGATACAATAGCTGTAATTCATCGGAGCCCATCCATCAATAATTCTACTGTTCTGAAGGCTGGAGACGGCATCCGGGCAACAAAACCTGGCTGGGAAATAATACCCCAGCCAGTTCCCCGGAAAATCCGCAGCTATTTGTGCCGCGGTGGGCGGAACTATGTTAAGCATGGACCAGAACCCGGTATTCTGGTTCCAAGGCACAAAGCCCGTTACCGCGTTGATGGGGACGACGGTCTGCCCGTCGTACTGGTCGGCATACTCTTGGTCCGCGAGGCCGAACTGCCGCAGGTTGGAAAGACATACTGTCTGCCGGGCCATCTCGCGTGCGGCCGCGATGGCCGGCAGTAGCAAGGCGATGAGAATGGCGATGATGGAAATCACCACCAAAAGCTCAACCAAGGTGAACCCGCGGCTCGCCGCACGAGGCAAGGATGAAACCCTGGTCCCTGAGGGGCAGTTGACTCTGTGGGAATTCATGGCAAGTCTCCAGAAAAGCTTCTTTTAATTGCCGCAGCAATCATCTCACCTGATCATCGCACCCGCCCTTGCCAATCAAGGCTCCGCATTATTTGGTAACGCAAAAGAAGCCGGTGGCTATGTGCCACCGGTCTTCCCTGAAAAAGTGGGGATCAAGCCCGTTTGCGCTTACGGCCCACCAGCAAGATGCCAGCACCCGCGCCAGCCATCAGGCCCAGCGCGGCTGGTTCGGGGACGGGAGCCACGTTGAGAACGATCTCCGATCCGTCGTTGTAATTAATGGACCATCCAGCCGGTAGCCCGGTCACTGAAGCGAAAGCGGTTCCGGTAAGAGTTCCGCCGCTGTAATCGGCCACAACATACTGGCTAAGCGTTTGCGTGCCGGTGATATTCAGCGCCAGATTCAGGCTGGTGATGTTCAGGGTACCCGCGGCAGTGATCAGATTCCCGGTATTCCCGGCCAGATTCCAGTTCAGCGTACCGGTACCCTCTAGAGTCCCACCTGCGACAATGGTAATGTTACTGTTTTCGAGCGAGCCGTTTACCACCAACTTTCCAGCACCTTGGCTGTCTTTGCTGACCGTGGTCGGTCCGGTGTAGGTGTTAGCACCATCCAGCGTAACTATGCCCGGACCGGTGATGTTAAGGCCGGTTGCGGTCACGCCATTTGAAATCGCACCGCCAAAAACCGTGTTGCCACCGCCGAAGTTGTTACCAGAGGTAATGGTGCGGACCGCAGAGCCGCCCGCGACCGTCCCGAGCGAGATCGCCCCGGTCCCCATGTAGACAGTTTTGCCGTAGTTGTTGGTTGC
This sequence comes from Phycisphaerales bacterium, assembly GCA_027366115.1. GTDB lineage: Bacteria > Planctomycetota > Phycisphaerae > WQYP01 > WQYP01 > JAMDCX01. Next base: position 3,885 of record DAHXLH010000127.1, read on the forward strand.
AAAATCGGCATTCCACACCTCCGTCCCACCTAACAGCCCATGGCTGTTGCTGGTTCCGTTGAGGTTACCATTAAAACCGATCGTTCCGCCGTTTATGATCAGCGTACCGGTACCCAGCAGATCAACCGAAGATCCACTTCCGTTGCCGCTGCCATAGGCGACAACCGTTCCGCCGGCCTCTACTACGATGTTGCCGGTAAACCCCGGGTTGCCGGCCGCGCCGCTGCTGGTTGCTCCTAATTCCGCCACGCCGCTGCTGATTTTCAGCGTACCGGCCCCACTGATGGAATTTTGGCCATCGAATTCAAACGCCGGATTGTTAAAGCCTTTGGTCACAGCATTCAGGGTAAGGGTTTGGTTCGCGCCGATGAATACATTCTCGGCGATAAGTGCGTTGGTGCTCGAGATGCTGTTATTTTCCCATGCCTGGGACGTGCCTAAAACTACGGGGGCGGAAATAATCTGAACCGTTGTTAGACTGCTGTTAGATGTGCTGCCGCTCACTGTCACACCGCTACTGCCGATGGTGAGCGTTGGCGAGAACGTTAGCGATGTGCCGCTATTAATCACTGCGGTTGTTGGACTTGAAATAGTGACCTGGCTTCCAGTGATGCCCGTGATAACAGTGCCCGAGACAATACCAGTACCGGCTAACTCCTCGCCGACGTTCTGTGTGCCGATCGCGGCGAGGTTGATGGTGCTTGACCCGGATAAAGTTGTGCCGCTCGTCGCCTCCGATGAAGTGGAAGCGGCTATAGTGAGTGCTGCGGCAGCCGTGGTGCCGTCACCAAAGGCCAGCCCGCTGACCGAAGCATTGGAATTAGGAATATCGCTTCCGAGTATCGGTTGATTGGTGTAGCTGGTGCTGTCGAAAGCGGCGACGTCCGCTACGCCGGGAACTGTGTCGGAAGACCAGTTTGTGGCGGTCTCCCAACCGGCCGTCCCGGCCGTCGAACTCCAGTTTATCGTGCTGGCGTCGGTGGCCACAGCACCGAAAATTGCGCTGATCGCAATTACCGCGGCGCTGCACACCAACACGGCTGCATGACGGTTACTATGATTTTTCCCGCGAGAATTACTCACCTGGGAAATCCGATTTCGGGTTATTAAATGCTTGTGAGATAACATGTTGATTCTCCTAAAGGCTGCCTGTTTCTCTTGTTTCCTGCACGCCAGCCACAATCGCTGACAAGAAAATGAATTGAAAATCTGCATAAAGCACTCCTCTTTTCTCAAAATCTTTAAAAATCCACACAACAAAATCACATCCGCTTGCTTCATTCTTTCCCAAGCATATGCCACCGCATGCCGCCAGAAGCCATCCCGGACTGCGTTCTTTCGAATGGGCCGAGATATTTGCGGCAACATCCCAGGCCTTGGACTCCATTCCAGCGAGTTTCACTTGGGACCTGCACCTCCTTATCTTGAGGCTGGTCCGCCGAGGACCGCCTCAAATCGAGCAACCGCGACTCTCACACCTCTACCTGCGGCCGTGCCAGCGACGACAACTATCACAAAATATGCAGCGGCGAGTCCGCTTTAACAACCGGTTTTAACCGGTTTATTACGACATGATAACAAGTTACATCCACCGTATCAAGCCCAAACTTTTGGAATTATAGCGAAGTTCCAACGGCCCCCCAAATAAACGATCATTTTAAGCTGAAAATTAAACATTAATTGCTAAATATTATTTAAATATCGGTTGGCGCAGCTGCAGGTATAGCCTTGGTTTCATTGGTTCATTTAATAGGCCTTGACTGGATCATGCCTCGTTGATAGTATGCCATATATCAACCGGATTTAACCAGTTGATAAAATGGGAAGCGGACGACGATGAAGATAAACTTGACTAAGCCAATTGGCGTTCGGCAATCTGTGTTTGTTGCAGAGGTATTAAACCAACGGCATGACGGTATGCCAGAAGCCGCACCCGACCTGCATCAACCGATGGTAGCCTTGAACCTGAAACGGAAGGTCGCTCCTTCTTCCCGCCGTGCCAGCGGATTGCATCCTATCGTCGTATTTTATGGAGCCAAGTCGCCAACAAAAAATTTTTACCACCAGCACATGATGTATCGCCCCCGGCGGGAGGGCGATGCACGCAAATTGCGTGCGGTCGCAACGCCGCCCGACAATCAGCCGTCGATGGCCCACCCCATGCAACAACGGTTGGGGGCGGCCTTGGTAACGAGCCAAAGCCTATGCCATGTCGTCGAGTCTGCACAGTTGCAGCGGCAAAAAAGCGTCTGCTTCTCCGGTCCGGTGCAGTTACAATGCTCGCAGTCTGAGGGCACGGTGTCGGCCAGCAGGACCAAGGAGCATGGTGAACGCGATGATAACTTCATGCACAATACGCATCAACAGGCCACGGTCTGTAAAGGACCGTTCATCCTGCGGAAGTCTAACCGCTTCCGCCGGCCCCTACACGGTTTTATCTCTGTAGGGGCCTTATGTCAAGCGTCCGAAAATGGCATTATGGAGGTCTCATATCTACAGTCCTTGTCAGAATCTTATTTTCCGTCCGGGTCCGTCCGCCGAGGCGGGCAGGCCGCGCAGGTT
>DAHXLH010000133.1:0-7305 GCA_027366115.1 Phycisphaerales bacterium
ACGCTTGCTAACTTCAATGGTCATTACGGCGTGTTGCGGCGGCTTCCACTTGGAAAAGCTTGGATTTATCTCGCACGGCTAGCGACAGGGCTACGACACAGACCAACGGACCGAAGCTTTCCATCCGATGGAAGGCTGTCGCCGATCTTTGATGCGCTGCGAGATAAATCCAAGCTTTTCCAAGTGGAAGCCGCCGCAACACGCCGTAATGACCATTGAAGTTAGCAAGCGTAAGCATGAAAAATAACACTGACAACGCCACGCTTAATCCCGCCCAAGTAGCTGCGCGTTGCAGCCGTTTTTTGTGCTGTTTTGTCCATTCGCCGATGGTCATGGCTGGACATCTCCCAGAGGCTTTATCACTTGGTGTCCGGAGCCAGTTATCATCTCTCGCCGAAACTCGTTATATGCATGGAGAAGCCGGGCTTGGTAAAGGTTAAGCGTGTGGTTGGTAATAAGCGGGTTCAGACTGGCGAGCACGTAGGCCCGTTCTGACAGACCTCCGTATCGGCACCGCCTCGGCTCGACAATTGTTTGCATACCTTCACGGCGGATCAATCCCGCTGCAGACTTTTCAACGGAGTCGACGGCTTGGCCGTTCAGGCTGCTGGCGGACGCGCCGCGTGTGGATATAATGTCACCATACTGGCCCATGCTTTGAGTATACCACAGGCTGATGGCGTTGCCCCGTCAACTTTGTTTTGCGGCGGCGCTGAGTTGGCGGCCCTGCAGCGCGCTACGCTAACCGCGGCGGGCTGGATTGTGTAGTGTTATCGGAATTTGTTTCCGCGGCTGGGATTTCACGGCGTATTTCACAGCGTGTCTCACAGCGCTTGTGTTCCGCTGGGGGGGAGCCTATATTTTACACGTTCGGCCCGGCTGCTGTGATCGACCAGTGACCGATCTTTCAGCGGTTGTTGGCTGGTAAAGCGTGTGAGCAGGGGATGCCATGACCGCAACGGAATTGGATGTTTCGCGGCAAGCCGCACAGTTGGCCAATCGTCTGCGCGCTATTCAGGTTGATCTGGCGGAGCAGAACACGCAGACCCGTCAGGAATATATATCCGATGAAATAAAGCGAATTCTCGCGGAAATTCCGCCTACGCAGCGCCCGGAATTTCTGGCGACTCTGGCGGAGCATTTCCCGTCATGGGATGATAATGTTATTGCGCGCCAGCAAGTCGGGCCGGAGGGGAAGACTCAAAGTATTACCGGCTCCAAAATTGATGCTCTGGAATTGCAGGATCCTGCATTTCTGGTGCAGCGGCTTTGTGAATTGGCACCCAAACTTCCGCAAGCGCAGAAAGAAGCCCTGATCGCCCGGTTAACGGATGCGGGGTTAGCTGCGGCTTCAGGCCCCGCCTGGCCGGCTGATCCGCTTAATAAATTGTCGGCCCGATTGCAGCTTGACGATGGTTTACAGCCGCACGCGGGCCATACGCTGGAACTTTTGCAGATGCTTGCGGAACTGGCCACGAGCATTGAGCAAATTGCGTGGAACATGTGGAAAGCCATTGTGCCCAATTCCAATTTGCGCCGTGGCACTCCGCTGCAGCGGCTGATGAGCCGATTTCTGGCGGATGACCCGGATGTGCCGCGGGGACAGGTATCACAGGAACTTGAACGCTTGCGCAAAATTAACGCGGCGCTGTTATCGTCCGTGGGGCAAACAGGGCGGCAGTTTGCTCATAAATATGCCTCCCGGCTTTCCCCCGCGGAAATTGAGGCGGCGGTGCGTTCTGCGCCCAAAAAAATGTTCGCCGCACCAGAAGTTGCCTGCTGGAAGAAATATACAGAACTGGCAACTGAGCATCTGAACGAAGCTGCGATTGATCATGAAATCAGGGAGATTGTCCGAGAGTTTGTCGAAAGCGTCATTTGAAGCGTCGGCCACGGGTCGATGGTGCGTACATAAACAGGAAATAACATGGATGCAGTACACTTTAACGAGGGCTTATTTCTTCAACAGCATCATTTACAGATCATGCAGCGGCATATTTTGTCACGCCTGGGGGCCATGCGACCGCTGGCATTCTCTTACCCCTACGGCTTAATTGAATCGCAGGTTTCCGCGGAATCACTGAAAAATCAGTTGGTGCGTTTTGAGCGGCTGCACGCCATTATGCCCAGCGGTCTGGAAGTGCGTTTTCCGGAAAGTGCGGATATTCCATCCTTAAGTATTAAACAGGCCTTCGAATCGCGCACAGGTTCCATGACCATTTTTCTGGCCGTGCCGCTGTGGAGTCCGGAGCGAGCCAATGTCGTTACCGGTGACAGCAAAGATCAGTGGATGGTCAAAAGCATTTATCGGGTTTCAGAAATTGAGCAATCCGATGAAAATACCGGCCAGAATCCCCGGCCTATCGCGGTGCGGCGGATTAACGCCCGCTTTCTGGTGGAGGGTGATGACACAACCGATATGGAAGTTCTTCCGGTGCTGCGTGTGGTACGGGGGGTGGGGGAAGAAGTGGGGGCGGTGCGGCAGGATCCCAATTTCATTCCGCCGTCCATGATGGTTAAAGGTTCTCCGGTGTTGCGGGATTTGCTGCGCGAGTTCGCCAATGAGCTGGAAGCCAGCAGAACGGAATTGTCGCTTCAGGTCGCGCGCGGCGGCTTTAGTGTGGATACCATGCGGGGGGCGCAATTTGAACAATGCCTGCGCCTGCGCACCATCAGCCGCTCCAGCGCACGGATATCCAGTATTCTGAAAGTAAACAATGTCACACCGTTTGATATGTATCTGGAGTTGCGTGAGTTACTGGCGGAACTCGGGTCGATGTATCCGGATAAGGATCAGCAGTTGGCACCGTCGGCGTATGACCATGATAAGCCCGGCATCTGCTTTCAGGATTTAACCGATAAAATCCGGGGACTGTTGCGCGGTGCGGTTACGGCACGATTTATGAAAGTGGAGTTTAAGTCGCAGCAGAATATGTTCCTGGCGGCCATGACCGAGGAACAATTTACGCAACCTAACGAATACTTCATTGCCGTGCGCACGCGGGAAGACCCCATTGGCTTGGCCAAGCTGGTGGAAAATCAGGATCAGTTCCAGGTTGCCGCGCCCAGCATGGTGGGAAAACGCATTTTTGGCTTAAAGCTTCAGGAAGAACGCTATCCACCGGTGGAGTTACCGGCCCAGGCGGGCCAGCATTATTTCCGCATTAACCGCCAGGAAAGTCAGCGCATGTGGGACCGCATTAAGGAAGAAAAATCCGTTGCCATTCGCTGGCTGGGCATGGAGAATAGTGATTTTTCTCTGACGCTGTTTATGACGGTTCCCGGGTAATGCTGCGTCAATCCTAATTTGTAGGCGTGACAGAGCACTGGTGGTACAATTCGCCGCATGGTCAGGAAATTTTGACAGGATTCAAGGTCATGACGCTTACGGAACTTACCGAACCTTTTTTCCAATATATTTGCCGGCTTAATCGCTGGGCACATGGCGGCGGCCAATTAGATGCCGAACTGGTGCGCGCGGAAATCAAAGGGCTGCTGACGGATATGAAAGCCAAAGCCGCGGCCACGGCGGGCTTGGCCGGTCAATATGAAAAGGTAGAATTGCCGCTGATTTTTTTCGCGGATTTTATGGTCAAAGAAGGTGCCTACAACATTTCGAAAAAATGGAAGGAACTGGCTTTTGACCGTAACGAATTGGGCGGCGATGAGAAGTTTTTTGATCTATTGGAAGAAACCCTGAAAGACCCCAGCCCGGCGGCCAATGATCGTCTGGCTGTGTTCTACACGTGTCTGGGGCTGGGGTTTACAGGCTGGTACGCGGGACAGCCTGAATTTTTGCGGAAAAAATCGCGTGAAATTCGCCTTCGCCTGGATTCGGGATCACAGGATTCCGATTCTCGAAAAATATGTCCCGACAGTTATGAAAACGTCAACACCGCGGATCTGATTGAACCACCGGGCGTTAAGCTCGTCGGCATTGCGGTGGTGCTGGTGGTGTGCATTATCACTCTTCTGATGGCTAATTTTTACCTGTTTCATCGGAGCGTGTCACAATTAAATCAGGCCCTGACGATGGTTCTGCGCAAATAGCGGCATGGCTCAAAAACAGTCTCCCCGGCGCATAAGGCCGGGAGAATTAAATTAAAAGTTAACGCTGCGAGTAAAAATATGAATCCTCTGGATTTTCTCAACAGTCTTTCCCCTAACGGCAAGCTCGCCGCAACCGCCGGAACAACAGCGGGTGTGGTCGGTGCCGGAGCCTTGGCTATCGGCGGTCATTGGCAGTTATTGCTGCTGCTGTTGCTGCTGGTGGTCATCGCGATTGTCGCATTCGTTGTATTTCGTCTGCTGGTAGGGTGGTGGCAAAAGCGCAAATCGCGCCCGATGGAGCAGAGCCTGGCCGGCAACGCGGGTGCCGCGCCGCAACAACTCAGCGGTGCAAAAAAGTTGGCGGATTTGGACTCTCTGCGCCGGGTGTTTGCCACGGGCGTGGAAAAATTTCACGCCGCCGGCAAGGATTTGTACAGCCTGCCCTGGTACGTTCTGGTGGGGCAGCCCGGGTCGGGTAAAACCGAAGCCATCCGACATTCGGCCATGGGTTTTCCGCCCGGGTTGCAGGATCAACTGCAAGGCTCGGGCGGTACGATTAACATGAACTGGTGGTTTACCAATCAGGCCATTATCCTTGATACGGCCGGAAGGTTAATGTTTGAAGAGGTGGCTCCGGGGGCAACGAGTGAATGGCAGGAATTTCTTAAACTTCTGCGCACGCATCGTCCCAATTGCCCGATCAACGGCATGTTGCTGGTGATTCCGGCGGAAAGCCTGCTGAAAGATTCCGGAGAAACCATTGCCCGGAACGCGGGAAAAATCGCCCAGCAACTGGATATGATCCAGCGCATACTGGGTGTGCGGTTTCCGGTTTTTGTGCTGATAACAAAAGCTGATTACCTTACCGGCTTCAGTCAGTTCTTTGATGATCTCACCGATCCGCAACTGCAACATCAGATCATGGGCTGGTCCAATCCGGCCGCACTGGATGATCCGTTTAACATGGACGCCGTGGAAGATCATCTGCGGCAGGTTCATGACCGGCTGGTGGAGCGGCGCAAACGCCTGCTGGCTGATCCGGTGAATACGGAAGATCCATCGCACAGCCGCATGGATCAGGTCGATTCGCTTTTTGCATTTCCGGAAACGCTCGTCAAGCTTGCGCCGCGTTTAAGGCAATATCTGGAAACCATTTTTGTCGCGGGGGAATGGTCGGCCAAGCCTTTGTTTCTTCGTGGGATTTATTTCACCAGTTCCATGTCCGAGGGGAAAGCCCTGGATGCGGACTTGGCGCAGGCATTGGGCGTTTCGATTGATGCCTTACCGTTCAGCGGGGTGTGGCGGCGCGATCGGGCTTATTTCCTGCGTGATTTATTTTTGCAGAAAGTCTTTAAGGAACGCGGGCTGGTTACGCGGGCCGGCAATGCCATGCAGCAGCAGCGGCGACGCAAAGTCGCGGTATTGGCGGCGGGGTTTGCCGCGGTAATTCTTCTGCTGGGCAGCACGTTTTACGCATTTTATGAATTAAAAAGCAGCATCGGAACCCCACGCCAGTACTGGCAGGCCGCGGCCAAAGTATTTACGTCATCCAGTCCGCAATTCATGGCCATCATTGTGCCGAAAAATAATTCCATCGGCGTGCCGGAATATGTGTATCAGGGGCATACGAATAAAATTCTGGGCCATTCACTGGCTAATTTTTATCAGCAGGGGTTTGATTTAGTCCGTAAGCCTTTATCGGTGCCATGGATATTCAAACCGGTTTCATTCCTGGGAGGTGCGGTCAATGCACGCCAGCGGAAAGCATTCTTGAAATTATATAATCAGGAAGTTATTGATCCGGTCATTCATGCGGCGGAATCCCGCCTGGCCGTCGCACCGGTGTCGGATCAGTCTCTGGCGCTGCCGCAGCTCAATGCGCGTACGGACGCGCTTTTGGAATTCCTTGCCTTGGCGCGGGCCGGGTATCAAGGTGGAACAGCCTCGGCGGTGGGCCGGAAGGATAGCCTTAAACATTTTGATGCGTTGTTGGCCTATATCCTCCCGGCCGCTGATTACAAGTCTTATGAAACTTACCAGAGCGATTCCACGCAGTCGATTCTGGGAAGTCTGTACAACTCCCACCAGCAGTGGCCGCCTGCGGAGCTGCAGTTGGTTCAATCGGTGGACTTTGCGGCTGCGGTTCGGCACGGCATGACCAGCGTGCTGGCGGGTTGGAATATTGAAGTGGGAACCGGTAATCAGGCGTTACAGCGCCTGGTGGCGTTAAAGACGGCGCTGCAGGATTATCAGAATTCAGAAAGCGCTTTGGTGCAGTGGTCCAGGCGCTATGAGGTCAGTAATGATACGCAACTGGGGGATGCCGCGTTCCAGAAAGTCGCCGGACTGCTTAAGGCGCTATCCGCCTCGGCGGCGCAGATAAAACTTAATTATTCCGCGTTAGGTTCCCATGCAAGTTTTGCCGGTGCCTATCTGGCTGACGCCCAGCAATTGCTGCATCGCCGGCAGGAGTTATATACCCGCCTCAAGCAGGAAACCGCATGGATTGATGCGGCGGGTAAATCCGCGAACCCCAAAGCCGGCGCAGCGAATAGTCTTATTTCCCATTTGCTGCTGGGCGGTCCGTCCATACCCAAAGGGATTTTGGAAAAGAGTATGGCATTGCTGACTTCAGCCCGAACGCAATTGCTGCATGATATCGCCAATGAAAGATCGCCCTTCGGCGCAACTAGTCAAACGCAAATCGCGGCCCTGGATCAGGTATTTCTGGCGCGGGCAGGCGCGAATCGGGAAATTGCCCTGCGACAAAACATGTATTCCGCCATTGCCGCCCTGGTTTCCACGCCGGCGGATGTGACAACGGTACTGAATGCCAAAGCTTTCTTTCAGGCGTTTAATCAGCAATCACAGCAAGCGTCGGCGGCTATTGCACAAACTTCCGCCACCTTAAAATCCGCCGGGCCGGCAACCGCCGCAGCTTACAATCAAGCGGCCGTTATCGCGGCGGGTAAAGCCATGCAGGCGATTCAGGCTTACCGACTTCAACAGATGATCCGCCAGTGTGTTTCCCATCCGTTGACCAGTGCCGCCACGATTGAACAGGCGGTTGCGCAACAGGTGCAAACAGCCCATGCTGCGGCGGTTATTAAACCCATGATACAGAGTGTCCGGCGTTTCTGAGAGTAACTGATTGCGCGCCGTATCCGGATCGCCGCTTAGCTGCGTCCAGCGATTAAAGCGATGACGGGCAGAACGTGCAAATAGCGGCGCATTTAACAGTTGGATGCCGGCGCG
>DAHXLH010000134.1:0-3515 GCA_027366115.1 Phycisphaerales bacterium
GAAATTCCTTTGGGCCGCTGGGGCAAGCCCGAGGAAGTGGGTGCATTGGCTGCATTTTTGGCATCCGATGAAGCTGGCTATTGCACCGGCTCAACGTTTTTCATTGACGGCGGCATGCTGCGGCAGGCCGGGGCGCTTTAAACCGCCCGTTGCGACGGGAGAATACCTTAATGATGGTTCCTGCGATTACCGGCTATTACAACCGCCTGCCGAGAATGGCGGCGTTTATGTTCTGGGGTGACCAGCGCGTGCTTACAGCGGCATGTGCGACAAATGAAGCGGAATATTACGCCGAACGCGGATTCTCCGCGGGATCATTGCATAAGCTGCTGGTGCACACCATGGCAGGGCAATGGGCGTGGTTATCGCGCTGGAAGCGATTGGATATCCGCCGCTTGGAGGACGCAACAGACTATTCAACGCGAGAGAGTTTGCTTAACCGCTGGCCACAGGTTCATCATGATTTTTCCGAATTTCTGGCAGCGCAAACGGAAACCACGCTGGCGGAGCCGCTTACCTACCACAACACACGCGGCGATCAGTTCACGTTACCGTTAGGTGAACTGATCCTGCATTGCCTGGATCATGGAACCTACCACCGGGGGCAGGTTAACAGTTTGATTAAGTTAGCGGGAGGGACACCAGTCGCGGTGAACTATTTCCAGTTCAGCCTGGAGTATCCGCTTCAGACCGGGGCTTTATGAATAAGTCACTGACAGCAATTCCGGCAGCGGCGATGCTGGCGGCCGTCACCTCGGAATCAGTTGGCCGCAGCACCTTGCTTGAGCAGCTTTTGCACATCGGCAGCAAGTACGCGCGGGGAGTAGCCGACGATGATATGCCGCAATACGCCATGCCTATCAATGACAAATTCTGTCGGGAATCCGGTAATGCCAAGCTTCTGGGCTAAAGCGCTATTTCCATGGTTATGATTAAAAATCTGCGGCCAGCTTTCTTTCCGGTGCGCTTTTTGATATCTGACAACGGATGCAGCAGTAGATTGAACCGGCACGCCTACCACTTCCAGACCGTGGCTGTGGTATTTGCTATACAGTTTCGAGATATAAGGCGCTTGCTTCAGACACCAAGGACACCAGGTACCCCAGAAATCAACTACGATCACTTTCCCTTTCCACTTGGACGTATTCAAGCGGCCTCCCCCCAGCAATCGGCCGGTAAGAACCAGCGAATGTCCTTTTCCAACCGCGGGACTTGCGCCTGCGGCCTGTCCGTCGCCCCGCTGATAATTAATCACTACAAACAGCCCCATCAATAAAGCTGAAGCCGCTAAAAACATGCCGCCTTTGCGCCAAGGCCGGTGAAATTGATCTGACATATCTATTTTCCTTTCGTATGAACCCCGAGTAACGCCGAATTCGTCAACCATTCATTATACTATTATAGCCGTATCATGTTCTGGAATCGAAACAAGGTCCCAAAAATATGGGCGAAAGCGTTTTTTTGGCCGAACCTATATGGATTGGCGGCTCCCCAGGCAATAATTGGGATCATGGCAAAGGCGGAGCTGATGCATCGGCAAGGCTGCGACATGTCGCAATATAATCACTGACGCGCTGCTTAAACGCCCCATCAAGTTCAAAGGGAATCTCAGTTGCCAATGGAATTCTTTCGCGGCCTGCGCGGAGGCAGAACAGTTGTCCCGGTCCGGCGGGGCCGATGATCAGATCGGTCAACAGCGGACCGGTTGGTGGGCGGTATTCAATGGCCATTAAGGGGCAGGTGGTGCCAAGCACGACCCGTAGGGATGCGATCCACATCCTCGCGGAGCCCCAGGGGACAAAGCCGGCCATCGGCAAGCGCAATGTTTCCGTGCGGCCATTGGAACCCTGGCGACCGTAACTTTGAACGGCTTTCTGTAAACTATAGATTATGCGGCCCGGAGCATCAATCGCGGATTGATCCGCCGCCAACGCGCGAACCATCTGAGTACCGGTGAAGAAGCGATCCGCTTTTCCGTCTGCAAGCGGCAGCGTACCAGTCAACTGATCAAGCCTGAGTTGGGCCGCTTGCACGGCAGACCGCACAGCCGCCGCCGTTGCCGCCGCACTTACCGTATCCCGGAGTTTAAGAATGACCGGCCCGACGGAGTCCACCAGATCGGCCAGTGAATATCCGCGGGCCTGCACAGCGGTAACCAGAGGATAAAGGCTGCGGCCCTTGCCATCCCGCGATGCCGATACCGACGCGAGAATGTAATAATCTTCCGCACTGTAAATGATTAAATGATTAAATTCCGTTAATCGTTGGGAATCAGGCAGATGCGCCCAGGCACCGGAGTCGATATTTCCACCGATGCCCTGCACATAGGTTACGTGTTTGAATGTGAGCATTTCAGGGTATTGATGCCCCACGTCGTCCATGTGATCATCCCAGCCGGGGTGCTTGCCAAAAACACTTACGGCAAGCAATGGCGGCCGGGCAGCGCCGGGCATAATTCGGGCGGCGAACTTCTGAAAAAAATGACCCAAGCAAACACCTTCTCCTGAATACCCACTAGTTATTCACAGTTATTTCTTTTCCTTCGGCCATTGCGACAATGGCGGTAATGCACGGGAGAAAACCATCGTAAGCGTCATGGTTCGCAACTTCTTAAACTGATCCATGGTGTGAATATGCACCAGCCAGGTCTTGCCGTCTTTGGTTGTGCCATCGTAGCGTGCCAGCAACTTCAACGCCGCCCATGGGCCATGAAATATCAGGCTGTGCGAAGGCTTGGTACCCGCGACGGCGGGATCGGTCTCGTAAAAATTCAGTTTCAGGCCTTGACCTTTCCCCGGAATGGAAATATTGCCCAGATCATCGTTCGATAAAGACCGGAAGCTCGCCGTTCCCAAACGCTTACCAGCGTTATTAATTGTCAGAAAGGGCCAGATAATTTCCACGGTGTTATCATTGGAATCCTGCTTGATAGCCTGTGTAATAAGCAGTTGACAGCGTAAAGGCTTGGTCCCGCTGACGCCCAGGATCGCCGAGAGAATCTGCCGGATCGCCGCAACGGTAGACCGGGAATAGCCAAAATGCCAATAGGAAACATTACCCTGAAGAATCCGTAGCTGCCGGTTAACCTGGGAGTCCGGTGTGAGAATCGCATCGGCGGATACCACACCCTTGGGCAATGCCGAGAAATGTTTCGCCAATGCGCGAATTTGCGCCGGCGACCATTCATGCGTAAAACTTTGGTCCACTGCGGTCGGAATAAACAGTGGGAAAAACGGCTTAGCCTGAACCGTGGTGAGAATTGCGTTAGCCTGCTGCTGACTTCTCTGGGCCAGGGTTCGCAAGCCCGTGAGCGTCACTGATTTGACATATTCTGAGGCAAAATCCGGAGTTGCCGCGTTGTTAAGAATATAGCGATGATACAGAGTGTCCGGCGTTTCTGAGAGTAACTGATTGCGCGCCGTATCCGGATCGCCGCTTAGCTGCGTCCAGCGATTAAAGCGATGACGGGCAGAACGTGCAAATAGCGGCGCATTTAACAGTTGGATGCCGGCGCG
>DAHXLH010000146.1:0-14594 GCA_027366115.1 Phycisphaerales bacterium
GAAGTCTACACGCGCTGGTTTCAATTCACCGCAGTGTGCCCCACGCTACGAACCCACTGCACGAACGGTGAGCGTCGACAGCCCTGGGTGTTTGGAGATCAGGCCTGTGAAACGGTCAAACAAGCCATTCGCCAGCGTTACACATGGTTCTTCTATACCTACGCCATCGAACATGCCGCATGCGTGCAGACCGGCGTGGGCATCGTGCGGCCCTTAACCTTTGATTATCCCCATGACCCAAACGTCGTATCCATGGTGGATCAATGGATGTTTGGCGATTGGATTCTATGTGCGCCAGTGCTGGAAAAATTGGGAAAGCAAAAGGATCAATCCGCCACTCGCCGGATTTACCTTCCCGCCGGCGAATGGACAGATTACTTCCGAGGTGATCGATACACCGGCGGCCAGTGGATTAATTACACTCTGAACACCGATTCCTGGATGGACTGGCCGCTATTTATCAAGCAAGGCGCGGTTATCCCCGCTCTAGAGCCGGTCCGGGCCATTCACACGGCCAAACCCGAAATCGTCTACTTGGATATTCACCCAACATCAGCAGCCACGTCAGGGCTGTTTTATGACGATGATGGAACAACTTACGGCTACGAAAAAAACGAATTTCACCGGCAGCAAATCACCGCGAAAACCGATGGACAACATACCATCGTAACCGTAAGCCCCAGTTCGGGGACGTATCAGTCTTCAGTCAAACATTTCATTTTACGAGTCCACGGAAACGCGGCCGCGAGTGTAAGCGTAAATGGTTCACCGGCTCACGAGGTGGACCTATGGACGCAACTCGCCCACGCAACTGTTAGCTGGGTCACGGATATCGATGTGGCAGGGCCTGTGACGCTGATCAAAATTCCGTGCGGACCCCAAACCGAGGTGATCCTCAGCGGGACAAAGGTGATTACGAAGCGTTCCGAGGTATTCAGGGCAGCCGAGGCCTCGCTCTCCGGCCCAACTCCACAAGAGCGTCCGGTCATAAACAACAACGATCAGGGACAATCTTGGGTCGCGGGACTTGATACGATCGCAATGGCGGCGACATTTTATCTGCGCCGAAGACGGGCGGGTAAATATCATGCGGTATTTCATGTCAAGAATCCGTCGATATTGGATACGCAATCAGCGAATATTTATATTAACGGACGATTTTACAAAACGCTTAAAATCCCCCCGGCGCGAAAATCGCATCCTTGGGCCAGCGTGCAAGTGCATCTGCAATTGGCGGCAGGCAATAATACCGTGATGATCCGCCATGATACGGGAACCAGCGGGAAATTCAGCTTGAACGCCATTGAAGTTCCATGGCACCCACTGTAAAAACCGCGCGTACCGAGCCGCCGAAGCATGCGTCATCAACGGCCAGCCGCAGCCGCGGACGCATGGCATTGCAGAAATGGCCCTGAACCTTGCTAATCAAAGCCATAGGGCGACAGACGGCGTTAAGTTTCCCGGGCCAGGGTACTAAGCGATATAATGATTGGCAGCAGTTGAGGCAATCGTTATGGCTAAAACAAAATCTCCGCAGCGCGAAGATCGTATTCACACGGAAATAGTGGTTGATACCCACGGCTCGGAAGAAGTGGCAATGAGCTGGTATTATTATCTTGAGCAGGTGATAAAGTTTCCTGTCACCACAACTTGCCGCGCCCGTCGTGCGACATCGCCGCTTAAAAAAGGGGACGAAGTTGAGATTACAGCTTTGGCGGACATGGATGATTGCGAACATGAGATTTTTGTCATGACACGCTGGGACACCAAGGATTATTTGGCCGTCCCGCTGGCGCAGCTGACGCCGATACCCAGTACCGATGAGGCTACCACGGACGCGATAGAGGATTGGCACTACTGGGTCAATCAAGGCTATGAATTCTGACCGCCGCTCCCATCTGATTTCTCAGGCTTTTGCGGCGGCTGGGGACGGGGCGTTTGGGGGCGTGGCGGCGGGTTCTACTCGGCCGAAGATCATGCGGCCGGCGGAGGTTTGCACGGTGTTGTTGATCAGGACGGGGATTTCCTGACCCAGAAACTCTCTGGCCCCTTCCACAACGACCATGGTGCCGTCATCGAGATATCCCACACCTTGTTGCGCCGCTTCGCCGGGCTTGATGATCCGCAGGCGCATGGTTTCACCGGGCAATGCCGTGGGTTTAATGGCGTTGGCCAGGTCATGCAGATTCAGCACCTGCACGCCATGCACCGCCGCGACTTTATTGAGATTAAAATCATTCGTCACAATACGGCCGTTTTCCTGCTTGGCCAGTGACACCAGCTTCTGGTCCACCCCCACCAGCGCGGCATCCTGCAGGGTACCATCCCAGATATGCACCTCAAGTTTCGGCAGAGCTTGCAGCCGATGCAGCACATCCAAGCCCCGCCGCCCCCGCCCGCGCTTTAACTTGTCCTGCGAATCAGCGACGGCCTGCAATTCATTAACCACGAACCGCGGCACGACAATGCGGCTTTCAAAAATCCCCGTGGCGGCGATATCAGCAATGCGCCCGTCAATAATGACGCTGGTGTCAAGAATAAACGGCCGAGTTCCGCGTTTGCCGCGGGTAAATTCCACATACGGAATGACAAAACGAAAATCATCACGTGTCTGAAGAATCAACGATACCGACAGGTAACAGGTAATAAGCCCCAACAGCAATTTAATGCCGGTAATCAGCGGTTGTGCACTGCGCAACTGGGCTGGAACAAAAAATATCTGCAGCACTTCACTGATAAGATAATCCAAGGCCAGCGCCACCAGAATTCCAACCAATATGCCAAAAAACATGCCGGACATCGCGGCAAGATTTTTCCGCTTGATCAGAAAATCCAGCATAATCACGGCAATGGCGATCACCACGGCCACAACCATCATGATGTACGCGGCATTGCCCGCCGCCACCGTGGAAGACAAAAACGCCAGAGCCACCGCCGCGACCAGCGAAATAAACAAAATACGAATGACCGCAAGAATCATAACGACTCCGAAAATTATAAGGGCCTGGTGCCAGATGAATTATCCGCTATTGTAACGCCAATCATCTTTACGCCAAGACATGCGTTCATGTCGCCGGATTAATGAACCTGCGCGGCCGACGATGCTCTGCGGCCGGACGTGCTGTGGTGGTTGAGAAATTTGATCAAAGCGGAAAACCCCGCGGCCCGTGCCTGGTCCGAAGAACTCATAAAAGCATGGCCAATATTGGGAATCATTACGACCTGCTCCGGCACAGCGCTTTTCTTCAAAGCTGCCGCCATCTCGGTGGCCTGAAATGCGGGGACCAGACGATCCGCCAATCCCTGTACCAGCAGAGTCGGCACACCATCGCGGGCATAAAACACCGGCGACGCCGTCAACAAGCCGCGCCGGGGATGCAATTTTACCCAGGCGCGGACATACTTAAATAAGATTTTATAAGCCCATGATCTGCGTGGCAGCCACTTAACAAAGGACGAATCAGTGGGCGTATAAAAGCCCACGGCAGCTCTTACATGCAGCTTCACCTGCGGATATTGAGTGGCAGGAAAGCGGTTGGCTTTAATAGTATATGCGGCCATCAGGGCCAGATGCGCCCCGGCGGAAAGGCCCACGGGAATGATGGCCCGCGCGTTAATCCGATATTGCTTGGCATGAACGATCATCCATGCTAAAGCATTTTTGACATCCTGAACATCTTTGGGAAATTCTCCTCCTTGCCGGACCAGGCGATAATTGATATTAAAAACCACCCATCCACGCGCCGCGAGGCGGGGTGCCAGAAATCGCACGCCGCGGTCATGGTTGCTCCCGTCCACCCACCCACCGCCATGCATTAAGAGAACCGCAGGATGCGGTCCGGGCGAGTCTGGCACATAAAGCTGTCCATTGCGAGCCCCGTCGGCGGGATGAACATAAGAAACGCGATGAAACAGCTTATAGGGAAGTTTGTGAGCCGCTGCGCGGGCGGCACATCCAATCGGGCATGACATGATGCCAACGAACAAAAACAGGGTTGAAGCCGAAGCGAAGTGTATTGTTCCGAGCCGTTCCGGCCAGCGGTGCATCATATCAGGATTCCGAACAACGGGTGCATTAAATCGCCTGAAGGTTTACAAATCCAGGCGTGTATCAATAATAGCATGACTATCTCGATGGACAATAAGAAAAAGGGATACAATTTGCGGGCCTTGTTCATTACTCTCTGCCCCGCACAGGTGGAATCGGAACCCCTTTCACCCGCGGGGATAAAGGCTCTGCCTCACCTGGTGGCCGCAATGCCGAATGTTGCGGTAAGCGTGGCAGCCCTGCGCCCCATGCTGTCTTGGTCGGAAAAATCGCGCGCCACTGCCAATAACCAGGAGACAAAGCCTGCCCATGCGGACCCCGTTAATGTGACGACGCACATAATACGCTGGCCGGTGCTGGCGCTGCGCAGTTCACAGCATATTGAGAAGCTCTGGCCAGGGGCGGGATTCGCATTTCCTTTCGTCGGCGATCGGCTGGTGAACATCTTACACACACTCCCTTTCGATATTATGATCGCACTTGACCTCCAATTTGCCGGATATGTCGCCTATCGCCTGCGCGAGATTACCGGCGTGCCCTATGTGCTTGTCCAGGGCGATTCCGGGGAATTAACTCAACCGCGGCAAAGCCCTGCCCGCCAGGCAGTTCTTACGGCCATCGCACGTGACGCTGAATTTGTGCTGGGCCACAGCTCGAATGCGAAAGCCGCCACGCTACGGTATCCCGGCAGCCGATTTCGTGATTTTGACCACTCGGATTCTTCCGGGGATAAGTTCATCGTGCTTTTGCAGGAGGCTTTGCGGCAGTCCGGAGAGAGCTTTGACTGGTAGAGTGGATGGATAACGCACGGCTGAAAAAGGTGGTAGTGCGTAGCTCGCGGTAAAACAGTAAAATACTGTCGCCCTGTGGTACTGGTCCACGGTGGCCCTAAGCGGAGTACCAAGAATAATGCCCCAACAGAGCATTTTGATTATCACCGGCGGATTTTATCACGATTTTCCGGCGATGGCCGCATTCTTGAAAGAGTTGCTGATCAGGCACGGATTTCAGGCCCATACCACGGAAGATCGTGATGCCTTGATAAGCCTGCCTGAAAGCAACTACGCAGCCCTTCTGGTGTGCACCCAGGGCGGAACTTTGACCGACGCGCAGGAAGCGGGGTTGCTGAAATTTGTAAAATCCGGCCGCGGATTTGTTGGCCTGCACGGTGCCAGCGCCAGTTGGAAGGAAAATGCCGGTTATATTGACATGCTGGGCTGTAAATTCATCAAGCACGGCCCGGAAGTGGAATTTTCTATTGAACCCACCGGCATACCGCATAGCATTGTGCGGCACATACCGACATTTCAAGCCGATACCGAACTTTATCAACTGGCCGCGAAAGTCGGCGATTTCACCACCCTGCTGCACGCCAGTTGGCAGGGCAAATTTGAACCCGTCGCGTATATCCGCCCTTACGGCACGGGCCGGGTATTTTATTTCTCCATCGGTCATGATGTTGGCGATATGGAGGACATAACCTGGCAAACCGTGCTGTTGCGTGGCTTGCGCTGGAGCATGGGGTTTACCGAGCGACCGGGATTGAAAGTGGGCGTGATCGGCTATGGCGGCGCATTTAATATGGGCCGCACGCATTTAAATGAAATGAAAAATGCAGGATTTATTCCGGTAGCGGCCTGTGATATTAACCCTGCCCGAGCCAAAGCCGCCAAGCAGGACTTCCCGGAAATTCAGAGTTTTACATCCATCCATGAGATGCTCGCACAGACCGATGCACAATTGCTGACCGTTATTCTGCCACATAATGCCCATGCGAAAGTGGCGGTGGATGTGCTCAATAGCGGGCGGCACTGCATTGTGGAAAAGCCCATGGCTACAAGCTCGGATGAGGTGTACGCCATGATCGCGGCCGCGGAGAAAAATCAGCGGCTTTTAAGTGTATATCACAACCGTCGATGGGATGGCGATTTCCTGGCCATGGAAGATATAATTCGACATCGCAAACTCCTGGGCGAATTATTTAAAATTGAAACCGGCATGAGCTGTTTTGCCTCGCCGGGAAGCTGGTGGCGGTCGAGCAAGGAAATTTCCGGTGGACTGCATTTTGACTGGGGCGCGCATCTTATATTCATGGCGTTGTCGCTGATGGACGCACCCATTGAATCCGTGACGGCCACGTCGCAGAAGCGTTTATGGCACCATGTCACGAATGAAGATCAGGTGGACGCCTGCATCCGCTTCGAAAACGGTGCCACGCTGGATTTTGAAATATCCACCATTGCGTCTATACCCCGACCGCGATGGCGGATTCTGGGCACACGCGGCGGAATTCTTGATGATTGGGATGACACTTCTTTTCAATTGGTGGTGCAGCTGCGAGGAATGACCAGTGCGCCGCAGCGGGTTAAATATCGCCCCAGCCAAGGCTACCGCTATTATGAAAATATTGCCGATCATCTAGGGCTGGATGATCCGTTGGAAATCACAGCGGAAAAGGCCGGGCGCGTCGTTCACGTGCTGCACGCCATAGATAAATCCGCCCAAAGTGGCAAGGCCGAATCTGTATGCGGGGAGGCGTGAAACCCCATGAGAAAAACGCTGCACTGGTATATTCTGCGCGAATTGCTGCGCATTTTCGTTCTCACAAGTTCAGTCCTGACGACGATTCTGGCATTTGGTGGAACATTTCGCCCGCTGACCAAGGAGGGCTTGACGCTGGTGCAATTGCTCCGGGTGCTCATGGACCTCATGCCGGCGATGCTGGCTTATTCCATTCCACTGGCGGCGCTATTTGCGGCGGTGATCGTGTATTGGCGATTGGCGACCGACAATGAACTAACCGGTGCCCGGGCCAGCGGCGTAAGTTATGTTGCGCTGGTGATGCCGGCGGTGGTGCTGGGCTTGGCGGTGGGCCTTGTGGATATGGCGTTTGTGGGATATGTGGTGCCGCGATTCCTGCAAAAAACCTCCCAGGTTATCCAGACGGATGTCGCTTCGATGCTGCTACATAACGTGGATCAGCGGCAACCGTTCAATCTGCAAAACAAGTTTGTCATCTATGCCAACAGCGCCTATCGCGTGCCTACTCCCAGCGATAACCAGCCGCCACCCGGGGTTACTCGCAAGATCATCCAGTTGCGCGGCCTCGCGGCCATGCCGCTGCGGAACGGACAACCATCATCAATAATTATCGCCCGAGCGGCCAATGTTATCATTGATACCAATCGTGCTAAGAATCAGGTCAGTGTCGGCGTACAACTGGATCACGGCACGGCCTTTAATTCCAACAGCCTGCAACAGATTCGGGGCACCGTGCGCTATTTGCCGCCAAATGGCAAGCCGGAACCTTTCGGTTCATTACTGGATAGCAAGCCAAAATTTCTCGATTTATTCCGCTTGGCCGCGCTGGATCGCAACCCGCTGCTTTTGCCCCGCATTGCTAGAAATTTCAATACCTTGATGAATGAATTACGGGTGCAAAGCATTTCCCGCTGGTATCTACATCAGTTTCAGCCCGGCAAACCGGTACAATTAAAGCGCCGTCAGGGCGCGGCCATTGTGCTTAGCCCGGTGGCAACGCTTACTGGTATGCACAGAAATCTGCTATTGACCGGTGCCCGGGGCGTGCCGGTGCAAGTGCAGGTGGTGCACCATGGACACATCACGCAAATATACCTGGCTAACCAGGGAGAACTGCTGATATCACGGCGCGAACCAGATCAATCATCGACAGGAGCACCGGTGGGCGCGGAAAAATATGTAGCGGCTCTAAAACTCACAGGCGATGTCCGCGAAAAAAAACATGGGTTTGGACAGCCGCTTTCATGCCGGTCCACCCTTAATCGTCATTTCCTCAATCCATCTGGTCGTCCCCGATACCGGCATACCCGCCATTCCATCAACACGGGAAGCGTCACCCATTGTTTCGCAACTCATAAAAACGATTCATTATCAGGAAGATCGTTTGCGTCGGCAGATCCTGTCTGAATTTCAAAGTCGCGTATCGTTCGCATTTTCCTGTATTGTCCTGGTAATTCTGGGTACCGCCCTGGGAATTATTCTTCAGGGCCGCAATCCGTTGGCCGTGTTTGTCGTGGGAGTTGTTCCCGCGATGATTCTGGTGTTACTGATTAATACAGGGCGCGAGATGATCGCGCGGACGCCGCATTCGGACATGCCGGGAACGGTGGTCATCTGGGCGGGCAACGCCGTTATTCTTGTCCTGAACGTCGTTATTTATTCCCGACTGCTCAAGCGATAAACTGGAACCGACATGAAGATTCTTGACCGATACATTATCCGCAATTACCTGATCAACTGCCTGTTGGCACTGGCCGTGATGATCGGCATGTATATTCTGCTGGATGTGATTGTCAATTTTAATCTCTTTACCCAAAACCACGCCTATCAACACGCCACAGCGTTGCAGGCCTTCTGGGGATTACTTAGAGAAATTACTATTTTTTACCTGTATCGAACTCTGGTCATTTTCTCCATGATTTCCGGTATTATTCCGTTGCTGGCCGCGGGATTCACCATGGTGCGTATGACCCGTAACCGCGAGCTTATTGCGCTCTTGGCCAGCGGCGTATCGCTGTATCGTGTGGCGGCACCTATTATTTTATGTGCCGTGGGATTTAATATTCTCGTGGTGGTGGATCAGGAAGTGCTCATGCCCGCCAACATCAGCAAATTACTGCGGAAGCATGGACAGGTTTCCGCATCATTCGGACCTGCTGACCCCATTTATTTCGTTCCGGAAAGTGACAACTCACTGGTGCTGGCGTCCAGCTATGACGCAAAAACCAAAACTATGCGGGATGTCCGAATTATTCAGCGTAATAAGCTCGGCGAAGCGAAAGCCATGATTCTGGCCAAAAAAGCCGTGTGGAAAAAAGACATTGGCGAAGGCCCTGTCTCCGGCGGCTGGCGCATGTATGATGTGGTGCAGATCAACGCGGCCAAAGCGGCCAATCCCAATGACCGCCCCGAGCCGGTGAAGGAAATGACCTATCAAACGCCGGTTACGCCGGGGCAGTTGAATCTGATTTTTCAGAAAAAGGCTGTGGAATATCTGTCCACGGCCCAAATTGACAAGCTTATTCTCTACAGCACACCCGCGACGCGCGTGGCCCTGGAAAAAATCATGTACACCCGCATTACCCAGCTGATTATGAATATGATTATGCTGCTGATAGGCATTCCGTTTCTGCTGGCGCGGGAGCCTAATAAACTGGTGACCAATATGCTCTGGTGCAGCGCCGTCAGCGCGGGGTGTTTTATTACAACCTTTGTATTCTTCCAGCTGGCCGGATCAGGCTTATCTCCCTTTGCGGGTGCCTGGCTGCCCGTGGTACTGTTTGGCCCGTTGGCCATTGTCATGCTGGATATGGTCAAAACCTGACGCATCACGCAATGTTATGCACTTTGTCATATTGCTGGGCGGTCATAAAGCCGTGCGGCTCAACCGTGGTTTTCAGTTTCACCAACCACCCCGTGCTGTAGGGATCCTGATTCACCAGCGACGGGTCTTTTTTCAGCGCGTCATTGACGGCCACAATTTCCCCTTCCACCGGGGCGTACAGTTCGCTGGTGGCTTTGACTGATTCAATTTCACCAAACGTCCCGCCCGCGGCCACTTTCCTGCCGATAGCCGGCAGATCCACAAAAGTGACATCCGATAGCTCATCCACGGCAAATCGGGTAATGCCGACGGTGAGAATGTCCCCCTCTTTTTTCATCCACTCATGGGTCTGCGTGTAAAGATAATCCGCGGGCGATGGCATGGTAACTCCTGAAATAATCAATCGCCGCATACCGGCGCTGTCCGGTCGATAGTGTACCCGAAATATCGGGGGCCTTAAATCATAAAACAAAATCGTCTTATCACAGTTGGCTCATGCGCTGGATTTTGACAGCTTATAAAACGGCAGTTTGACCACGGTGGTGCCGACGCGATTGCCACGCAGATCCATTTCCAATGCGGTGCCTTCTGCAGCACACACGGATTGCACATACGCCATAGCGATGCCATGACCCAGTGTCGGGCTGCTGGCGCCGCTGGTAACGGCACCAACCTCTTGCCCGCCCGCCCACAAAGTCATGCCCTGCCGGGCGGTCCGCGGGCCATCCACCGCTAAACCCACCAGCCGCTTCTCCGGGCCATGTTGTCTGATTCCCGCCAAGGCATCGGAACCGATAAACGGCTTTTCTTCCGCTACCGCCCATTGCAGACCGGCGGAAATGGGATCAATATTTTCATGCAGTTCATGGCCATACAACGGCATTCCCGCCTCCATCCGCAGTGTATCGCGTGCGCCCAGTCCGGCGGGCTGCATGGGAGCTTCGCGGACATCCCGTCCCTGCTTGAAAAGCATATTCAATGCCATTTGCGCAATAGTTGACCCGCAGATGATCTCCACACCGTCTTCCCCGGTGTAGCCGCTGCGGAATACGGTAAACTTGGCGATCAGATAACTTTGCGTCATGAAGTGATAGCGTTTTAACGAGGACACCGGCTCCGGCAAAAGAGCATCCAGCAGGGCCATGACTTTGGGGCCTTGGATGGCGATCATGGCGGACTGCATCGTCTCATCTTTCAGTTGATAATTAAAGCCGGTGCTGTTGGCCTTAAACCATTCCAGGAGCTTGATGCGGTTGGAGGCGTTGCACACCATGAGCCAGTATTTATCAAACCGGGAAACAATCACATCATCCAGCACGCCGCCATCAGGTTTGCAGATCAGGCTGTACAACGACTGCCCCACGACTGCCTTGGATAAGTCCCGCGTGCAGATATGCTGCAAAAATCGCAAAGCATCCGGACCGCTGAAATGCAGCCGTCCCATGTGCGAGACATCAAAGACGGATGCGGATTTTCGCGTTTGCTCATGCTCAGCGATAATGCCGCGATAGGACAATGGCATGGCCCAGCCGCCGAAGTCCACCATTTTCGCCCCCTGGCGAATATGAAAATCATAAAAACAGGTTTTTAACAGCGTCGTCTGCGGATCAGCCACAAAACACTCCTCTAAACCCCCAAGCATACGCAAACCACGGCTCGTGGCAAGCGGGTAAGTGACAGTGCGCGTATGACAGCCTGTGGTGATAAGCCGCTGGTTGGTTGGCGGCATGGGATCAACCACCGGATTATCATCCGGTGCTCGCCGGGAAGTCGCATCGTGTCATAGAGCACCGTGGTGACAACCCGGTGGTTGGCTCGCTTAAACGCTTGGCGCGACTCACGGCTTGATGTTCCTGCGCCAGTTGCCTCCGGCCAAATGGATCAGGCGGATATGGATGAACCTAAAGCACGCTGGCAGGATGGTTATTCGATGCTACGCGACGGCACCGCCGGCCAGGCGGAGGGCGGCAGTGGTTACGTCCGAAGTTCAAACTTGCCCCGAAGGCGTATGTCCGCGGAAGATGCACCCACCAGTACTTTTACCGTTCCCGGTGCCGTGACAAATTTCCATTGCGTCTCATCCCAGTAATGCAAGGCCCGGTCTTCATGCTTTATCGCAAATTGCACCTGCTTGCTTTCTCCCGGTTTCAGCGCAATACGCGTAAAGCCGACCAGTTGCTTGATAGGCCGAACCACCGGCGACTGCGGTGCCTGAATATAGCACTGGATAATTTCATCACCCGGCACATCGCCGGTGTTGGTGATGGTGGCCGACACAGTTACTGCCCCACCGGGAGCCAGCTTGGAACCCTTGATTTTCAAATCACTGTAACCAAAGGTGGTGTAACTTAACCCAAAGCCAAACGGATACAGCGGCTTGCCCTTGAAATACATATACGTGCGGCCATCAATAATGCTGTAGTCATGGAACGGTGGCAACTGCGAAATGGACGCATACCAGGTGGAAGCCAATTTTCCACCCGGATTGTAATGGCCGAAAATCACCTGCGCAATGGCGGTTCCCTGAGCCTGTCCCGCGAACTGCGCACAGACAATGGCCGGCAGATTTTCCTGCTCCCAGACGACCGCCTGCGACGTATTGGTGGAAAGCACCAAAACGGCGCGGGGATTCGCCTTATATACGGCCTTGATTAATTCATGCTGGGCACCCGGAAGTGTAATATCCTTGCGATCGTGGCCTTCACGGTCCACCGCCTGATCGGACCCGCAAACCAGAATGACATGATCGGCACCGCGAGCCGCATCAACCGCCGTGGCAATATCCGTAGAATTTATGGGGCCTTGCACAGAGCAACCAGGCGCGTGGGCAATGGTATGGCCGGTCGGCGTAGTCAACCGGCTTCCATGGGCCGGGCCACCGCCGGTCATACCGCCGCCCAGCGCTTCGACAATGCCCTGCAACGGTGAAATACGCACATCCGGCTCTCCGCTGTATCCGCCAAGGTGGCAGACCCCCGCCATCGGGCCGATCACCGCTACGCTTTTGATTTTTTTTATATCCCAGGGCAAAAAATGATTCTCGTTTTTTAATAACACCATGGATTGCCGCGCGGCTTCAACGGCCAACGCCTGATGAGCGGGAGAATTTAATACGTCCGGTGAAATTTTTGTGTACGGCACGGATTTCGGCGAATCAAATTCGCCCAGAAGAAACCGCACAGTCATCACCCGCGCCAGCGCCCGATTAATATCCGATTCCGTCACCAGTTCCAGGTGCAGCGCGTTAAGCAGATATTTCTGATATTCCGGACCCGCCCCATGATCACATCCCGCTTCCAAGGCGATAGCTACCGCTTCCGTCAGGTTCGGAACAAAGTGATGGCCTTTTACAATCTCGGTGACGGCATAATAATCCGAAGTTACAAAGCCACGGAATCCCCAGCGGTCCCGCAGAATGCCCGTCAGGGTGGCTCGATTGGCGGTGGTGGGCAGGCCATTCAGTTCGTTGTAGGTGGTCATGATGGAAAACACGTGCCCCTCTTCCACGCAGGCGCGAAACGCACGGGTGTGATATTCCCAGAAGCTGCGCGGGTCCACGCTGGCATCGGCTGTCATCCGGTCATCTTCCGTGTTGTAGCAGAGGAAATGCTTGGCGGTGGCGGCAGTTTTAAGATAATTTTTATTATTTCCCTGCATGGCCTTAATAGCATGAACCGCCAGTGTGCCCGTGAGATACGGATCTTCCCCAAGCGTTTCTTCCATCCGGCCCCAGCGCGGATCACGCGCCATATTCACCACCGGCGGCGACCGCATGATTAAGCCGCCGCCGTGCTTCTTGTACCAAGCCCGTGCTTCGTCTGATACAGCCGTGTAGATTCGGTCAAATAAATCCGAGTTCCAGGTATTAGCCAAAGCCAGCGTACAGGGGAAACTCGTCACCGGTCCCTTTTTGCACAGGCCATGCAAGGCCTGCTGGAAAAAATGATACGGTTTCACACCCAGGCGTTTAATCGCCGGCGTATTAACACCAAGCTGCGAGATTCGTTCCGGAATGGTCATTTTCGCAATGAGCGCTTCAGATCGGCGACGGGCGCGGTTGAAGGCGGCTGAAGAAACACCGTAGCCCGCTTCTTTGCCGGGCGTGCCTTTCCGAGTGGTGGTGGACCATGGTTGCTCCCCGCCGAAGGCAATGACGGCGAATGCAACCGCCGTTGTCTGGATAAATTCTCGGCGTGGAATGCCGTCCACATCAGTTGACTTTACGAAGTTGCGCCCTGTGGAAAGTGGATCAGGCATATTCCAACTCCATGAAAAATTAAACGCAATATTCCGCGGCGCGGCAGCAGCACCAAAAAAATGATACCGCCGCGCAATTGTATTGGCCAACCCATCATCCAGCAATATCCGACTGAAACAATGCCCGTGGTGATAACCCGGTGGTTGGCTCGCGGCACCCGATCAACCACCGGATGACCATCCGGTCCCCTCGGGCGGGGCGCATCGCGTCACAGAGCACCGGGGTGATAACCCGGTGCTCGGCTGGTGGTATTTTTAATGTGCTATTCAGGCCGTCAGTAAGAATGCGGTTTTTGCGCTTTCATGGCCAGGGTCGGCAGGGCCAGTAACAGGGTACCCAGAAAACACAAGCGGCAACGTGGCCGGCTGCGGAACCGCGAGAGAGCTTATGCTGGAGGCGCAGTTGGTGATGGTGTTGGCGTCAAGCGTTACCGCGCCATTACTGGCCAAGGCGCTGCCATCGGCGATCGTGGTGCCGGTATCCATTGTAATACTGGTAAGCGCGAGAATATGACCTTCAAATGCGGCGGTAGTTCCCAGTGTGGCGGAACTTCCGACCTGCCAGAATATGTTGCAGTCCGAGCCGGCGTTGCTCATCACGACCGATGAGGCGCTGGCGGTGGTTAATGTGCTGCCGATCTGGAAGACAAATTGCGCATTCGAGTTGCCTTGGTCATTAAGGGTAAGTGTGCCCGTGAGCTGCGCGGATGACGCAAAGGACAAATTTTCCGATCGCGGGACTGTTATCCGCGAGGATGTACTATTCGGCAAGATTATCTCCAACTAGTACTACAACGCTATAAGTGACTCCAATCGCAGACTATCATGTCCTTCAATTTCAGACCCAACGCGTGCAATCGCCGAAGTGTCCGCTTGCGGTGGCTGTGTTCGGCAGCGGCATTGCGGCGTTGCGTCCGAACCAGC
>DAHXLH010000147.1:0-7584 GCA_027366115.1 Phycisphaerales bacterium
ACCGCGCAAGGCTTGGGTTATCTTGAGTCTGCCGCCGAAAAAAGTGCCGGCGAATTTGTACGGATCCTGGCTACGCAATATCAATTCCTACATGTACTGGACCCGCGCCAAAGCCGATGGTTCCTATACCATAAAAAATGTCGCCCCCGGACATTATGATCTGTTTGTCTGGAAAAGCGGCATTCTGGGTGAAGCCCGCAGAAATGGCATTGTGGTGAAAAACGGCAAAACCGATGCCGAGAAACTCCTTACACTTACGCCGCTATCCTTTGGTAAAACCCTCTGGCAGATTGGCGTAGCCAACCGGACCGTCACAGAATTCCGCAATGGCGGCAACTTTCACATCTGGGAAAATTACCTGCGCTACGGCAAAGACTTTCCGCACGGCGTCAATTACACCATCGGCAAAAGCACCCCGGCACGCGACTGGAACTACCTGCAACCTGCCATTGTGCCGGGCCACCGCACACCGACTACCTGGAACATCCACTTTAAGCTCCAGAAAGTGCCTGCGAGTTCACCGGTGCTGACCATGGTCTGCGGCGGACGCAATGCGCGATTAACCGTATTAGCCAACGGCCGGCGCATTGGGCAAATTCATACGAGCATTGGATTGCAATTTGTGCGAACCGCCCCCTACGGCGAATTGATTATCGAAAACTTCCATGTTCCACGGGGCATACTGCACACGGGATGGAATGATCTTGCCCTGACCTTTGCAACTTCCGCCGGCAGTGCAGGGCGCCATATTCGGCAAGCACGACAAAACTGGACCAGCTTTATGGCGTATGACTGCATCCGATTATCCGTGCGTGCATCACATTAGCCACATAGGGTTTTCCGGCGGCTAATTGGCGTAAGCGGGTGATGGGGCGGCGGGGCACGCTTTTTAACTTTCTTCGCAAGCACTTCGCACGAAAAGGCCGATAATATAGTATGGTATAGGTACGCGCAGCCAATGGGAGCTGCGCCGGCGCGCTGGAACTCCGGTGGTTATGCGTAAAGAATCAATAGCTCAACTTATTGCGGCAACTGTGCTGGGCATGGGTTTATTACTGGCGAGCCATTCCCTTTGGGCACAAAAGGCAAAGAAAACTCCTCCGCTGACACGTAAAGAAGTGACGGCCGCGATCAACCGCGGAGTCGCGTATCTGCTGAAAAAGGAAAAGCCCGATACATTTTGGGAAACTCTGCCGGCGCAATCCCAAAATTCCGGCGGACAAACGTCCCTGGCTCTTTACGCTCTGCTGCAGGTTGGCAATACGCTGGGGCGGACCGATTTGACGGTCAATTCACCTAAAATTAAACCGGCATTAAAATGGCTGGAAGAACTAACCCCCAGAAGCACGTATGTGGCGTCCCTCCAGATCAGTGCTATTACCGAAAGCCCGACCAATTCGCCGCTCTATTTTAAAGCGTTGCATCGGGCGGATAAATATCTCATAGACTCGCAACATTCGGATGGGGCCTATCATTATGTCTGGGACGGCGTTGAGAAGCATGAAGTGCTGCCGGGCAATTGGGATAATTCCAACAGTCAATACGGTTTGCTGGGCGTTTGGGCGGCCAAACTGATGGGCTTTTCGCCCTCTGAAAAGTACTGGATACGTTGTGAAAAGCATTGGCGCAAGTGGCAAGATACCGATGGCGGCTGGAGCTATACAGGCCACGGCACATCCACCAGGTCCATGACAGCGGCTGGACTCGCCAGCTTGTATGTGGTTGATCAATATCGCCATACCGGGGTGCACTTAAATCCTCATAGTGACAAGGGGATTAAAGACGGACTGCATTGGCTGGCAGCGAACATTCAAACTCAGGCCAATTTGTATTATCTTTACGGATTGGAGCGCGTGGGCCTGGCCAGCGGCCTTAGGCATATCGGAAAATGGAATTGGTACACGATGGGTGCCCGTACCATCCTGAAAAATCAGGACCGCACCAGCGGGGCATGGAGCAATTACGTGCTGGGTTCGCCAAGTAATGTCGTTCCCACCGCTTACGCACTGCTTTTTCTTACCCGCGGACTCAACCCCATTATTTTCAACAAACTCCAATACAACGGCCCATGGAATGCCCGCCCCCGCGACGACTATAACGTTACCCAATGGCTTAGCACCACCTTTGAGCAACAGATTAACTGGCAAAGCGTCAATATTAATTCCGATCCGCGCACCTGGCTTGATGCGCCGGTTTTGCTGATTACCGGCCACGGCAATCCCCATTTCACCGCGGAAGATATTGCAAAACTGAAGTGGTATATGAACCATGGAGGATTCATTTTCTCCAACGCCGATGGCAACAGCAAATCGTTTACACGCGCCATTCAAAGAGCTGCTTTCGCCGCTACGGATGATACGCTGAAAATGCGGAAACTTTCCGCCGATAACTGGATCTATCACGTACAGTATCAACTGCCTCCCACCATGGATTTAATGGGGCTTTCCAACGGCATCCGTGTCAGTTGGGTGCACAGCCCCCTGGATGTTGGATCGCGATGGGAAAGCCTGAATACGGATTTTCACAAAAATGCCTTCAGGCTGGCGGCTAACGTCTATTTCTATGCCACCAGCAAACATCGCCTGGTGCGACATTTGAATCCAAAAATTCCCAAACTGAAAATCACCGGCCGGCTCCGCACCCTGGCTCTCTCCTTTATCCGGCACAAAGGACAATGGCATCCGGAACCGGAAGCCTTCAAGGCCTTTTCGGATTATGCGGCGGTCCACAAAATCAAGTTATCTATTGGCACGGCTACACTCAAAAATATGGGGGAGAAAAAGCCCCTGATCGCCTATATGGCCGCGCTGCAACCCTTTGACCCGTCGTGGAGAACCGAGCATGACATCAGGAGCTTTCTTGACGCGGGCGGAACCCTGATTATTGAAACACCCAATGCTGATAAACAAATCACGCATTCGGTGCGAACTATGATCGCCCAGTTATATCCGCTGGCCACGATGGGCCAAATTCCTCAATCCAGCCGGATTTTCAACGGGTCCATTCCCAACTCTGTGCCGCTGCCTAAAGTGAACTACCGTGCATTCTTCCTGCGGCACCATGGCTTTCTGGATAAACCCCTGCTTTACGGGCTGCATCGGCATGGCCGCTGGATGATTATTTACAGCCCCTACAATATTGCCACGGGGCTGACCGGTTCACACGCCTGGGGCGTTATGGGATACAGTCCCGCATCCGCCCGGCCGCTGATGCTTAATATGTTGCTCTATGCCGCACAAAAACATAAACCATAGCGTGGATGGCCCACTTCGCGTTACACTTGTTTGTTATGGATTCGCCCAACCATCCTCTTGATCTACTCCTTAATCCCGGCAATCGTCGGGCCTTTGCATCGCATGGTCGGCACTGGCAGTCAAATCGGTATGTCTATCCGGTGGTTTCCCGCCGCAGCGGCGGTATCAGCATTGGGGTGAATCTGAATCCCGATAAGGTCTGCAATTTTGATTGTGTATATTGTTGTGTGGACCGCAACATCGCCGGCGGACCGCCGGAAGTTGATTTAGCGATATTGCACTCCGAACTCGTTGCCATGTTAAAAATGGTTCAAAGCGGAGACATTTACAACTTTGATCCATTTTCCGGTGTTGCACCGGCGTTGCGGC
This sequence comes from Phycisphaerales bacterium, assembly GCA_027366115.1. Classification (GTDB taxonomy): domain Bacteria; phylum Planctomycetota; class Phycisphaerae; order WQYP01; family WQYP01; genus JAMDCX01. Next base: position 3,624 of record DAHXLH010000147.1, read on the forward strand.
GAATCAATGATATTGCCTTTTCCGGCGATGGCGAACCGACCACCTGCCGGCAATTTTTTCCGGCTTGCCAATTAGTGGCGGAAATTCTCCAGACGTTTCAATTGCCGGAGGTAAAAATTGTGATCATTACCAACGCCAGCATGCTGCACCGCCCCGCCATTGAAAATGCGTTGTCATTTCTAGATCAGCACAACGGTGAAATCTGGCTGAAACTCGATGCGGGCACTGAAGCGTATTACCGGCAAGTGGACCGCTCCACAATTCCCTTCCAGCGCATCCTGGACAACATCACCGCCTGTGCAGTGCAACGCCCGGTGGTTATTCAGACGCTTTTAATGGCAGTCCATGGCGCAGTCCCCGCCCCATCGGAAATAGCCGACTATGTTCAACGGATTTCCGAGGTCGTTGCGGCTGGCGGCCACATTAAATTAATCCAGATTTACTCGATCGCCCGCCGGACAACCGAAGCCTATGCAACCGCCTTATCGCCGGAAACGCTGGGAAAGTTAGGGGAACAAATTGCCGCAGCGCTTCCCAACATAGCCGTCAGCATATTTCCCTAAGGGAAGGTTCCCGCGCGGAATATTAATTATTTCAAAGATCGTGATTTAACACGATTCTCCGGCGGCATGCGCTGCCGCAATATTTCTTCCATATCGATAGCGTCAATATTTATTCCAACCGGATTATCTGGCGTTGCCGAAGCCTTTGTCTTCAGAGCCTGGGACTCGGCTTTCCCGGTAGCGGTTGCAAAGCCGAATTCATGCAGCCAGAAATCGGTATCCGAAGTTCGGCCGATAGTTTTCCGCTGTGGCTCGGCCGTCTTCCACCGCAGGCGTATGGCAGCTTTTCGCCGCACTATTCCGGCGAGATATTTTTCACAGGCCATGGTCCGCGCCCCACCGCGCTGGGCACCAGCTTTCACCGCGCGGTCATTGCTCACGACGGTGATATGCCGGGCACCGGTACTCTGATCCACCATAGCAATAATGACCGAATCCGCTGAAACACCGCGCCCGGAATATTTCAACGTTACGTCCGGGAATTCCGCATTTGTCGGCTCATCGGGTTTGGGAGAACCATCCATGACCAGTACAATTTTTTTATCCAGCCGTTCCACAAGGCGGCACAATTCGCGCAATGAAAAGCCATGCCATGGCCCCGGCATGGAGCTTCCGGCGTGCAGGCAGTTATAGGCATCAATGATGATCATCCGGACAATCCTTTAAGCGATATATTGTAACGCATCAAAGGCCAAATTTTATCAATCATGGAGAAATATCTCCTGTGCGGTTGAAAACCTGTGATTTCCAACGATAATGGCACATTCTCGCCCGGGTGGCGGAATGGCAGACGCTCAGGACTTAAAATCCTGTGACCGTTTTCGGTCGTGCGGGTTCGAGTCCCGCCCCGGGCAATTCGTAACAGGAAACGTAGACGTGGAAAGTCGGGTGTCATTTTTCGCATACACGCCTCAAAAGGCGTTATGCTACAGTTGACGACTTTCCGAACTCCTATTAAACTAATCGGAATAGTAGTAATTCGGAATATGAGATCAGGAATTCAAACAATGACGCTTAAACTTACGCACCTTAAGGAATTGGAAGCGGAAAGCATTCATATTATCCGGGAAGTCGTGGCGGAATTTCAAAATCCAGTGATGCTTTTTTCCAGCGGCAAGGATTCCTCCGTCATGCTGCATCTGGCGCGCAAGGCGTTTTATCCCGCCCGCGTGCCCTTTGCCTTTATGCATATTGATACCACATGGGACTTTAAGGAAGTCTACGCCTTTCGTGATAAGCTCGTCAAAGAATATGACCTCAAGCTCATTGTGAGCACCAATTTTGACGCCATCAAGGCCGGCATAAATCCCTTTGACTCCGGAAGCGTCAAATACACCCATAACATGAATCTGCAGGGATTGCTGATGGGATTAAAAGAATACCAGTTCGATGCCGCCTTCGGCGGCGCACGCAGGGAAGAAGAAAAATCCCGCGCTAAAGAACGCATTTTTTCCTTCCGCGATAAGCATTATCAATGGGACCCCAAAAATCAGCGGCCGGAAATGTGGAATCTGTATAATGCCCGTATCAATAAAGGTGAAAGTATCCGCGTATTTCCCCTGTCTAACTGGACAGAATTAGATATATGGCAATACATTCATTTGGAAAAAATTCCTATCTGCCCACTGTATTTTGCGGCTCCGCGCCCCGTAGTACAGCGTGATCCGCAGTTAATTTACGTTAATGACCATCGCTATCCATTGAAAGACGGCGAAACGCCTCTTATCAAAAATGTGCGTTTCCGCACACTGGGCTGTTATCCGCTGACCGGAGCCATTGAATCTCAGGCGGATACTTTGCCAAAAATCATTGAAGAAATGCTGCTGTTCAGGCAATCGGAACGGTCCGGCCGGGCCATTGACCACGATGAGCAAGGGTCCATGGAGCAGAAAAAACGCGAAGGATATTTTTAATAGCCGCGCCGGGATCTCATGCCGCCGCAACGCAGGCGGTACCGGCCCGTGAACGCATGAACATAATACATTACACTTATCCGCCTCCCAATGGCGGAAGAAATAAATAGCCAGGAGTTTATCCCTATGACCGCCATCGAATCCGCCCTGCATGAAGACATTAACACGTATCTGGAACGCAACCAGGCCAAGGAAATGCTGCGATTCCTGACCTGCGGCAGCGTGGATGACGGAAAAAGTACGCTCATCGGGCGTTTGCTGCATGACACAAAAATGATTTATGAAGATCAACTCGCCGCCATACGCCGCGACAGTGTCCGCCACGGCACCACCGGCGGTGACCTTGACTTAGCCCTGCTGACCGACGGCCTGAAAGCGGAACGTGAACAGGGCATCACCATTGATGTGGCGTACCGGTATTTCTCAACCGATAAGCGCAAATTTATCATCGCCGACACTCCGGGCCATGAGCAATACACACGCAATATGGCCACCGGAGCTTCAACGTGCCAGTTGGCTATTATTCTGGTCGATGCGCGGCACGGCGTGGTAGCCCAAACCAAACGCCACAGTTTTATCTGCTCGTTGCTGGGAATTCAGCACGTTGTTGTGACCATCAACAAAATGGATCTTGTCGACTGGTCACAGGAGCGCTTTAACCAAATTAAGGCCCAATACAGCGAATTTGCCGCCAAACTGGACATTAAAGATGTCCACTTTATTCCCATCAGCGCTCTAAAAGGGGACAACGTGGTTGAAGTCAGCGCGAATATGCCCTGGCACAAAAGCGGCCCGCTGCTGAATCACCTGGAAACCGTCCATATTGCCTCTGATCGTAACCTGCAGGATTTCCGATTCCCGGTTCAGATGGTACTGCGGCCCAACTTGGATTTTCGCGGCTTCGCCGGCACGATTGCCTCCGGCACAGTGCGGCAAGGTGATGAAGTGATGGTGCTGCCGTCCGGGCGTAAAAGCATCATCCGATCCATCGTCACTCTGGACGGCAACTTGGCTGAAGCGCATTGCCCCATGGCGGTTACGCTGACGCTGGAAGATGAAGTCGATATCAGCCGGGGCGATATGCTGGTGCATGCGCAAACGGCACCACAGTTCGGGCAGGATTTCCCGGCACGCATCGTCTGGCTAAGTGAAAAGCCGCTGGACCTGACGGCTGGTTATCTCATCAAGCAGACCACCCGCACCACGCCGGGAGAAATTACGCTGCTTAATGGAATTGATATTAACACACTGGAGGATAAACCCCTTGATACGCTGCATCTTAATGAAGTCGGACGTTGCAGCATTTCCGTAACGCAGCCGCTGGCCTTTGACGCCTATCGCCGCAACCGCGCCACTGGATCATTTATCGTCATTGACCGTCAGAGCTTCAACACCGTGGGTGCCGGCATGATTCTGGAGCGTGAACAGCCGAAAACCGCCGTTGATCCCTGGGGCAGTACAGAAGCGCCACGCAACCGCCCGCAA
>DAHXLH010000173.1:0-5535 GCA_027366115.1 Phycisphaerales bacterium
TTTTCTTACGGGCCATAATTGGTAAATACATTGTCGTAATCCGGCCGCATGGGGGTCTTCTACCGTTGGCAGCAATCTTTCTTTAATTTGCCACGCGGTGCCGTTGTCTGCCTCGCTGTAGGCTGCGGCAATTCCGCCTACATTAGCCGCCGCACCGGGGTTTATCGCACCGAGTACGGATGTTACGGCAGCAACGTGTTGGGCCTGCGCTCCGCCGGCAAAGGGAAATTCTCGAATAGCCGCAATACCCCAATGCTCTGTACCACCCAATGTAGGATGGGCTAATTTATTCTGCGGGGCCAGGGTAAAATGGAATTTTTCGGTTCGCACGCTAACAACATACTTATTGCTTGCGGTATCCGAGGGTGGAACAATCTTTACCTCACTGCTCCAGTTAGCGCCAAAAAGTCCGGTGAGATATTGGTTCATATCTTCCATGGTCTGCCAGACGCGCCCCGGGTGATTTTTATGTTCCTGCCGCACGGGCCAGGAAATCAGCTTAAACGCCTCTTGATCTGTCAGGGTTCGCCCCTGCGCGACCAATTTCATATAACGGTGCAACAGGGCGCTGCGGCTGGTGGGATATTTGAGAATCGGACTGGTCGGTGGGGTTTGAAATAACCAGAACCCCAAAGCAATAACAATGACCGCCACTATGATCAGCCCCATAACTTTTACGCCGCCGGAAGAAGAGTCAGACATGGCCTAAAACCCTCATAAACAGCAAAGACACAAACCGCCTGATAAACAGTGTAACGCATCAGCCGCTGAAAATAAAAACAGTACCAACGAAATCTACGCGGGCGTACCTCTATATTCTCCTGGGCACTGGAAAGCCTGCGCGACAGCCGCTATCTTTTATTACATGAGTAAAGACCCCGTAATTCGTGTCCTGGTTGTGGATGATGAAATTGATCACGCCGATGCGTTAAGTGAAGCCGTCGCCCGCATTGGATACGGCGTAAAACAGGCGCACAACCTCACGGATGCCAAGCGCTATTTTATCGAAGGGGAATTTGACCTTGTCATCACCGATTTGCGGATGGATGATCCCCTGGACGGGTTTGAGTTGCTGCAATTTGTTCACAAAACGCGTCCGGAAACGCAGGTTATTGTTGTCACCGCGCACGGAGACGTTTCCACGGCGGTTCAAGCCATGCGAACTGGCGCTTATGATTTTATTGAAAAGCCGCTGGATCTGGATCTTATCCGTGCCCAGATCAGGCGCGCCGCGGAAAAAGTAGTAATGGCGCGGCAGAATGAAAATTTCAAATTGGCTCTCGATGAGCGGTATGGCATGGAAGGCATCATTGGCAATTCACCGCCCATGCAGCGGGCCTTGCAGCTTGTGCGGCAAATCGGTCCGACGGATATTAACGTTCTGGTGCTGGGGGAATCCGGTACCGGTAAAGAACTTATCGCACGTGCCCTGCACCAGAATTCCCGTCGCCACGCGGGGCGATTTGTTGCCTTAAATTGTGCCGGCCTTAATGACAGCACGCTGGAAGATGAACTCTTTGGACACGTTCGCGGGGCCTTCACCGACGCCCGGTCGGATCGTTTGGGGCGGTTTGAATATGCGGAGGGCGGCACCTTATTCATGGATGAAATTGGAGATATGCCGCTGACCATGCAGGCCAAGCTGCTGCGCGTATTGCAGGACCGGCAGGTTGTTCGCCTGGGCACCAACGATCCAATCCATGTGGACGTCCGGTTCATTGCCGCCACAAATAAAGATCTGGAAGAGGCTGTTCGGAAGCACGAATTCAGAGACGATTTATATTTTCGCATTAAAGGTGCGACGATTATTCTTCCGCCGTTGCGGCAGCGGCGGGAAGATATTCCCTTGCTGATCAGCCACATGATTAAGAAAAGTTCGCAGCGTTTGAATAAGGCTGTTGACGGTATGGATAATCAGGCGCGTGATATTCTCCTATCGTATAATTGGCCGGGAAATATCCGACAGTTAGAAAACGTTATTGAAAATATGATTGCCTTGGCGGCCGGCCCACGCCTGACCGTGGAAGATATTCCGCCGGAAATTCTCGGACATTATTCGGTTGAAACCGTGTCTTCAACCGCTTTAGCCCCCATTACCTTCAGTGGCGCGGGCAGCACCGGAACCGCCATTACCAGCTTGGCGGGTGTAAGTCTGGCGGAGCTGGAAAAAGAGGCCATTCAGAAAACCTTGGAAATGGTGGGCGGAAATCGCGAACACGCCGCAAAATTGCTGGGTATTGGCGAGCGCACGTTGTATCGCAAAATCAAAGAATATGGCGTTGAGGAATAAAATGCCGTCATGTTGCCGGGTTTAACCCGCCGAAGCGGCGCTCGCGGCGGGCGTAATCCGCCAGTGCGCAATCAAACTCGGCGGCGGTGAAATCGGGCCAGCAAACATCCGTGACAAATAATTCCGCATAACTAATTTGCCAGAGCAAATAGTTACTGACGCGCATTTCGCCCGCAGTGCGAATCAATAAATCCGGATCTGGCATGCCCGCCGTATACAGGTGATCCGCAATGGTTTGTTCGGTGATGGCGGCACTATCAAGCGTACCGGCCTTCACTTTACAAGCTATCGCTCGTACCGCGTCGGCAATTTCCGCACGCGAGCCATAATTGACCGCCAGACACAGCGTCATGCCCGTATTATGATCCAACGCGGCAATGGTCTGGTCCAATTCTTCCAGCACATCCGGCGGCAGCCCGTCCCGGCGACCAATCTGCCGAAATCGGATGTTATTTCTCAGCATCACCGGTCGTTCACTGATGAGGTATTCTATATACAGCCGCATGAGTGTGTTCACCTCATCCACGGGCCGGCTCCAGTTTTCAATCGAAAAGCTGTACAGGGTAAGTTGTTTGAGGCCCAGACGCGCCGCGTGTTCGACAATTTCCCGCGCTGCAATGGCTCCCGCACGATGCCCTTCGGTGCGCGGCTTTCCCCGCCGCCTGGCCCAGCGGCCATTCCCATCCATAATCACCGCAACGTGCTGCGGCATTTGTGGATCAGCACGCTTTTGCGACTCTGTATCAGAAGATGAATTGCTCATCACGCCCCGCCTCTTATCCAATGCGCCAAAACACTTATAAAGTATACCGCGCCACTTACCGTACCGGGCATATCAACGTTTGATGCCGGGCAGGCCCGACACTCACAATTCGGATCGGCACGTTAACATACTTGGCAATCGTATCGAGATATTTCCGAGCATTCGTCGGCAGATCTTCGGGCGTGCGAACATCATCAAGCGTTTCATGCCAGCCGGCTAATTCCTCATAGACTGGTTCGGCCTTTTGCAGTTCATAGGCATCGGGCGGAAATTCGGTAGTGGTCTGTCCGCTAATTTTGTAACTGGTACAGACGCGCAGCGTGTCAAATGTAGAAAGCACATCCAACAGCATGATGCACAAACCGGTCACGCCGCAGACACGTGCCGCATACCGTAACGCCACAAGGTCCAGATAGCCGCATCGTCGGGGCCGCCCGGTGGTAGTACCGAATTCATGTCCGCGCTCCCGGATGCGCTGGCCGATGGCATTATCCTGCTCGGTCGGAAAGGGGCCGGAACCTACGCGGCTGCAATAGGCCTTAACGACGCCCAGCACCGTCTGCACCGCTCGGGCCGGTACGCCTGTACCCGCAGAAAGCCCGGTGCCGCAATTGCTGCTGGTTACAAACGGAAAGGTGCCATGATCCAGATCTAATAGTACCGCGTTGGCACCTTCAAACAGCATTCGCTTGTTATCGTCCATCGCTCGGTGTAAAAGCGCCGACGTGTGACACACATACGGCTGCAACAATTGCCCGTAGCCGCGATATTGTTCAAACATCGACTCCCAGTCCAATGCGGCGGCACCATAAACGCCTTTGAGCAGAAGATTTTTTTCCGCCGTCACACGCTGCAATTTGTCGCTTAACCGCGTTTCATCCAATAAGTCCGCCATGCGGATAGCCATGGATCGTCCGGCTTTATCGGCATAGCAGGGGCCGATGCCGCGTGCGGTTGTACCAAGCTTGTTATCTCCCAGCCGTTGTTCCGAAAGCTGGTCCTGTAATTTATGGTACGGCATTACCACATGCGCCTGACTGCTGATCCGCAGATTATTTTCCACCGCGATGCCCTGGCTGACCAATTGATCCATTTCCTGTAAAAGCTGCACCGGATCAATCACTACGCCATTGGCCAATACAGACGTACACTGCGGATGCAATATACCACTGGGAATCAAATGAAAGGCATATTTTTTATCGCCGACTTTCACCGAATGCCCGGCATTGCTGCCGCCGTTCCAGCGAATCGCGAAATCAAATTGTGGGGTCAAAAGATCAACAATTTTCCCTTTGCCCTCGTCGCCCCACTGCAGGCCGACAATGGAAGTATTTCCCAGGAAATCCGGTAACGCCAATTCATGCTCCATGCAATGCCTTTATTAAAACATACGTCCGTGCCATACCATCTTGTCTCACGGCCTCGAGGCCGTTTCCGCCCGCCACGGGGAGCGAACCCGCACGACCAAAAGCGCTCCATGGGATTCTAAGTCCTGCCACATAAAAATGCCACACGCACACGAAAGGCCGCGCGGAAAATCTGGGTACGACGTTCCGGGTTCATCAGCTTTGCGTGATTCGCCCTATGGCGGTACCATATTAAGCATAAAGTCCAACTGCCAACGGAAAGGAAGCGAGCCATGGGGAAATTGCGTACACGATCTATTATGTTGGCCTTTGCCGCGACAAGTTTCGGCGCTATACTCTTGCAGGGAATTTCGGCCGCCTCTTCCGCCCCTGCCGGCAGCACGCCTAACGCCGCCACATCGCCCGCAACCGCACTGAAACAGCAACTTGCCGCAGCTTGGAATGCCGTGCTGGCTGCTGATCAAGCGGAAATATCAGCACTGAATACGCAAACGGCCGCATCCATGAAATCGGGCAACGCCAACGCGGTGGTGGCGGCGCAACAGGCTTTGGCGGCGGTAAAGGCCCGGTTGCAAGTGGAGAAAGCCTGGCCCCCATTTCCACCCTATTTCCAGCCGGTTGTTCCTACCGTGGGCCTGCCGCCATCCATCGAGAAAATTGCACTCCAGCGTAACAACGCGGCTGTCGCCGCGGAGGGGCAGCGTGTCGCGGCTCTTAAGCAGATCGTCAACCAGAGTATGAAAGCCGGCGATGTCAATGCGGTGGTGGCCGGCGTGGCACAATTAAAAGCGGCGCAGGTCCGATGGAGTCAAGACCAAATGGCGCTGAAAATGCAAACTTCGCCCAGTGCGTCGGCATCGGGAGTTTTCACACCCCCTGACTGGGCATTTCCCGTGCGCACTTTTCAGCCGGGGTTGTCGAGGCCCCAGAATTTGTTTCCGCCAAGCCCCCAGTTGCCAAGCGGCGGGGCCGGGCAATCGGCACCGGACGGCGGCACCAGCTTGGGATCGATCCCATCTGACGAGTGGGCAAAACTCCTGGCGCGTGCGGCCAAACCGGTGCCGTGGAATTCGATTCCGTCGCTCGCTGCCATGTTGACACGAGACCAGTCCAAT
>DAHXLH010000179.1:0-4347 GCA_027366115.1 Phycisphaerales bacterium
GCTGGTGCATGCAAGATGCCTGCGGTACCAGTGCTCTGTCAAGCCTATATGTCCCATTGAGAGGCGACCGGAGCATAAACGAAGAGCTTGTCTGCGTAGCTGTCCCCCTTGATCTGCCGGCGATCATCTATTCGGAGTTCCGTTGATGCGTATCGACACCACTGTCACTTGTGCCATTACAGAAAGCTTCCGGGTGCAGCAGGTTCGCGGCATGTTTGATCTGCCTGCGGCTGTGGGTTCTATCCAACGCTTTTCTGTGGATGTGCCGACCATACAGGACCCCTGGCAAATTGGTTTGATTGTCGGCCCCAGCGGCAGTGGCAAAACCAGTATCGCCCGGCATGTTTATGGTGATGCGGTAATGCTTAATTCTTCCCCGTGGTCCGCCAACGCCGCCATTATTGATGGCTTTGGCGATGCTGATATTCGCAGCATTACACAGATGCTTTCCGCGGTAGGCTTTAGTTCGCCCCCGGCGTGGTTGCGGCCTTATCATGTTTTAAGTAATGGGGAAAAATTCCGCGTGGATCTCGCCCGGCTGCTGCTGGCACCGGATAACAACCTTGCTGTTATGGATGAATTTACATCCGTGGTGGACCGCACCGTAGCGCAGGTGGGTTCCGCGGCGGTGGCGCGGGCTATTCGGACGGGTGTGGTGAAGAAGCGTTTTGTGGCGGTGAGTTGTCATTATGATATTGCCCCGTGGTTATGCCCGGATTGGATTGTGGATATGGCCGATCAGACCCTGGCACGGGGGTGTCTTCAGCGACCGCAACTACGCATTGAAATCCGCCGGTGTGAACGCAACTTATGGCCAATGTTTGAACGCCATCATTATTTAAGCTCCAAGCTGCCGGGAGGTGATTATTACTGTGGCTTGCTTGATGGTCGCCCCATTGCGTTTGCCGGCATTACGCAAGTCGCTGGTTTCGTCGGCTACAAACGCTTTTCCCGCATTGTGGTACTGCCGGATTATCAGGGCATAGGGGTAGGCGGCAAATTCCGTGATGCCGTTGCGGAAATCGCCATCCGCCAGGCAGGCTGTAAACGTTTGAGCCTGATTACTTCCCATCCCGCCATGATCCGTTCCTGCCGGGCGGGTGGAAAATGGAAATTAAAGGCTGTCACCTATTCGGATGCAACCGCCGGCCTGAAACAACGCAGCTACGGATCTGAGCCTGCCCACGCCCGGCGGATTTGTTCGTTCCAATACATCAGCGTGAGAAGGCAGGAGTTAGGAGTCAGTGTATGTTCGTCGGCACATTGAATGTGCCGGGGCCTGATAATGCTGGCGATGTCGCCCGTTTTTGTCCGATCTTTAACAGTGGATTGTACGATGTCCAGAAAATCGCAAAAAGCGGATCCACCCACCAGCGTTCCTGTGCAGGACAGCGCGTTGCCCAGGCCGGGGGCCGGGCGGATGCCGCGGGGCGAGGAGTTTTTGCATGATGCGGACGCGGCGGAGCAGATTGTCTCCTTGGCGCATACCGGAGCCACCGATGGAGAAATTGCCGATCATCTGGAATTATCGGTTTCCGCATTGCGCGGCAAATTTGGCAAACAGTTAAAACGCGGTCGAGCATCCATGCATATCGGGCTGCGAAAAAAGCAGATTCAGGTGGCGACCCTGGAGGAAGGCGATGTCCGGCTGCTGCAATTTCTTGGCAAGCATTATTTAGGCCAGTCGGACGCAACCGGCGAAGCGGGAAATGCCGAGCCGGTAAAAACCTATCAGAATGTTCGCCTTGAGGACGTATGAGTAAACGCAGGCAAAGAGCACAAAAGAATAATGCCGCAACCGGCACGCAGGGGTATGAGCCAGTGGGAGCGGCGGAGGAATTGTTTTATACGCATGAACGGGAAGTGCTTTTGGCCGGGCCTGCGGGGACGGGGAAAACCCGCGCCGCGTTGGAAAAAATGTTTCTGTGTATGCAAAAATACAGATCCATGCGTTGCCTGCTGGCGCGGAAAACACGGGTGAGCCTCACACAATCTGCCCTGGTTACGCTGGAGGAAAAGGTATTGCCTGCGGGGCATTCCATCAGCCGAGGCGCTACGCGGGGCCGCCGTACGGGATATGTGCTGGAGAACGGCTCGGAACTTGTACTGGGCGGGCTGGATAATGCGGATCGGGTCATGTCCAGTGAGTACGATATGATTCTGGCATGTGAAGCCACGGAATTAACACTTTCAGATTGGGAAAAACTTCTCACCCGCCTGCGCCACGGCATTATGCCGTATCACCAGGCGGTGGCGGAATGCAACCCGTCGCATCCGGGACATTGGCTTAATGTGCGGGCCAATGCGGGCCTTATGCAGCGCTTAGTCAGTCGGCATGAAGACAATCCGATTTTCTTCGATCGCCAAACCGGGCTGTACACGACGGCCGGGCAGACGTACCGGGCCACTTTGGAGCGGCTGTCCGGGGTGCGACGGAAACGCCTGCTGGACGGCCTTTGGGCGGCACCCGAGGGCCTGGTGTATGAAACGTTTGCGGATCATATTATTTCCGCCTCCGGGGCGGATGAGAAAGAATTGGGTAATGCCCCGCTGGCTTGTGCGGGTCTGGATTGGGGTTGGCGCGATCCCACCGTGGTGGTGGTCGGGGTGCAGCGCCCGGATCAGCGGCTATATGTGGTGGAAGAATTTTACGCTCGGCGGCTGCCGCTGGATGAACTTGCGGAAAAAATTTCCGCGCTGCTTAGACGGTGGAACGTGGAACGGTGTTTTGCCGACCCTTCACGGCCGGATTTAATTGACTTGGTGCGCCGCCATGATGCCCCCTGCGAAAAAGCCCCGCTGGCTTCTATTTCCGCCGGCATTTCCCTGGTGGAATCGCGACTCCTGGCCGATAAGCTTAAAATATATTCATCATGTCACCATTTAATTCAGGAAGCCTCGGAATATCAGTATGCCGCGGATGAAAGCCAAAAAGCCGGTGCCGCCGTGCAACCCGGCAGCGATCATGCCATGGATGCGCTGAGGTACATGCTCACGGGTTTAGAAATAGTGATGCAATGCGATGATGCCGGCAACTCACAAGACTCGAATATGCCGCCGGTTGATGCACCATCGCGCGATGCACATGGGCGGACTTTTGCGGAGGTGTGGGGGCAGTAACCACAGAGGTTACAGGGGACAGGGGACAGGGGACAGGTTGGAAGCGCTTCGCCGTCGTGGTGCGCGAGGTTGCGGGCTTCAATGAAGAAATGAAGTAATGAATAATGAGTAGAAATAGGAGTTGGGAGTTGGAATGTTAGGGTTTGAAACGGCTTATGCGAATGTCGGTTATCGGCGAAAAGTGTTTGAAATTCCCGGTTGCCAGGGTGCAGTCTGATTCCACGGCGGTTGCGGCGATCAATGCGTCCGTGGCGCTTAATCCGGTGGCCGAGCCATATTCTTCCATGTAAATGGACGCACGGTGACCGATGTTTTCCGAAAGCACTTCCACGGAAAAATTAAATTCAGAAAGAAAATCCCGGATGCTCTGATGCTCCCGCGCTCCGCGGGAACCCTGCAGCAGTTCCATGTAGGAGATCACGGAGGTGGTGCGAAGGGTCGTGCGATCCAGCAATTCCGCCGCCTTCGCATTGCCACGGAGATACCAGATCAAAATATCAGTATCAAAGAGCATCATCACCTCCAGGCGGCTGTCTGAGCAATCGCAATCCCGGCCATTACTCGGACAGGCTTCTAATACGGATTTTCTTTACGTAAGCGGTCACGTCGGCCATATCCGCACGATCAGCCCACATACCAAACGAACGATGATCTTTTACACTGCCCGAAGCCCTGGATGTTTTTTTTGTGATAGGACGCATAATCGCCTTCGGCCTGCCGCGATAATAAACGGTAACGGCCTCATTACGGTTCAGGGCATCAATGATGTCACTGGAACGTTTTCGCAAGTCGACAAATGTTGCTTTCATGGCCGAGCCTCTTAGACATAACACTTCAAGTATACACCTGCTGGACCGTTATGCAAGGCCGGCGAACATTGGTTTGCCGCACTCCCTAAGGCCGCCGGCTCTGCCAGTGGTGCCGCGTGAGAGCGCCGCCGGCCCCGGGAAAGTCCTTTGGTAAAATTCACGCCAGCGGAATTTTCATGGCAAAAAATCGAAGGGGTTTTTCATCGGGTTTTCGAGTTTGGCCAGGAGTGTTTCGCCCATGGCCAGAAGTTTTTGCAGTGTGCCGACCTGCCGGGCACCTGCGGCGGTACTGTCAGATGCGGATAGTGCACCCGTGCCAGCCAACGCCCAAGGATCCACGATCGGGGCGTCGGTTGTGGCGGTGGAGCTGCGATGGTGTTCGCGACTGCTGCGGAGCAATTCTTCCGCATGGCGTTGC